>DJEN01000036.1:62425-67282 GCA_002431345.1 Megasphaera sp. UBA5897 | reverse complement strand
GGCGGCACGAAAAAGAATGAACAACAGCATATGTAAACGGCAAGTTTACAAAACAAAAAATCTGCTCCATGAAAAACATCATAGAGCAGATTCTATACTATATATACTATTTAACTGTAATCAGTTCATATTTCCTCGTCCCTAAGCCGATTTTTTCACCGTGGCGCAGAGTGGCTTCCCAGTTGACATTGGGGTTGCTGTCGAGGAAGTGATCGTGATGGTGATGCCAATCGGGCTGTGCCAAGTGGTCTGCCAGCTGGCTGTTTGGCAGCGGCGTGGCTTTCATGCAGGCATCGACGCAGGCTTGGTCCAAAGCGACTGGGTCGAAGGAAGCAAACATGCCGATGTTCGGCAGAATAGGCGCATCGTTTTCGCCGTGGCAGTCGCAGTTTGGCGAAATATCCATGACCAGGTTGATATGGAAGCAGGGACGGTCCTGACAGACAGCCTGGGCATATTCTGCCATTTTGTAATCCAATTTTTCGCTGGCATCCCATTGAACGGTATGGATAGCATCAAAAGCGCAGGCACCAATACAGCGGCCGCATCCTTTGCATATATCTTCATGGATATGGGCTACGTTGTCTTCATAGGTAATGGCATCAGAGCCGCATTCCGATGCACAGCGGCGGCATCCTTTGCATTTGTCTGTATCGACAGCCGGTTTGCCTGACGAATGCTGTTCCATTTTGCCGGCACGGCTGCCGCAGCCCATGCCAATGTTTTTGACAGCGCCGCCAAAGCCTGTCATTTCATGGCCTTTGAAATGAGCCAAGCTGATGAAGACATCGGCATCCATGACAGCTCTGCCGATTTTGGCGTTTTTGACGTATTCGCCGTTTTTGACCGGTACTTCTACTTCGTCTGTGCCGCGCAGACCGTCGGCAATGATAATCTGACAGCCTGTCGTTACGGTATTATAGCCGTTGATGTTGGCGCAGTCCATGTGTTCCAGCGCATGCTTGCGGCTGCCCGGATAGAGCGTGTTGCAGTCCGTCAGGAAAGGTTTGCCGCCCAATTCTTTGACCAAATCAGCGACACCTTTGACATACTGCGGGCGCAGCGATGCCAAACAGCCCAATTCGCCAAAATGCATTTTGATGGCAACGAATTTCCCTTCAAAATCGATATTGGCAATACCTGCTTTTTTGCAGAGCTTCTGCAGTTTCATGACATTATTCGTACCGACTTTACAACGAAAGTCCGTGAAATATACTTTTGCTTTTTCCATGTTTTCCTCCTACATATACTATCATATGGATATTCTCAAAACTGTTTTTATTATAACACTTGGATTGTGCTCTAAGTCAAGAGTCCCGCAGCGAGGCCTGCGGCAAAAAAATTTGTCACTCTATCCCCCTGTTTTCCCACCAAGAGAAAACGCAAGATGCTCCCCGCCAGCGCACACGGGAACGGTTGTATTCCTGTCTGCACAGCAGGGAGCATGCGTGTCTATCCTAAGATATACAGTCTATTTATTTGTCTTTGTCTCTTTCAATGGCATCTTTCAGCGTATGCCATGCCAAGACGGCGCATTTGACACGAGCCGGCATGTTGGAAATGTTTTTGAGGGCAATGGCATCTTCCAAATCTTCCAGTTCGTCGTCATCTGTTACTTCCCGTTTGATCATATCGAGGAAGAGATTGACCAGCCGCAGGGCTTCTTCTACTTTTTTGCCTTTGATGAGGTCAATCATGATGTCGGCAGATGCCTGGCTGATGGCACAGCCGTGACCCGTATAGGCAGCGTCTTTGATAACGCCGTCCTGAATGTCTGCCTGCAGGGTAATATCGTCGCCGCAGCTGGGGTTGTGGCCGTGTTCCTGCAAGTTGGCATGTTCCAGCGGATGTTTATTTTCCTGACACTGATTATGTTCCAAAATAATATCCGAATACAATTCATTCATGTTTTCCATGTTTCGTACACTCCTTAGTCTTTATAGCCCATCTGTTTGCGAACGAGCGGCAGTTTCTGCAGGAAGTAATCGACTTCTTCTATCGTGTTGTAAATATAGAAGCTGGCACGGTTGGAAGCTTCTACATGGAGATGAGCGCCTAAAGGCTGGGCACAGTGATGGCCCGAACGAATGGCAATACCGTAGCTGTCCAAAATCGTAGCGGCATCATGGGGATGTACGCCGTCAATTGTAAAGGTAATGACGCCGGTCTTTTCTGCCGGGTCTGTACTGCCGATAATGTGAATATGTGGAATTTTCTTCATGCCTTCGAGACAACGGCGCGTCAGCACTTCTTCGTGGGCTTCGATGTTGTCCATGCCCAAATCTTCCAAGTAATCAATGGCTGCATGGAGAGCTACGGCACCTTCAACATTCTGTGAGCCGGCTTCAAACTTGAAGGGCAGTTCGTTAAATGTCGTAGACTGTTCCTGTACGTATTCAATCATGTCGCCGCCCAAGAGGAACGGTTCCATGCCTTCGAGAATGGCTTCTTTACCGTACAACACGCCTGTGCTGGCAGAACCGCACATTTTATGGCCGGAAAAGGCGTAGAAATCACAATCCAAATCCTGTACGTCTGTCTTCATATGAGGCGTGGACTGGGCACCGTCGACGATGGCGATGGCACCGACAGCGTGAGCTTTGGCGACGATTTTCTTAACGGGACGCTTCATGCCAAAGACGTTGCTGACAGCAGCAAAGGCAACGATTTTCGTTTTGTCATCAATCTTAGCCAAATCTTCGTCTGTAAAATGGCCTTCTTCGTCGAGGTACATGTATTCCAATACAGCCCCCGTTTTTTGGCAGACACGCTGCCATGTGACCAAATCCGAATGGTGTTCAGAAATAGGAATGACAATTTTGTCACCTTTTTTAAGGCGCGGTTCGGCATAGCTGCGGGCAATCAAGTTGAGGGCTTCTGTCGTATTGCGCACAAAGACGATTTCTTTGGTTGATGCGGCATTGATAAAGCGGCGTACAGCTTCGCGGGCTTCATCGTAGAGTTCGCCTGCTTCAATACTGAGGACGTGGGCACCGCGGTGCGGATTGCCGTTGTGATGTTCCAGCAAATCTACGATGGCATGAATGACCTGATAGGGCTTTTGCGTCGTTGCGGCATTATCAAAGTAAACGATTTGATGTCCATTATGGACTTTAGTCAAGATGGGGAAATCTTTTCGTACATTTAACATGGCAATCACCTTTCTGACGGCAAGACTGCATTTTTTCACGTACAGCCTGGAGCGCTTTATTTTCTAAATCTTTATCACCAATCGCATCAATGACCGGGCGGATGTTGGATTCGACAATAATAAGCTGGGCGCCGGCTTCGCTAAAGCCGCGGCTCATGAGGTAAAAGAGCTTATCTTTGTCAATCTGGCCCGCACTGGATGCGTGATTTCCGACAACATCATCTTCTTTGCAAAGAAGGAGCGGCACGGAAATAGAATGGACAGTCGGACTGAGCAGAATACATGTATCCGATTCGGAACCGACAGCTTTTTTGCCGCCGCGCAAGAAATCAATGGTGCCGCGGAAGAATTTTTTGGATGTATCCAGCAAAGCACCTGTCGTTACAATATCCGTATTCGTTTTGATGCCCTGTGTCGGTACCCAGTAGGAAAAGTCTACAACCTGGTCTTCGTTGCCTAAATACATGGCCTGGCTGTTGAAGTTGCTTTCATCATGCATTAAATCTGTTTTATAGTATACGACTGCTGTCTTGGCACCGATTTCTGCGCTGACATAATCGACAGTGCTTTCTTTACCAGCGTCGGCATAGCGGTGTTCGATATGGCGGACGTTTTTGTCGTGGAGCTGTACTTTACTGATTTTGACATGGGCATTTTCTTCGGTTTTGACATACGTAAGGAAGTTGACCAAGCCGTTGTCGGCGCCGCCGTCAAAGAGCAGGTAGACCGTAAGGTCACTGCCTGCGCCTGCCGTGATTTTCAGCTGGCCGCGAATTTGCGGCATGGCGTCGCTGACCGTATAGACCAGCCATACAGCCCCTTTTTTCTGGGCGCCTATATCCACATGGCAGTAAGAATCGCTGGCAGTCAGTGCCTGTTTTAACGCATCCGGGTTGGCACCCTGAAAATCGCCTAAATCCGGAATCATCGTTTCTTTGCCAAATGAAACGACGGCATCTCCTGTATGGCGTTCCTGCGGTTTATATGCTTTCACCGGGGCATCCTGCATCGGATCGAGTTCCAAATAGTTGGCTTTCATCCAATGAAACGTCGGACGCGGGAGTTGGTTGTATTGTTCTTTTGTTGTTTTCGTTGCCATCATGTTCCTCCTCCCTTATTTCAATGAACCTTTAAGTTCAAGATTAATCAAGTTATTCATTTCGACAGCATATTCAAGCGGCAAGGCTTTGGAAACAGGTTCCACAAAGCCGCGTACCAGCATGGCTCTGGCTTCATCTTCGCTGAGGCCGCGGCTCATGAGGTAGAAAATGGCATCATCGGAAATACGGCCGATGGATGCTTCATGACCCAAGTCGATATTATCATTTTTGACGACGATTGCCGGAATCGTATCGGATTGGGACTGTTCGTCGAGCATCAACGATTCACAGCTGACATTGGCTTTGGAGCCTTCGGCTTTTTCATTGATGACGACACTGCCGCGGTAAATGCAGACGCCGCCGCTCTTACTGATAGATTTGGAGTTGATATTGCTTGTCGTATGGGGCGCGTTATGGACGACTTTGGAGCCTGTATCCAAATACTGGCCTTTCCCGGCAAACGTAACGCCTGTAAATTCGCAGTGCGCGCCTTCTCCCTGAAGAATACTCATGGGGTACAGGCAGGACGTATGGGAGCCGAAAGAACCGGTAACCCAGTTAATCGTGCCGTTTTTGCCGACAATGGCACGCTTGGTGTTCAGGTTG
>DJEN01000036.1:0-62347 GCA_002431345.1 Megasphaera sp. UBA5897 | reverse complement strand
GTAGCGTCATCGCCGATAAACAGTTCTACACAGCCGGCATGCAGGTTGGCTACGTTGTATTTCGGTGCGGAACAGCCTTCGATGAAGTGTACTTTCGCGCCTTTTTCGACAATAATCATCGTATGTTCAAACTGGCCTGCGCCCGGTGCGTTGAGACGGAAATAGCTTTGCAGCGGAATAGATACGTCTACGCCTGCCGGTACGTATACATACGAGCCGCCGGACCAGACAGCCCCGTGCAGTGCCGCAAATTTATGGTCTGTCGGCGGCACCAATTTCATAAAATGGGCTTTGACGATGTCTTCGTATTTTTTCAGTGCCGTATCAAAATCTGTATAGATGACGCCCTGCTGTACCAGTTCATCCTGAATGCTGTGGTACACAACTTCGGAGTCATACTGGGCGCCGACACCGGAAAGAGATGTTTTTTCGGCTTCCGGAATCCCCAAGCGGTCGAAAGTATCTTTGATATCGTCGGGTACATCGTTCCAGTCGGCTTTCATCTGCGCGTTTGGGCGGACATACGTAACGATGTTGTTCATGTCCAGTTCGCTGATATCGGGACCCCAGTCCGGGTAGTCCATTTTATAGAATAAATCCAATGACTTGAGGCGGAAATCCAGCATCCACTGCGGTTCATTTTTCTTTTCGGAAATTTCCCGCACAATATCCGGTGTCAAGCCTGCATTGGTTTTATATGCATATTTAAAATCTTTTTTGAAGTTGTACATATTGCCGAAATCCGTAAATGATTCGATTTTTTCTTTTTCTGCAGCCAGCTTTTCTTCGGCTATCTTTTTTTCATCAGCCATGTTGCGTGCCTCCTATTTAGCCTGTTCTTTAAATGCATCATAGCCATTGGCTTCGATTTCCTGAATCAATGATGCATCGCCGGTTTTTACGATTTTGCCGTCAATAAGGACGTGGACAAAATCAGGTTTTAAATCCTGCAAAATTTCGCTGTGGTGCGTAATGACCAAAATAGAATTGGTTTCGTTGTGGTACTGAGATACTGTTTCAGAAACAATGCGGACAGCATCGACGTCCAAGCCGGAGTCAATTTCATCCAGCATGGTCAGTTTGGGTTCGAGCATGCACATCTGCAAAATTTCTGTTTTTTTACGTTCGCCGCCGGAAAAGCCGTCGTTGACGTAGCGGGATGCATAGGAACGATCCATTTTCAGCTGATCCATTTGTTTATGCAGTTTTTTACGGAACGGCATAATACGCTGCGTCTGGCCGCTGACTGTGCTCTTGGCATTGCGAATAAAGTTTTCGACAGAAATCCCCTGTACGGCAATCGGCGCCTGAAAAGCCATAAAAATACCGGCTTTGGCACGTTCGTTGACCGGCGCATGGGTAATATCATTACCTTCAAAGAAAATCTTGCCTTCAGTTACTACATATTTGGGGTTGCCCATAATCGCATTGAACAATGTCGATTTGCCGGCACCGTTGGACCCCATGATAACATGGGTTTCCCCTGTATTAATGGTCAAGTCCAAGCCTTTGAGGATTTCTTTTCCTTCGACGGCGACTTTCAAGCCTTCCACTCTAATCAATTCACTCATCATCATTCACTCCTATATTACGTCTTTAATCTTGATTCTCAATATTAAAGTATACTTTTTGACTACACTAAGGATACTCCAACCGTCCCATAAAGTCAACCTTATTGGTATTTTTTTATTGTTTTATTTTTAGTTATTTGTTATACATCTATGCTTTACATGCAAGTAACTATATATATGCCAAAACAGAGTTTTCCCGTTACAGCAAAAAGGTGCGCCGCCTCATAGCTATACAGGCAAAGCGCACACAGTTTGCAGCAGGCAGCAACTTATTTTTTATCCATACGCCGCTGCTTTTCTTTATAGTTTTGATAGGATGCCGTGTGCATCCAAAGCTGCATGGCACCGACGACGACAGCCGCCGCCAAGATGACCATCAAAAACGGCGTCATGCCGTCTTTGATGACAGCATACAACAAATACAGGATGACGACAGCAGACAAGGCACCTTTCAGCTTATTCACATGAGCCGCATCCTTCGCAGTCTTGTGAAACATCACCAAAAAGGCGGGCTTTCTGGCCGCGCATAGCCAGTACTGCCTGAATATACATAGCACATTCAATCCGCTTCTTTTGGATGCGGCAGCTCAAATCGTACGGCGTCTGAATATTGCCGCCGTATTTGATGTTGTTGGCATGACAGCCGCCGCTGCAGAAAAATTTGGCCCAGCAGTCACAGCAAATCGGCTTGTTGAGGACATGCATGTCCCGGAACAAAGCAGGCAGTTTGGTATCGGTCACGCCGTCATAGACGTTGCCGATGACATATTCGTCCTGGCCGACAAATTGATGGCACGGATAGATGTCACCGTTGGGGACGACGCACATGTATTCATGGCCGGCGCCGCAGCCGCGCAGCCGTTTGGCAATGCAGGGCCCGCGGTACAAATCCATGATGAAGTGGTAGTAAATAAACGGACGGCCTTCGTCCATGCGCTGGAGATAAAATTCTGCCAATGTGTCATATTCTTTAAAAATACGCGGCAAATCGTCTTCCGTAATGGCATAAGACAAATCGTCCCCTACTACCGGTTCCATCGACAGGCCTTCAAAGCCTAGGTCTGCCATGTGTTCGACATCTTTTGTAAAGTCCAGGTTGTATTTGGTATAAGTGCCGCGGACGTAATATTCTTCACCGTTGCGGTGTTTTGCCGCATAGACCTGGTTTTTGGCACACGTATCATAAGAATCACGGCCGCCTGCATCAGGACGCATGCGGTTGTGTATTTCCGGTCGGCCGTCCAGGCTCAAAATAAGGCTGATGTGGTTTTCCGTCAAGTATTTGACTTTGGCCGGATCGAGAAGCATGCCGTTAGTCGTCAAAGACAGTTTAAATACTTTGTCGTGAATCTTTTCCTGCTGGCGAATGTATTCTATAGTCTGTTTAACAACGCCAAAGTTCATGAGCGGTTCGCCGCCAAAGAAGTCAATTTCGCAGTGCTGCCGTTTGCCTTCCGTGCTTTTGATGAGCAAATCGACGGCATGCTTGGCAACGTCAAAACTCATGAGTTCCCGTTTGTGCGTGTCGTAATCGCCTTGGGACGCAAAGCAATATTTGCAGCGCAGGTTGCAGTCATGGGCAATGTTCAGACAAAGCGATTTGATAATCGGTTCTTCTTCTGCCACTACCTTAAAGTTTTCAGCCATCGGCGCAAAGAGCATTTCTTTGGCAATCAGTTCGTCCAATTCGGCGAGTGTTTCTTCAAGTTCTTGCTTGCTGTATGTATCAGCAAATGTCCGGTATACAGCATCTTTGTTGGTGCCGTCATAGACGTCCAGGACATCATAGGTAATTTTATCGATTACGTTAATAATGCCGCTGTTGACATCGAGCAGCATATACGTACCGTGTTGACAGTATTTATGAATCATCGGTTTGATTGTATAAGCCATAGTTCCTCCATACAAAAAGAATACCCTTTACCTCACGGTAAAGGGTGTCCCCTCAATTACTCATTATTTTGTGCAGACCTGGTTGCCAACTGTGCAAGATGTTTTGCAAGCGGACTGGCAGGATGTCTGGCATTCGCTGCAACCAGCATGCTGTGTTGTTTTCTGAATCGATTCTGTGTTAATCGTAATGATATGTTTTGCCATTCTCTTTCACCTCACTGTCAAGATTAGTCTTATTTTACCACATAAGACTGCATTCGACAATATATCAAAGAAGCTTAAACCCTTCAAAGACAAAGTTTTTTCCCATGCTTACGACAATGGACCGTTCGCGGAACACGTCATTGGTATCAAAAAAAATATCAAAGCCGCCTTTATAAGTAACATATACCGAATTGATGCGTTTTAAGTAACTGCGTATTTCTTCTGCCGTTACTTCCCGTTCGCCGTCAGCCCGCCATTTTTTGTTTTTAAAGTTCGCAATCAATGGCGCATGTGCCATCACGCGGGACCGATGGGCCAATACCCAATTCCATATTTCTTCACTATAGCGGCGAGCTTCTGCATCGTTGCCTTCAGCTAATCCTTCTAAGGTAAATAATACCGGTTTGCCTTCAAACATGATTTCATCCATATAGTTGCCTTTTACGTATTTTAATTCCATATAGAATGAACCTCCCCACTATTTTTTTGGAATGAATACAGCTCACACAATTTCTATCTTACCTATTTTTTATTTATTTGTCAATGTACATGACCGGGACAAAGATCGCTTAAAAAGCATTGATCGCACAACGGCTTGCGTGCTTTGCATACACGGCGGCCGTGCCAGATGAGCCAGTGATGCGCCCGGCTCCACCATTTCTTTGGGATTGCCTGCTGCAGGCCTTTTTCTACGTCCAGCGGGGTTTTGCCTTCTGCCAGCTGCAGCCGGTTGGCGACGCGGAATACATGCGTATCGACAGCAATAGCCGGCGTGTCAAATAAGATGCTGACCAGCACGTTTGCTGTTTTGCGGCCTACGCCGGGCAGTTTGACCAGTTCATCAAAAGTCGTCGGCACTTCGCCATGGTAGGTTTCGCATAACATGGCGCAGTTCGCCAAAATGTTTTTGGCTTTGCTGTGATACAGCCCGCACGTACGAATTTTTTCTTCCAATCCCGCAAGGCCCAAAGACAGCATTTTTTCCGGCGTGTTGTATGCCGGGAACATGCCTGCCGTAACCTTGTTGACCCGTTCGTCCGTGCATTGGGCTGACAAGATGACGGCAATCATCAATTCAAACGGCGTATGGTAATACAGGGCCGGCTTCATGATGCCGTATTGGTCTTGGAACCGCTGCAGTATTTCATCTTTTATCGTTTTGGAAACAGCCAATTTACTTTCCTCCCTGTGTGTCAATCACTTCATTCAGGCTGCCCATTTCATAGCCGCCCAAATCCAGAGTGACATACGTAAAGCCGCACTGCCGCAGATTCTTGACAATATCTTCACGATGGGCCAGCACAGCCGGAATTTCGTCTACGCCGACTTCAATGCGGGCGACATCGCCGTGATAGCGTACACGCAGTGAACCGTGAATAAACGGCGCAATGCAGCTTTCTGCCTTATCAATGGCCTGCAGACGCTGCGGCAGCAGTGCCGTGCCGTACGGAATGCGGCTGGCAAGACATGCCGCGCTCTGCTTATTCCATGTTTTTAGGTCAAACCGCTTAGACAAGGCGCGAATATCAGCTTTGTGCAGACCGGCTTCAATCATAGGGCTGCGCACAAATTGGGACAATTCCTGTATAGCTTTCATTCCCGGACGGTAATCACCCAAATCGTCTACGTTGCCGCCGTCTACGACCCACTGGTATCCCTTCTGCTGTGCCAATTCCACCAATGCGGAAAAGCGGATTTTTTTGCAGATATAGCAGCGGCTCGGCGGGTTTTGGACAAATTCCGGGTCGTCAAACTCTGCTGTCGGAACGGTCATATGCTGTACGCCTATCTGATGTGCCATATATACGGCATCTTCTTTTTCACTGCCCGGCAATGTCGGTGATACGGCTGTGACTGCCAGCACGCGGCTGCCCAGTACATCATGGGCTGCATACGTCAAAAATGTGCTGTCTACGCCGCCGGAAAAGCCGATGACGACGCTCCCCATATCCTGAAGAATCTGACGCAGTTTTTCATATTTTGCATCCAGTGCTTTGGTATCGTTTTGTTTGGTATCGTTGTCTGTCAAAAGGACTTCCTCCTTTATACTCTTTTATTACTTGATAGTATCTTTCATATATACAACCGAAAAGGCAGTCCATACCTGCTGCAGCGGCTTGGGCAAATACAGCTTGGCCTGCTGCCACAGCCGGTCCGGCACGCCATAATACGCCTCAGCCACCGCGCCGGCTATTGCTGCCTGTGTATCCGTATCGCCGCCCAATGATACAGCGTTATTGATGGCATCGGCAAAATCCGTGCTTTCTAAGAATGCTTCCAAGGCTTGGGGCACGCTGTCTTTCGTGCGGCATGTAAACGCATAGTCTGGCCGGACAGCGTCTAGGGACTGCGTCAGCGGATAAAAATACTGCTGCAGATAGGCCCGGATTTCTTCCTTAGATTTTTTCATGCGGCCCAAATAGACTGCCGATGCAACGGCAACAGCGCCCTGAACAGCTTCATCCGTATCATGCGTCACAAGCGCTGTTATTTCCGCCAATGCTTGCACTTCATCCAGTGACTGTCCGACCCAAGCCGCCGGAGCGACGCGCATAGCCGCGCCGTTGGCATAACTGCCGTACGGCTCCGTTTCATCCGATAAAAACCACTGTGTAAACCGTGCGCCAAAACCGGCGTCGGGATACATGCGGCACCAATGCTTGAGCTGCCGGCGCAGCGGCCCTATATATCCTCCCCGCGTTTCTTTGCCTTCCTGCAGTGCCGCAGCGACTGCCAGTGTCGTTACAGTATCATCTGTCACATGACATGCCGGAGTAAACCAGGCAAAGGTCTTACTTTTAACAGGTTGTCCTGCAAATTCATACGGCGAACCAATGATGTCGCCAATAATCGTACCTTTCATGCATTCACCTTCTCTATGCTTTTTCTTGAAAAGCTCATGCTTATTATAGCATAGCGCCGTCTATTCTCCTACACTCATACAAAAAAAGAAGGCTGCCGCACAACGCGTTTTCCCATTATGCCTGCACGCTTCCCTAAAAAAATTTTCTGTTTAACAAAAAACAACTCGTGCTGCCATACACGATGCATGCAAAACTATATAGCAAAAGGCTGTGACAAAATTCTCATTTTATCACAGCCTCCGCTTTATGGCAGTTAGAAGAAATGCGCTGATTCTTCCTTCAAGATTTTTTCCCGTAATGCAGACAGTTTCGTGCTGCGCTGTACCCACATTTCTTCCGGATTGACAAGACGCAGGTATTCCGGCCACAATGTCTGAATTTGTTCGTCAGCATACCGCATAATTTCTTTTAAAGACGGTTTTTGGTATACCAATTTTCCTTTTAAGAAAATCGGTTCCAGCATTTTCCGAACCGTAAAGGTACCGCCGGGGATAACCCGCGAACGCCACGGTGCTTTGTTGCTGACCAAATGCAAATCTTTTGCCGGATCTATCGTTTCACCTTCCAAAACAATGATGTCTGCCTTCATTTTACCATGGTCTTTGTCGTAAATACGAAGGACGTTTTTCATGCCCGGATTTGAAATTTTTTCAGCATTATCACTCATTTTAATCTTGGGTACAAACGTATCGCCGTCGTATTGTCCGACCAGTTTGAACACGCCGCCTAAAGACGGGCTATCTTTCGCCGTAATCAGGTTGGTTCCTACGCCCCAGGAATTAATACAGCAGCCTTGGGATTTCAGTTCTGAAATCAGATTTTCGTCCAAATCGTTAGATGCAGCAATAATCGCATCGCCAAAACCAGCCGCCGCAAACATCTTATGGGCTTCTTTGGACAAATATGCCAAATCACCGCTGTCCAGACGAATCCCATATGCCTTGGGCAGTGTGCCTGCTTCTTTCATTTCCTTAAAAATAGTTATGGCATCCGGTACCCCTTGTTTCAACGTATTATACGTATCAGCGAGCAAAATCAAGTTGTTGGGATACTGGCGGGTATAGGCACGGAATGCTTCCAGTTCTGACGAAAAACTCATAACCCAGCTGTGAGCCATGGTGCCCAAAATAGGCATGCCGAATTTCGCGCCGGCCAGCACGTTGCTGGTACCGTTAAAGCCGCCAATCATGGCAGAACGGGCACCATATACGCCGGCAGATTTGCCTTGGGCACGGCGAAGGCCAAATTCCATTAAGTTGTCATTGCCTGCAACAGTACGAACGCGGCGAGCTTTGGTGGCAATCAGACTTTCATGGTTCATAATCATGGACATGCACGTTTCGAGGAGCAAGGCTTCTGCTTTTTTGGTGTGAACGCGCAGCAGCACTTCCTGCGGAAAGGCAATCGTGCCTTCAGGCATCGCATAAATGTCCCCTGTAAACGTGATTTGCTTCAAATAATCCAAGAACTCATCTTGGAATATACCTGTCCGCTTTAAGTACGCAATATCGTCATCGCTGAAATGAATATTATGGACATAATCAATTAAATGTTCCAAACCAGCTACGACAGTATAGCCGCCCTTAAAGGGATTCGTTCGATAATACCGGTCAAACACGCAGGATTGTTCGTGTTTCCCTTCAAAGTACAGCCCTTGTATCATAGTCAGCTGATACAAGTCTGTCAACAATGCTTTTGTATACAATATACTCGCCTCCAAATGAATGTTATCTCTATTATACATCAAACAGACAATGCCGAGCAATCAAATTTTACATTTTGTTGACACATCCTTTACTGTACGTATCACTATGCAGCCGATGCAGCAATTTTCGTGCCTGCTTTGGTAAGACAACTGCCGGTCTTTCTGTGCCGTCATTCTCTGCAGCAGGTATTTCATGGTTTGATTCGTATCTTTTTCTTTTATGTATGATATAATAAAACGTACTGTGCCGCTGTTATAGAAAGGAGTTTTCTTATGAAATATCGTTTGATGCTTTTGCTGACTGCTCTCATTTGGGGCTGTGCGTTTGTCGCACAGCGTACGGTTGCTGACGTCATGGGGCCTTTTACCTTTAATGCGCTGCGCTTTTGTTTAAGCTCTGCCGCACTCATTCCATTATTATTTCTTTTTAAAAATACCCCTGCGCCGCATCAAAAGCAGCAAATGAAAACGCCTGCTTTCGTCCTGCTTTGTTCGGCTGTCGGTTTCTTTTTATTTGCCGGTTCAGCATGCCAGCAAATCGGACTCATATATACCACTGCCGGCAAAGCCAGTTTCATCACGTCTTTATACATCGTCGCAGTCCCCCTGCTCGGGTTGGCACTGAAAAATACACTGCGCCTATCCCATATTCTGGGCTGTCTGATTGCTGTCATCGGTCTGTATTTACTGGCCTTTCACGATGCAGGCACATCCATCAACGTCGGAGATATGTTTGAATTAGCCGGCGTATTTTTCTGGAGCTGTCATATATTATGCATAGGCCGCTTCGCGCCCGCCTATCCGGGCATCTTCCTGTCGTTTGGACAGTTTATCGCCTGCACTCTTTTTAACGGCATTGCCATGTACCTTAACGGCGAATTCGTAACGCTGGCTATGATTGCGTCCTCTGCGGTGGCTATTCTATACTGCGGAATTTTCTCCAGCTGTGTCGGCTACACGCTGCAAATCATTGCTCAAAAACATGTGGCACCAACAGAAACTTCGTTGCTTTGCAGCTTTGAAATGATTTTCGGTGCCTTAGCCGGCATTCTCCTGTTGGGTGAATGGATGTCCTGCCGTGAATTCATCGGCTGTCTGCTAATGGCCATTGGTATTTTTTCCGCTCAAATTCCCAGCCGCGCAGTCATTCACTTTTCAAAAGCGTCTTAATCCTCTGCAATGAAAAACTTTTAGTTAAAAAAACGAACCGTACTGCTGCAGCCTATACACGTAAACGGATAAGATATAAGAAAAGAACTATCACAGGATAACTCACCATTCTTGTGATAGTTCTTTTTATATTCTCTATTTTCTTTTTAATACGTTTCGTACAGCCTGTACAATCGACGGCGCATCTAATCCATACGCTTCCAGCAGCTCATCCGGCATGCCGGATTCACCAAACGTATCTTGAATGCCGACCAATTCAACAGGTACGCAGCAATGCTGTGCCAATACCTCACAAACAGCGCTACCCAAGCCGCCAATGCATTGGTGTTCTTCGCAGACAACAACGGCCTTGGTTTTCGCAGCACTTGCCACAATAGCCTGTATATCCAATGGCTTCACAGTATGTACATTCAAAATTTCCGCCGAAATGCCTTCCTGCTGCAGCATGCCAGCTGCCTGCAGTGCTTGGTATACCATGATGCCGTTGGCAAAAATTGTCACATCTCTGCCAGCACGAAATACAGCCGCTTTGCCGATAACAAAGGGGGTTTTCTCCGTCGTTACAACCGGCGCCGGATTGCGGCCAAAGCGCACGTAAGACGGGCCTGTCATGTCATAGACAGCCAGTGTCGCTTTATACGTTTCATACCAGTCGCACGGCACGATAATAGTCATATTGGGAATAACGCGCATCAGCGCGACATCTTCCAATGCCTGATGCGTAGCGCCGTCCGGGCCGACAGAAATGCCGGCATGCGCACCGCCTAGCTTGACATTTAAGTTGTTGTAGCAAATCGTATTGCGGATTTGCCCCCATGCCCGTCCTGTCAAAAAAACGCCGTATGTAGAAATAAACGGCACAAAGCCGGTCAGCGACATGCCGGCTGCCGTACCCACTAAATCTTGTTCAGAAATGCCTACGTTGACGTATTTATCCGGATATTCCCGCCGCACCCAATCCGTACGGGTTGATTTGGCTACATCGGCATCCAAAACAACTACATCTTCGTGGAGACGGCACAGCTCCAGCAAGGCTTTGCCGTAGCCGTCGCGCATCGGTACTCGATTCATTGCGGCACCTCCTGAGATAATTCTTTCATCGCCACTCGGTATTGTTCTTCATTGGGAGCTGTACCATGCCATTTTGCCTGATTTTCCATATACGACACACCTTTTCCCTTTATCGTATGGGCCAGTACAACCGTCGGCTTGCCGCGATACTGTTTGGCTGCCGCCAACGTTTGATACAGTTTGTCCAGATGATGGCCGTCCGTTTCCATGACATGCCAGCCAAAACTTTGCCATTTATCCGCCATAGGCTGCATGTTTTTGATGCCTTCCAGCGCATCTACCAGCTGCATGCCATTGCAGTCTACAATCAGACAGACATTGTCTAATTGATGCTGTGCCGCAAAGACTGCCGCTTCCCAAATCTGCCCTTCCTGCTGTTCTCCATCCCCAATCAGACAAAAAACATGGGGTGTTTCATGACGCCGCTGCAGGGCAAAGGCAATACCGTTGGCAATGGATAATCCCTGCCCCAGCGAACCAACAGCGCAGTCCAGGCAAGGCAGTTTTTCCATATTGGGATGCCCCTGCAGCGGGCTGCCCAATTTGCGCAGCGTATCTATCCACGATACGGGGAAAAAGCCTTTATGGGCCAAGACACTGTAATAGGCAGGTGCCGCGTGCCCTTTGGATAAAATAAATCTATCCCGCCGCGGATTTTTGGGATCGTCAGGAAAACAGCTCAGCAAATCGGTAAAATACAGCGTTACCAAAATTTCTACTGCCGATAGGGAACTGCCAGGATGTCCGGAACCTGCTAAATAAATAGCCTGCACAGTTTCTCTGCGTATTTGCCTGCATAACTGTTGAAGCTGATTTGTCATCAATACGCGCCTCCTATAGCGAAGATTCTTATATACTCGCTATGTACAGGTATCACACAAAAAACGCACCGTATCAACCATAGCCCGCCCTGATACGAATGCGTTTTGCGAACACTGCGAAGAATTTCTTATACTGTAAAAAATGTCTCTCTTCTTATTATAATACAATGATTATAAACGTAAGTCAATTAAAACATGCTCATTCCGTATATTTACATGCATAATACTCATGAAATGAAAGCCAAGAAATGGGGGATTGCCGCATACCGTTTGAAGTGGAAAATCGGAAGAAACTGAATGCAATACTGCGTGTAAAACTACGCAGTAAAAGGACTGCAGCAAAATGAACTATTACGTTCTTCTTTTGCTGCAGCCCTATGATGACTCCGCAATATATAAAGCATGCAGGATTATTTCAAGCTGGCCATTTCTTCTTTTAATACATCAGCCAGCCGTTTGATGCCTTCGACAATCCGTTCTTCCGGCATATTGGAATAGTTCAGGCGGAAATGGTTGGCGTTGCCGCCGTTGGGATAAAACGGCCCGCCCGGCACATAAGCAACATCTTTTGCCAATACTTTCGGCATGATTTCCTTGGCATCCATGCCTTCCGGCAGCGTGACCCACGTAAACAAGCCGCCTTCAGGATACGTAAAGGTAATTTCTTTAGGAAACTCTTCCTTCATCGTCTGGCACATCAAATCGCGGCGTTTTTTATACAGTGCTTTAATTTTTTCCACATGTTTATCCAAGTCGTACATATCGATATAATAGGATGTCTGCCGCTGGGCAAAGGAAGAGGACTGCAAATCGACCGCTTGTTTTAATTTAACTATTTTATCAACAATTTCCGGCTTGGCAACCATCCAGGCAATCCGAAGACCCGGCATAAAAATCTTGGAGAACGAACCTAAGAATACGATGTTTCCCTTTGTGTCCATCGATTTCAGCGAAGGAACTTTTTCTCCGTCATAGCGCAATTCGCCGTAGGGATCATCTTCTAATACAGGAAAATCGTACTGATTGATGATTTCCATAAATTGTTTGCGGCGTTCCAGCGGCCACGTAATGCCGGTCGGGTTTTGAAATTCCGGTATGACATACATCATGCGTACGCGCGGCCCATATTCTGCCAATATTTTTTCCAGTTCTTCCGGAATAACACCTTTTTCATCGGTAGGGACTTCGACAAACTGCGGCGCACAAAGTTTAAACGCGTTGATAGCACCTAGATATGTCGGACTTTCTACAAGTACGACATCATCTTTATTCAGGAAAATCTGCGCCAGCAGCGACAGCCCTTGCTGTGAGCCGGATGTAATCATGACTTCATCTGCCGAACAATCAACCATAAATGCCTGCTTCATCCGTTTGGCAATTTTTTCACGAAGCGGCAAATAACCTTCTGTCGTACCGTATTGTACGGCCTGCTTGCCTTCTTTCGTCAATACTTCTTCATCGACTTTCTTTAATTCTTCCGTAGGAAACAGTTCCGGTGCCGGCAGACCGCCGGCAAAAGAAATAACTTGCGGCATGGTTGTTAATTTTAATAATTCACGAATCTCAGAGGCTTTTAAATCCATAGCAAGGTCTGAATATTTCATTACCAATCACTCCTTTGTTTTTCCCAAAAACGTTTAACCTTTATGTTATATTTATTATAGCACTTCTATACCTTTTAATCAATTATATTTTTACTTTTTGTAATTATAGTGATTAAAAAAATTCAGACATGCAAAACTACATGTCTGAATCGTAAAAAACAATATTATTTTAATTTAGCGATTTCTTCTTTCAATACGTCGGCTAAGCGTTTGATGCCTTCGACAATGCGTTCTTCCGGCATATTGGAATAGTTCAGGCGGAAGTGGTTGGCATGACCGCCGTTCGGATAGAATGCCGTGCCCGGTACATAAGCAACTTTTTTAGCAATAACTTTCGGCATCATGGCTTTGGCATCCATGCCTTCCGGCAATGTAACCCATGTGAACAGACCGCCTTCCGGATACGTAAAGGAAACGCCTTCAGGGAAATATTTTTTCATGGAATCATACATCAACGTGCGGCGTTTGCCGTATAAGTTGCGGATTTCCTGTACATGCGCATCCAAGTCAAACATATCAATATAATAGGAAACCTGGCGCTGTGCAAAGGAAGAAGACTGTAAATCGACGGTCTGTTTCAGCATAACTGCTTTTTCCAGAATTTCCGGTGCTGCGACCATCCAGCCAAGACGAAGGCCCGGCATGAGAATCTTGGAGAATGAACCAAAGAAAATAACGTTGCCTTTTTTATCCATGGATTTCAATGTCGGCAGCGATTTTCCTTCATAACGAAGTTCGCCGTACGGATCGTCTTCAATAACCGGAATGTCGTGCTGGTTAATAATATTCATAAATGCCTGGCGGCGTTCCAGCGGCCATGTAATACCGGACGGGTTTTGGAAATCCGGAATAACGTACATCAAACGGATGCGGTCGCCGTATTTGGCAATAATCTTGTCTAATTCTTCCGGAATCATGCCTTTATCATCAGTCGGTACTTCGACAAACTGCGGGAATTTGACGTTGAACGCTGTCGTAGCACCCATATATGTCGGGCTTTCTACCAAGACAATATCATCTTTATTTAAAAAGATATTGCCAAGTAAGGACAAGCCCTGCTGAGAGCCAGCTGTAATAATGATATCTTCATAGCTGCATTCCGTTTGGAAAGCGGATTTCATACGTTCAGCAATATGTTTACGAAGCGGCACATAGCCTTCTGTCGTGCTGTACTGCAAAGCCTGCTGGCCTTCTTTTTCCAAAATAGCCACGTCGACTTTTTTCATGTCTTCTATAGGGAACAATTCCGGTGCAGGCAAGCCGCCGGCAAAAGAAATAATTTCCGGATTTTCTGTGACTTTCAAAATTTCACGAATGTCAGATGCATGTAAACTTTTTGCTACTTCTGAAAACTTTACCATAAAAATATCACTCCTATTCTTTTTCTCTTCTTTTATGGCTGTCATCCAATAGTCTTTGTCATAATTATTGGAGTGCTTTTAAGTATATCACAAATACAATATGTTGGCTATAAAAATTATAAAAAAAATCAAAAAAAACCTTGCAGATTACGTGATTTTTCTGCAAGGTTTAAAGTTAATCGTTTGCGTTAAGGAAAAATTTTCGTGTTTGTGCTTCATCCCGCTTCATTTGCTGCATCAATTCAGAAGCAGAAGCAAAAACGATTTCGCCGCGAATTCGTTTTCTAAAACACAAGCTGACTTGTTTTCCATACAAGTCATCCTGCCAATCCAGTACATGCGTTTCTATGCGCCGATACTGGTTGGCAAAGGTAGGATTGCTGCCAATGTTCGTCATGCTGGGATGTCTCACGCCGTCCCAAACCAATTCGGTAATATAGACACCGTCAGCAGGCACAGCCATTTTGACAGGAATCAGCATATTCGCCGTAGGAAATCCAATCGTCCGGCCGCGATGATCTCCCTGCACGACTTCTCCCGTCAAGGCAAACGGTCTGCCCAGCAGCTTTTCGGCTGTTTCCATATGCCCCATTTGCACGAGCCTGCGAATAACCGTACTGCTAATCGGCGTCGTTCGTCCCGGCCGTTCCAGCAAAGTCAATGCCAAGACAGGAATATGATATGCTGCCATAAACTGTTTCAATGTATCCGTATTGCCGGCGGCTTTGGCACCATACGTAAAATTAGAGCCAACGACGACAGCTGACGGATGAATGTATTGGAGCAGCTGCTGGCAAAATGATTCCGGCGATTCCCTGAGCAAATGTTTTGTCATGGGCAGCAGGACAAGGCCGTCTATGCCGACGGCTGCAATATAGGCTTCCTTTTGTTCTACTGTCGCTAATCTTGCCGGTTCTTTTTCCGGGCAAAGAACGGAAAACGGATGGGCTCCAAATGTGACGACCATGGCTTTTACACCTTTTTCAGCCGCTTTTTCCATAGCCGTTTTCATGACCATTTGATGCCCCAAATGCACACCGTCAAATGTTCCTAAGGCAACGACTGCGCCGCAGCAATCTGTTATTTCCTGAAATGAATGGAATACTTGCATGATTCATTACCACCTCACCATACATCCGCAAACATCTTATGAGGACGAATGACGTGATGTTCTTTATCAAAATGCGCAATGCCTGCTAATTGCTGCGCCGGCGTATATACGCGCAGTACCGCCCCGTCAGCCAAGCCTTTCCCGGCAAAAGGAACAGCCCGTCCCTGCAGTAAAAACGTACATTTTTCCAAGCTGCATACAGCCTTCTTCAGTTCTTGAATAGCCATGTCAGCAGGCTGTACATAGGCTGCCGGATTTTGTTCAATTTCTTCCAGCGTCGCTGCCTGGGATATATCAAATAAGCCAGCCCGCACCCGTACCAAATAGGTCATGCAGGCGTACGTACCCAGCTTTTCTCCTATGTCCCGAATCAAGGAACGAATATACGTCCCCTTGGAACACGTAACAGCCAGAACACCTCTGCCGTGATGATATGCCAGCAGCTGAATTTCATGAATGGTAACCTGCCGCACAGGCAGCGTGAAATCCGCGTGCTGCCGTGCCAGTTTATACGCTTTGACACCGTTGACATTAATAGCGGAATACCGCGACGGCGTTTGCTGTATCTCACCGGAAAAGGTCTGTATCACTGTATTCAACGCATCAAAACTAAGTTCAGGAACCGGTGCCTGCGCGACTACTTCACCGGTACTGTCTTCTGTATCTGTAGCCAACCCCAAGGCAAATTCTGCATGATACGTCTTGACGCTGCTGTCTCCGTACTCAATCAGTCTCGTAGCCTGTCCCAGATAAACCGGCAGCACGCCGGCTGCCAATGGATCTAACGTACCGGCATGACCTATTTTTTTCATCTGGTATATACGGCGCAGCTGTCCAATCACATCATGACTTGACATGCCTGTAGGTTTTATTACATTGACGATTCCGTGTATCATATCGCTTTTACTATTTCCTTCACTACCATTTTTTTTGCTTCGTCCAGCGGTGCGGCTATCGTACAGCCTGCTGCCCGCACATGGCCGCCGCCGCCAAAGACAGCTGCAACGGCATTGACATCGACTGTTTTGGAACGCAGGCTGACCCGTGTTTCTGTTTCACTAATATATTTGACAGTAAAGGCAGCGTCTACGCCCTTAATGCAGCGCACATAATCGATATAGCTGCCTGTATGTTCTCCTGTATACTGCAGCAGTTCCGGCGTAAACGCCAGCCCGGCTACGGTATTGTTTCCAAACAGCTCAATATGCCGCAGTACTTCGGAAAGAGCCTGCAGCTTAGACAGCGAACGGGCTTCCAAGTGTTCAGAAATATTATTCGGACGCGCGCCGGCATCGACCAAGGCCGCAGCCATCCGCAGGGTATGTCCTGTTGTATTGCTGAACTTAAAAAAGCCGCTGTCTGTCGCCACAGCCATATACAGGGCGTCAGCCCAGGAAGCTTCTATCGGCACATTCCATGCCAAAAAAAGGTCTGTCAAGATTTCACCGGCTGCAGCAAAATCAGGACGGATATATTCCCAATCAGCAAAATGCTGATTGGAAATATGGTGGTCTATATTTAAGACTTTTCCTTTTGCCAGGGAAGCCGCCGCCCCTATGCGTTTCATGTCGGTAGCATCCAAGACGACCGTAAGCCAGGAAGCATCTGTCTGCACGGCATCCGGCTTTTGAATGGCATCATAGTCCTGCAAGAAGCTGAATTTTTCATCTACTTCGTCGTCCAAAACGACAACGACATCTTTCTGCAGCGCACGCAGCCATCCATACAAAGCCAGCGTGCTGCCAATCGCATCGCCGTCCGGGCTAACGTGCGCCGTGACAGCAATATGGTCATACTGTTCTAATATATGGCGTATTTCCTGTATTGAAGAATTCATACGTTTTAGTCCTTCTTTTCGATGTCACGAAGAATTTTATCAATCTTCATGCCATAATCCAACGAGGTATCTTCTTTAAACTCAATCGTCGGTGAATAGCGAATGCCTAAACGCCGTCCCACTTCCGTCCGAATATAGCCTGTTGCATTTTTTAATGCTTTCATCGTATTTTGTTTTTCTTCCGGTTTGCCAAAGAGACTGACGTATACGGTTGCTTCGCGCAAATCACCTGTAATCCGCGCATCCGTAACGGTAACAAAACCCAGACGGGGATCTTTTAATTCACGAAGCAGGATGTTGGAAACTTCCTGCTTGATGAATTCTTGTATTTTACGAACTCGTAATTCTCCCATAATCTGTTATCCTCACTTATTCCGGTTCTACTTCGACCATTTCATACGCTTCGATTTCATCGCCTTCTTTAATATCGCGATATTTATCCAGCGTAATGCCGCATTCATAGCCGGAAGCAACTTCTTTTACATCATCTTTAAAGCGGCGCAGGCCGTCAATTTCGCCTTCATGAACGACAATGCCGTTGCGGATCAGGCGGATTTTAGACGTGCTGGTAATTTTACCTTCTTTTACATACGAGCCGCCAACGATTACTTTCGGTGTCGTAATAACTTTGCGGACTTCGGCACGGCCAATAATCTTTTCTTCGTATTTCTTTTCCATCATGCCTTTGATAGCCGCTTCGACATCATTGATGGCATCGTAAATAACACGATACATACGCATGTCCACATTTTCATGTTCTGCCGCTTTGCGTGCTGCCGCATCCGGACGCACGTTGAAGCCAATGATAATCGCGTTGGACGCAGATGCCAGCATAATATCGGATTCGGTAATCGCACCAACGCCGGCATGGACGATGGAAATACGAACTTCATCACTCTTGATAGCAAGCAGTGACTGGCTCAGTGCTTCGACAGATCCTTGCACGTCCCCTTTGACAATCAGCGGCAGTTCTTTCAGTTCGCCCTGCTGGATTTGGTTAAACAAGTCATCCAGTGTTACTTTGGCGTTGACGTGGAGTTCAGAAGAACGTTTCTTTTCCATACGTTTTTCCGCTACGCTGCGCGCTGTTTTTTCATCGGTTACATCCAAAATATCGCCGGCTTCCGGTACATCGTTCAAGCCCAAAATTTCTACTGGGAATGACGGTTCCGCTTTTTTTACCCGTTCGCCGCGTTCGTTGGTCATGGCACGGACTTTGCCGAAGCACGGGCCGACAATAATCGTATCACCGACATGGAGCGTGCCTTTTTGAATCAATACGGAAGCTACAGGGCCGCGGCCTTTATCCAGTTTTGCTTCAATGACAACCCCCTGCGCCGGGCGGTTCGGGTTGGCTTTTAATTCAGATACTTCAGCCAATACCAAAATGTTTTCCAGCAAATCGTCCAAGCCGATTTTTTTGTGTGCAGAAACAGGGACCATAATCGTGTCGCCGCCCCAGTCTTCACTAATCAAGCCGTATTCCGTCAACTGCTGCATAACATGTTCCGGATTGGCGCTTTCTTTATCAATTTTGTTGATAGCTACAATAATCGGTACGCCTGCCGATTTGGCATGGTTGATGGATTCGATGGTCTGCGGCATAACACCGTCATCGGCAGCGACTACCAAGACGGCAATATCCGTTACTTGGGCACCGCGGGCACGCATAGCCGTGAACGCTTCATGACCCGGCGTATCCATAAAAGTGATTTTTTTGCCCTGATACCGAACCTGATAAGCACCGATATGCTGTGTAATGCCGCCGGCTTCATGACTGGTAACGTTGGTCTGGCGAATGGCATCCAGCAAGCTGGTTTTGCCATGGTCAACGTGGCCCATAATCGTAACGACAGGCGGGCGAACTTTTAACGTTTCCGGTGCATCTACGATTTCTTCAAGTTCCGTCGGGTCTTCCGGCGGTGCTTCTTTGGTAACGGTAACGCCAAATTCATCAGCAATCAGAGAAGCTGTTTCATAATCGATTTCCTGGTTAATAGTGGCCATAATGCCGCCCATCAACAGTTTTTTAATGACTTCCCCCACTTCACGGCCTAAGCGTTCTGCAAAATCTTTTACGATAATCGTTTCCGGCAGTTCAATTTCTGTTGGGTAATTCTTCTTTTTAGCCGGTTCTGTGCGCTGTGTCTGCTGCTGCTGATTTTTATGATTTTTGTTCTTATGCTTTCCTTTATTCAACACGTTGGAGAGCAGCGTATGCGGTCTGTTTTTTCCACCCTGGCTGCCGCGGGCATCCCGGTTGTTGTTATTCTGTCCACGCCGATTGCTGCGTTTATTATCGGAACGATTGCTGCTGTCACCGCCGTTTTGCTGCGTACGGCCAAAAAATTTGGTGCGCTTGCCATCGCCGGAACCGCCCTGCTTCGTATCATTCTGATGATTGGAACGGCCCTGCGTACTGCCGGCGTTCTGCCCTTTATCTCTACGCATATTGGAATTATTTTTGGCATTGCGGTTTGCCGGCTGTCCCTGGCGTTTTCCGTTGTTAGCCCGTTCATTTCGTCCCTGTTTAGCGTTATGATCTTGATTATTTTGACGTTCCTGATGTTTTCCTTGATTTGCGCGGCTGTTATCGTTCACTTTTCGGCTAGTTCCTTCCATTCCATTTTTGGCTTCTGCCATTTTTATATTTTTATCATTTTGTTTCGACTTCTTAAAAGACGTATCCAAAATGGATTTCATTTTATCATCGATACCGGTAAAATTTCCGGCCTTGATATTATGGTCTCCCAATACCTTGATGACAGTTTTGGCTGACACGCCGTATTCTTTTGCTGCTTCATATACTCGTTTTGTCATCTAGTTACCCCCTTTATCCATCGTCTTCATCACTTTGGCAATGGCTTTGGCAAATCCTGCATCAGTCAGCAAAACGACAACATTCTGCATTTTGCCTACGGCCTGCCCCAGTTCTTCTTTTGTAAATATATCTACCACGGCAATTCCCTTGCGCTGTGCCAGGCGGCGATATTTCTCTGTATTGTCACTGCCGCCGTCGCATGCTAAAAACAGCATGGGAACTGTATGTTTTTTTAAATGATTGGCTGCTGCAAAATCACCGCAGATTGTCTTGCGAGCCCGATAAGCCAGCCCCAACAGGCCGCTTATCCGTTCTTGTGCCGTCATGATAATTCCTGCCGCAGGCTTTCATAAATATCGTCTGATACTTTCGTTTTCAGTGAACGTTCCAGACGATGTTCTTTATATGCTTTTTCCAGGCATTCCAGATTTTGGCAAATATAGACGCCGCGGCCTGACTTTTTGCCGGTTTTATCAATTTCAACAGTGCCTTCAGGCGTACGAACGACGCGTATCATTTCTTTTTTGTTTTTCTGTTCCTGACAGCCTGCACAGACACGAAGCGGTATTTTTTTCTTTTTCATAAGCGCCTCCTATTCCTGTGCGTCACTCGGCGTATCAGACGGCAGGGCCAAATCGCTTAAAATATCCATATCGTCATCTGCAGCTTCCGTCGTTTCTTCTGCTGCTTCGGCTTCTTTCGCCTGGCTTTCGCTCTTTATATCAATTTTCCAATTAGTCAGTTTGGCTGCCAGCCGTGCATTTTGACCTGCCTTGCCAATAGCCAGCGACAACTGGTAATCTGGTACGACTACGCTGGATGATTTATCCGATTCATCTACCGTAACGGAGATAACCTGTGCCGGACTCAAGGCATTCGCGATATATACAGCCGGGTCTTCGTCCCATTTGACAATATCAATTTTTTCGTTCTGCAGTTCTGTAACGATATTTTGAACGCGCGTGCCTTTCGGTCCTACACAAGCACCGACAGAATCTACATTTTCATCGCGTGAATACACAGCGATTTTAGAACGGCGGCCCGGTTCTCTGGCAACCGATTTTAATTCTACAACGCCTTCGTAAATTTCAGGTACTTCTAATTCAAACAGGCGTTTCAATAATCCCGGATGCGTGCGGGATACGAGAATCTGCGCGCCTTTTGTCGTTTTTCGTACTTCCACGACATAGCATTTAATACGCTGTCCTACGGCGTAATTTTCTGTCGGAATCTGTTCCGATACGGGAAGTACTGCTTCCGCTTTGCCTAAATCTACATAGACGTTGCGGTTTTCAATGCGTTGAATCAATCCGGTAATAATATCATCCGTGCGATTGTAAAATTCATCATACACAATGTTGCGTTCTGCTTCACGAAGACGCTGGATCATTACTTGTTTGGCTGCCTGTGCGGCAATGCGGCCAAAATTATCCGGCGTGACATCGACATTGACTACGTCGCCAACTTCATAGTCCGGATTGATTTTCCGGGCATCTTCCAAGGAAATTTCACTGTGGGGATTTTCCACTTCATCTACAACAGTTTGTGCGGCAACAATACGGTAGTCACCGGTTTCACGATTTAATTCGACATCCGCAACGGGATTAGCTTCCGGCTCTTTCTTATACGCCGTAATCAATACGGCCTCTAAAGAATCACAGATAACATCTGTTGAAACACCTTTCTCTTTAGATAAAAAAGCAATAGCATTCAGCAATTCTTTATTCACGTTTACACCCTCCATTAAAAATCAATATGCAAGCGAATCTGCGATATATCTTTCATTGTCAAATTTTCTTCTTTTTCATCAATACGCACCGTCAAGGTACCATCTTCATTTTTCCGTACCAAATCAGCGACTAAATCTTTCGCGCCGTTATACGGTTTAAAAAAGTGAATATCTACAGTACGTCCTGCATAGCGGATGAAATCTTTGTCTTTTTTCAAGATGCGGTCCAATCCCGGTGAAGACACTTCCAGTAAATAATTATCTTGTATCGGGTCTTTTTCATCCAGTACTTTGCTTAATTTTTCACTGACGCGCTGGCAGTCTTCCAAGTCTATACCGCCTTCTTTATCAATAAAAACACGCAAATACCAATTCTTTTCCCGTACATACTCTACATCAACCAGTTCTAATTCTGTCCCGGCTATGATTTGTTCTACTTCTTTGGCAATCAAATCTTCAATATGTTCACGTCTCATCGTATTCACCAGCTATCCTTCTTAAATTCGTGTAGGTAAAAGTTAAGAGTGGGCTTCCACCCACTCTTCATCAATCAAACCTAAATTACTTTTAGTATACCACTTGACCCTCATTCTGACAACGCTGTCAAGCAGAAATTACGCCATATCGTTTCGTATAGCATCCAAAACGGGCAGCAACCGTTTTTCCAGTGCCTGTTTCAATTCTTTCAAGGAAGACGTATCAAAATCATGGACCAGATTCGGGAAATTATGAATACGCCGTTCTGCAAAAAAATCATCACGCAGCACGTTATACATCAGCGATAAGCCGCTTTGTGTGTCTGCATGATAATACGATAGTATCATATAGGAACCGTTAATAATCCGCACGGCTTCATTGGGACGAATCAACCGCGTAAATCCATGATATTCCTCCGGCAGAAATGAATCCCATTGGACAGCAGGAATGCCTTTATTTTTTAAAATCACGCTGAAATTACAGGCCGGTTCCACGTAGTAATCATGAATAAGACGAGCTAACCGCTGTTCTACCATCGTGCGGAATAATGCAAAGTCACTGGTAATAAATTCAATCAGCGCAAATTCCAGCATGCCAATATCTGTGCGTACAGAAAATTCCTCTGAATCCGGATTAAATACGGCCCGTACAGACCAATGGTTGACAGGGTTGCGATACATAAACAGCAAGTATTCTTTATCGGCTCCCTGTTCCTGTATCATGCGATATTCTGTCGATAACTGAAAATCTCCCACCTGAAGTGGGAGAATAGAAGCAATATTCCATTGTTTGAGCGTTTCAATCAATGTGTTATCCATAATAAAAAAAATGGTGCGGTTGGCGGGAGTTGAACCCGCACGATCAGAGATCACTGCCGCCTGAAGACAGCGCGTCTGCCATTCCGCCACAACCGCACATGCTAACTAAAAACCATAAAGGTGTTTGTATTGCTGTTCGTTCAGCAAAACTATCTTAACATACTCACGGGTTTCTGTAAAGGGTATTTTTTCTATTTCTGAAAAATTTTTTTCCCAGCCGTATTCTTCCATCCAAGAATCCACATAACCGCGGCCTGCATTATACGCCGCCAGCGCCAGAACCTTATTCCCGTCGTACTCTTTCAATAAATAGGCCAGATACCAAGTTCCCAGCCGGATATTGGTCTGCACATTGTGCAGTTTATCCGGTGTATACTCTGTCATATGCATCTGTTCGGCAATCCATCCCGCCGTATCAGGCATAATCTGCATCAAGCCTACGGCACCCCGATGGGAGGAAGCCCCTTCATTAAACTTGCTTTCCACCAAAATGACAGCGGCAACCAATGCCGGATCTACGCCGTCTTCATAAGAATATTGGCGCACCATATAGTCATATTGAAGCGGATAGACAAATTTTCGCATGACCTCGTCTTTCCAATGATAAAAATAACTAACAGAAAGACAAAGCACTGCAATCGCTATTAGAATTTTTCCTCTCGTATTCGTCTTTCGTCTCACTGCAAACTCCTAGTGTTGTTCCAAGCGCAGCAAAAGCTGTTTCCACTGCTTTTGCACTTGTTTTTCCGTGTTTTCCAAAGACGCCGTATTGTCAATAATGACCTGTGACAAAGACTTTTTTTCATCAATCGGAAATTGGGAATGAATACGCGCCAGCGCTTCTTCTTGCGTGTAGCCGTTGCGCGCCATGAGCCGTGTAAGCTGCGTTGCTGCATCTACGTATACAAGCCATACTTCATTAACATACGAGTGATATTTTACCTCAAACAATAAAGGCATGTCAAGAAAAACCAGGTGCGAGCCGTTTCCTTCCAGCATGGCTGCCTGTCTGTCTATTTCCTGATGAATCAACGGAAACAAAATATCCTCCAGTTCTTTTTTTCGCGCTGCGTCATGAAAAACAACACTGCCAATATACGCTCTGTTCATCGTCCCGTCCGGCAGCAGTGCCTGCGGGCCAAAGGCACGGGCTACGGCCTGCAGTCCGTCTGAGCCGGGCTGCACGACATCTCTGGCAATAATATCACAATCAATAATAGCCGCACCGTAACTGCGCAGCATGGAAACTACCGTGCTTTTGCCGGATGCAATCCCGCCGGTCAATCCAATTTTATACATAAAAACCCTCTCCTTACCGCTGGCAATGCGGACAATAATGCGTCCCCCTGCCGCCTAGTTTTTTATACTGAATCGGCATGCCGCAGAAAACACAGGCCTGTCCTTCTCGGCCATAGACTAGCAAATAGTCTTGATTTTTCCCTTCTCTGCCGCTTCCATTGACAAAATCACGAATCGTCGTGCCGCCGTATTTGATTCCTTCCTGCAGCACATGGACAATGGCATCATGCAGTTTTTCCGTTTCATCCATTGTAATGGCACAGCAGCGTTTAAACGGTGAAATCCGTGCCAAAAACAACGCTTCATCGACATAAATGTTGCCAAGTCCTGCTACCTTTGTCTGATCCAATAAAAAGCTTTTAATATACCGCTGACTTTTTGCCAGCATCCTTGTTAAATAATCCGTTGTAAATTCAGGACTGTTGCCGTCAGGCCCCAGCGTATCATATCCTTTGACGCCAGTCGACCCCTGCGGCGGCACAAGCCACAAACAGCCAAACGTGCGGATATCCCGGTATACCATCGTGCCTTCACTGAGAGAAAAGATGATATGGGCTGCCTTCATCGTATCCTGCCAATGCGGCATATATATCAGACTGCCGGTCATGCGCAGATGCACCAGCAGGGAATACGGGCCGCTGCACTGCAAAAATAAATATTTACCTCTGCGCCGCACGGTTTCAATGGTTTGGCCGGTCAAGCGATTTACAAACTCATCAGGCCCGGCATTTTTAATCAGCCGGGCCAGACGGACATCGATATGTGTCATTCGTTTGCCTGAAACATATTGATTGATATACGCGCGGACTGTTTCTACTTCCGGTAATTCAGGCATAACGTCCTCCTATTTTGCTTCTTCCCAATTTTTTCCATAATGAATATCTACGATAAGCGGCACGGACAGCGTGACGATATGTTCCATCGTATCTTTGAGCAGAGCTGCCGATTCGTCCCGTTCAGCTGCCGGCACTTCCAAAACCAATTCATCATGGACCTGTACCAAGAGCCGGCTCTTTAAGTGCCGTTCTTCCAACTGCTGCTGTACGGCATTCATAGCCATTTTGATAATATCTGCAGCACTGCCCTGAATCGGCGTGTTCATTGCTGTCCGTTCTGCAAAAGAACGGCGCGTAAAGTTTTTGCTGTTGATTTCCGGCAGTGCTCGAATCCGTCCAAACATGGTTTTGGCATAGCCTGTCTGATGCGCCTGCGCAATCAACCCGTCCATGTACGCATGAACGGTACTATAGCGTGCAAAATACGAATCAATATACTGCTTAGCCTGCTGGCGTGAAATAGATATATTACGCGCCAATCCAAAATCACTGATGCCATAAATAATGCCAAAATTGACAGCTTTGGCATGAGAACGCTGTTCCGGCGTGACATCTTCCCAAGGAATACCAAATACTTCGGATGCCGTCCGACGGTGAATATCCTGATTTTTCAAAAAGCCATCTACCATGGTCGGATCTTGGGACAAATGCGCCAACAGCCGCAGTTCAATCTGCGAGTAGTCGCCGGACAAAATATAATCATATCCCTTTCCCGGCACAAACAAGGAACGGATTTTTCGTCCCTGTTCCGTACGAATGGGAATATTCTGCAAATTCGGATCGGAACTGCTGAGGCGTCCCGTAGCTGTCACCATTTGATTAAATGACGTGTAAATCCGCCCGGTCTTGGCAGAAACCAACGGTTCCAAGCCGTCCAGATACGTAGAAATCAGTTTTTTCAACGCCCGGAACTGCAAAATTTTGGGAATCATCGGATGTTTGTCCAGCAATGCATCCAACACGGCTGAGTCCGTCGAGTAACCGGTTTTCGTCTTTTTAATTACCGGCAGCTGCAGTTTTTCAAAGAGAATAACACCCAACTGCTTGGGGGAGTTGATATTAAACGTTTCTCCGGCATCTTCGTAAATCGCTTCTTCCAATGCATCGGCTTCCAAAGACAGCTCCTGCTTCATTTCCATAAGCCGCTGCATATCCACCGTAAAGCCGTTCATTTCCATGACAGCCAGCGTATGAATCAGCGGAATTTCAATGCGTTCATAGAGCTGCATCAAGCCGGCCGTTTCCAGTGCTTCTTTTTCCTTGGGCCAAATTTGATAGGAAAAGAGCGCATCGCTGGCTGTCCGCGCAGCGTCATTTTCCGTATCTTCATGCAGCGCGACATCAAAGGTTTCTGACAAATACGCCATACCGTAAGACGTCCTGGTCGGCTCCAACAAATACGCGCCTAATATAATATCCTGCAAAGGTATCTGCGCATCTGTATACTGCGACAGTACTTTCAGCAGCTGTTTGCCGTCTGTCGTAATGACTTCCTTGGCAGTCGTAAGGGCTGTCATGTATGCGGCGTATTGGTCCGGCGGGATGATGCATACGCCCTGCTCAGACGCCAATGCCAATACGTGTACGCCAGGTATCGGCACGGCCGGTGTATATATGACTTCTACGGCCACACGCTGCCCTGTGATGGACGCCGGCGGCATTTCACTCGCTGCCCGTATCGTCAGTTTGGTTTTCGGCTCGTTGGCAGCCAGCACGGAAAAGCGGTCAAAGGCAGCAAACCGTTCCAATAAATTCCGAAAGCCCAAGCTGCGGAACAGTGCCGTCACATCCTCTTCACGCGGCTGGGGTAAAAACATTTCCAAAGTGTATTCGATAGGAACATCACAGCGAATAGTCGCCAGCTCTTTGGACAACATCGCTTCTTCTTTATGAGCAGCCAGTTTTTCCTGCAGCTTTTTCCCTTTGACCTCAGCTAAATGGTCATACACGCCTTCTACGCTTTGAAACTGCGCAATTAATTTTAACGCCGTCTTTTCTCCTACACCGGGAACACCGGGAATATTATCAGCTGTATCTCCCATCAAGGCTTTCATATCGATGACTTGTTTCGGTGTATAACCATATTCTGCTGTCATGACGTCCGGCGTAACAGCCAGCATATTGGTAATTCCTTTTTTCGTCAGATGAACCGTAACTGCATCATCTACGAGCTGCAGCGCATCTCTATCGCCAGTCACGACGGCTACATCCAATGTATCTTCCATGTGCCGGGCAATCGTGCCGATTACGTCATCGCCTTCATAGCCTTCCAGCTCCAGAACATGAATCCCCAGGCAAGCCAGCACTTCCCGGATTAAAGAAAACTGAGGCCGTAAATCATCTGGTGCCGGTTTGCGGGTCGCTTTGTAACCGTCAAACAAATCATTGCGGAAAGTATGTTTTCCTTTATCAAAGGCAACGGCTACGTACTGCGGTTCGAGCTGTTCATACAGCTTCAACAGCATATTTAAAAAGCCATACACGGCATTGGTCGGCTGTCCCTGGCTGTCTGTCAAATGCGGAATGGCATAAAATGCACGGTACAAGAGGCTGCTGCCGTCAATAATTACTAATTTCTTTTTCATAAGTTCCTCCGCTTACCGGTTCAAAAAGGATTTGACAATGCTGTATACGCAGTAAATAAGAAATGCGCCAATCAAGTAGGGCATAGCCATAATTAAAAAGCCCAAGGCGCTGACGATAATAGCCAGCACGCAGAATACAATGACCCCCAAGGCCAGCTTAACGCGCCACGACAAACCGGACGTCATAATATGAATACCGCGGTGTCCCTGCGGCCCCTGCTGCTGTCTATACGATTCTTCGTACAGATTTTTTTGTTCCTGCACCGTACCGTCTTCTTCTATCGTCTGCCCCCGAAAGCTGTCCCGTTCATGACTGGACATAACCTTCGCTTCTTCCTGCTGGGCAATACGATGGCAGACTTCACACAAACCATCATCATATACGGCTTCTCTATCACAAAAACGACACTTCATATAGCTCCTCCTGATATATACAAAATACACGTAATGTATACAGATTATTGATATAGTCTTTAAGTCCTATCTATTATATCATAAGAAAAAAAGCTATGAAACCAATAAAATTGCTTATTCCCTTATTCCCTGTTTCACTGTTTGCAATTCCTTTCAAGGCAATATTCCATTCGGAAAATATTCTATCAAAAGTTTCTATTGCATTTAATGGATTTATAATCTAAATGATGATTTGATAACTCTCAGATAAAAAATACTCCTTTTCAAGCAGCATGAAATTTATTTTCTCTCATATCTGCCTGAAAAGGAGCCAATTCACACAGCTATTGCATTTATGCAATACACCTTTTCAATATTCTTTTATCGTACTGCATACTTCAATTTTTTCGCTTTGTCTTCTATTAGAAGGAGTAGCGAATGCCTGCATTCCACTGCCATGGTGTATGCACATCACCGCCGGCGGTGGTTTCTACATCCATATAGAACTGCGTATTGTGGCCGAGATTCAGGTTGGCACCAACGCCGAATTCCCACCAGCCGCCGCCAAGATCTGTATCAAACGAAGAGCTGGCACCATTTTTCGCCATAGTCACAGACGTATCTCCTTGGAAATCATACAGATAGGACGCACGAAGATACATATTACCCCGTTTGATGTCTTTTCCTAATGCAAAGCCCAAACGGCCAACAAGGCTGTCCATGCTGTCTTGGTGAACGGATGCGCCATTTTTTGTCGTAAAATCAGCAGAGGAAACACTGCCGTAGGTCAGTTCTACTTGTGGTTCAATCCAAAAATGTTCCTGCTTGAAGCGTTTGCCGTATTCAGCAGAGAAACTATACCCATTGGTACTGTAGTCCCCTTTGCCAATGCCGCCATTTACATCAAATTCATTTTTCATATGTGCATACTTAGCAATAATATCAATAAAACTGCCATCATCGCGCAAATTGCTGCCATATACAGCAAATCCTGTATGCTTATTCGTGCCGGTACCGCCAATCAAGCTGCTTTCACCGTCGGTATATGTAAATGCACCGCCTAAAATCCAGTTGTCGGAAATCTTGCTGTCATAACCGAGCTGATAATAATTATACTGGTTTTTGATACTCTGCGCACCATACTTGGCTTCTCCGCGTGCCATACGAGCCCATACGCCCTGCTTCCCTTGGCTGTCGCGAATTTCGCCAAGCCGTTTGTTCATATCGTTGTTTTCCTGACGCCAAGTCATCAAGGAAAGCGCCGCCATATTGCTGATGGAAAGATTAGTCTCATTTTGCCGTTTGACTTCATTAACAACATCACCGTTTGCATCTACCTGGGCAGAATATTCACCGGCAATGACGCCTTCATCAGTCTGAATCTGAGAAACAAGCGATTTTCCGTCGGTATTCGATACTACGCCAGCTAATTTCTGTATATTAGAATTATCTGCAGCAATTTGATCACTAACAGCACCGCTGCCATAAACTATAATACCGGTTGCCTGACTGGATACTGCTTTAATTTTATTATTCAGGCTGTCCGTCGTTACTATGCCATTATTACCTTTCAATACGGCAGCAGAAATATCAGCTGTTTTGCCATCTTTGGTATTTAAATTCAATAATCCGGAAATTTCTAAATTTCCTACTTTCATAGCCGCACCATTGACATCGACAATAGCACCAGACTTCACTGCAGCATTCCCTGCACTTTTTCCAGCAGCTGTATCCCATTCATTAATTGTCCATTGTCCGCCTGTAAAATTGACATTCGCATTGTTATCAACATGGTAGACACCTTTGGAGGCCGTCATATTACCAGTGCCACCTAGATTGATAGTGACATTCTGAGTATTCTTATCGATATCAGAACCAGCTACATGAATATCGCCGGTAATTTGGGAATCCCCATTGAAGATAATATTTAATGTGCTGCTATCATTTGTATTACTTTTACCCGTTGCTGTATTTCCTGCTACATTAATATTACCATCGATGACAGCAGATTGATTGGCTGTAATATTGACTTCCGTATTTCTAGAAAAATTGCTGTTTTTCGTTCCTTCAGAACCAACATTAACATCTCCAGTCATTTTTAAAGTATCCGTAACGATATTTAAAGATGCCGTTTTAGACGAAGCGTTTGTCCCGCCATAAGCACCGCAAATATTGCCATCAATAGTCAAATCTTTGGCATTCACATTAACCGTACCATAACTGCCAGTGCCAATTACACCGCCATTTTTATTAGCAGAACCATCTAAAATAGCCGTATCGGCATAGAGATTAACTGTATTTCCTTCGTTAGCCTGTAAAATTGCTACACCGTAATCCTGTTTTCCCCACGTAGTATGTGCTTCAAAATGTCCAACACGATGCTCTGCAGTTCCGATATTCACTGTCGAGCTGCCAGGATGATTATTATCTCCTTGCGCATTAATAAAACCATCGCCTGTATAGGATACAATTTTATCAGCAATAATATTCAAATGATTGTTTGCATTTTTCATTTGGAACCCATCATCACCAGTTCCTTTACCCTCACTGACGCTACCAACATACAATTCTTTTGCAGTCAGATTAATGGTTCCATTACCATCTAACCACCCTGCCGTATACTCTTGCCCAGCATAGTTAGAAGTCCCACTCTCGTTTAACGTCGGCGTTTCCAATCCTTTAAATCGAATAACATCCGCCTTTACATCAACCTGTCCATTGTTCATTACATATACGGACGTTTTTTGCTTATAATTCGGTACTTGAATCGTTTTATCATTAAATTCTACCATTGCCTTGTCATTAATAGACTGATGTCCTTCAGCCGACACAGATTGCACACTGTCTTGTGCCTGCACGCCGCCATACAGGCTGCAGCTTAAAGCTAATACGATACCAGCAGCAATAAGTTTTCTTTTTTCTTCTTTCATAACTACCCCTCCTAAAATATTATCACGATAAAAACAAAATATATTTTTATGATAACATACCCCCCCCCCTCCTAAGTCAATAAGTATACTATAAAATATCATTTTTCTATACTTGTCTAATCATGTATGCTATTAGCGCATACAGCTTAATTATTTTAATAAATAGTATTGCCATTCAAATTATTTTCTTGTCTAATTTGTTTTACATATGTCTCAGCAAAGTAATAAAACCTCTCCTTATTTACACATAAAAAGAGACTGCCCAACTATGGGACAGTCTCTTTTGTGCTGTTATTATTTTGCCATCATTTCAGCTACTTTGTTGGCAAAGGCTGCCGGATCATCCGGCATGATGCCTTCCAGCAATAAGGCCTGATCGTAGAGCATCTTGCAGTAATCTTTAAATTCCGGTGTATCTTTGCCTGCGTCATGGACAGCCTGCAGTTTGGCAAACAGCTGGTGCTGCGGGTTGATTTCCAAAATACGGCGTGCTTTCAGCATAGGATTGTCGGCTGCGGCAAAAGCCTGTTCCATGGCCAGGGACGGACCGGCTGCATCGGCAACGAGGCAGACAGCGCCTGTTTTCAAACGGTTGGATAAGCGTACATCCACTACTTTGCCATCGAGGAAGTCTTTCATATCTTTCAAAAGGCCTTCATTATTTTTAGCCAGGTCTTCATTCTTCTTCTTTTCTTCTTTGAATGCGTCATCTTCCAAATCCAAATCGCCGCGGCTGATAGAATGGAACTGTTTGCCATCGTATTCCCGAATGGCTTCAACAGCAAATTCATCGACCGGGTCGGTCATGCAGAGGACTTCAATATCTCTGTCGCGAAGCATTTCCATCTGCGGCAGGGCTTCAATGGCATCCTTGTCTTTGCCTGTTGCATAATAAATCTTCTTCTGGCCGTCTTTCATGCGGCTGACATATTCTTTCAGCGTGCAGAGCTTGCCGTCTTTGGAAGACATAAAGAGCAGCAAATCTTTCAATTTATCGACGTTGTTTTCACCGGTCATCATACCGCTGTATACGCCGATTTTCAGGGATTTACCATATTCAGCCCAGAATTTTTCGTATTTTTCACGATTCTTTTCCAAGTTGCGGGCCAAGGTCTTCAAAATATTCTTTTCCAAATTGCGGCCAATCAGCTTCAATTCGCGGCTCTTCTGCAGCAGTTCACGAGAAATATTCAGCGATAAATCCGGAGAATCTACCAACCCTTTGACGAAGCGCAGGTAGTCCGGCAACAGGTCTTTGCATTTGTCCATGATGAAGACATGGCGGGAAAACAGCTGAATGCCCGGTTCATAGTCAGAATAATAGAGGTTAAACGGTGCGCTGCCCGGAATAAACAAGAGAGCCGTATAATCGACAGCACCTTCGACGCGTGTATGGAAAATTTCCATGGGATCGTCCCATTCATAGAACTGATGCTGGAAAAATTCTTTGTATTCTTCCGGTTTAATATCTGATTTATTGCGTGTCCACAACGGCTGCATGGAATTGAGCGTCCGTGTTTCCGTGTGTTCTTCTTCCGGCGCATCTTCGATTACTTTGCCGTCTTTATCTTTTGGTTTTTCTTTGGTCGTAAATTCCATCGTAATCGGGTAGCGGATGTAATCAGAATATTTCTTGACCAAACTCTGCAGCGTCATTTTGTCCGTATAATTTTCTTCCGAATCGCTGCCGTAAAAATCTTTGCCTAAATGCAGGATAATGGATGTGCCGTGTTTTGGTTTTTCACATTCTTCCAGGCTGTACTGGCCGTCACCGGCAGATTCCCATTTGTATGCCTGGGCTTCACCGGCTTTACGCGTAACGACCGTAACCGTATCCGCTACCATGAAAGCAGAATAAAAACCAACGCCGAACTGGCCAATGAGGTCTTTATCTGTACTGCTTTCTGAATCCTGGGCTTCTTTCAATTTTTCCAAGAATGCCTTGGTCCCTGATTTGGCGATAGTCCCCAAATTCTGTTTGAGGTCTTCTTTGTTCATGCCCAAGCCATTATCAGAAATCGTCAGCGTATGGGCTGCTTCATCCGGCGTTAAATGAATTTCAAACCCTGTATCTCCTTCGAGCAAATCGCTGTTGGTCAGCGACTGGTAGTGCAGTTTATCAATCGCATCAGATGCGTTGGAAATCAATTCGCGTAAGAAAATTTCATGATTCGTATAAATAGAATGGACCATCAAGTCCAGTAACTGTTTCGTTTCTGCTTGAAATTCAAATGTTTCTTTTGCCATAATCAGCAGTCTCCTTCTTGAATGTATTAGCACTCTCTTCGTTTGAGTGCCAGTCTCTGTTTATATAATACAATAAAAAGTCAAATAGTCAATAGGAAAATAAAAAAATAAGCAGCAACGCACAGACTATTCGAGGAACAGTCCATACGATACTGCTTATTTCATACCGTATTAGTTCTTAAACACGCTCATATCCAGGCAGTCAAATCCCTGCAGCAGGTCTTGTACCTGGGCGGCAATTGCTTCACATCCGCCTTGTTCTCTGCTTTCTACATTGAGCGGCATATTGGGATCGTGCAGAGACATGCGCAGCAGTGCCCAGCCGTTGGCAAACACTAGGCGAACGCCTTCATATGACGGCTTGGCAATGGCAATGCCTGCCTTAGCGGCCCGTGCTTCAAACTGCTGCAGTACGGCTGCACCATACGCCTTGGCATCATCTGTGCCCTGTATTTTCAGCCGGTATTCTTTGCTTTCTGCCGGCTGTGCCAATTTCGCAATCAAATCCCCCAGGACTTTCCCCTCTTTTTTGGCTTTTGCCGCGGCGATAAGCAGTTTGACAGCCAAGTACGCGCCATCATCCAAATAATAATTTTCACTGAGCGCACCGTGTCCTGACGTTTCAATAGCCAGCGGCGATACGGTTCCCTGCTGATTCAGCCGGATGCATTCATCAATAACGTTTTTGTAGCCGCGCATATAGCGATGATGTACCAGATGCAGCTCATCCTGCAGGAATGCCGTCAATTCGTCAGATGTGACAGAATCCGTTACAATCGTGCTGCCCGGATAATCCGGTGCCAAAATAGCCGCCATCATCGCAATCAGGGCATTGCGGTTGATTTCTTCCCCATCAGGAAGCACTGCGCTCATGCGGTCTACGTCTGTATCAAAAATCAAACCCAAATCCGCATGGTTTTGCAATACAGCCTGACGAATGGCTTCCATCGCTTCTTTATTTTCCGGATTGGGAATATGGTTGGGAAACATGCCGTCCGGTTCCAGAAACTGGCTGCCTGTCGTATCTGCGCCCAACACAGCCAGCACGTTGTCAGCAAAGAAACCGCCGCCGCCGTTGCCGGCATCGACGACAATGTGCATTCCTGCCAGCGGCTGGCTGTCTGCAGCGGCACCCAGTCCTTCTCGGATTTTGCGGCACAAATGCGCTGCATATATATCTATAATATTTAATGGTGCTGCAGCCGATACAGGCACCTGCGCTTCGGCTATGCCAGCCGCATATGTCAAAACTTCTTTGATTTCACTTTTTTCCAAACCACCGTCTTTAGTAAAAAATTTAAGACCGTTGCGGTTGTACGGCAAATGGCTGGCCGTAATCATGACGGCTCCGTCCATCTGTGTCTGCGGAAAAACAATAGACATGAACATAGCAGGCGTCGATGCCAGTCCGCAATCAGCCATGGTCACGCCCTGGTCCTGCAGCCCCTGAAATACGGCTTTCTTCATGGTATCTGCAGAAATACGCGAATCATGGCCTACGGCTATATGCAGGGCATTCGTTTCTTTTCCTAATTTTTTCGCCAAAAAAACGGCAAAGCCGGCAGCAATCCGATTGGCCGCTTCCGGAAACAGCGTAACCGGTTCGCCTGCTTCACCGGCTACGGCTACGCCGCGCACATCACTGCCGTTTTGCAATTTCATTATATCTTCTGTATTAATCATCGTACATCCTCCTATGTCGATATATGAACCATACGTATCTACATATTATGGTACTGGAAAATACCAAGAATTACAAGAAGAATGTATGCCCATATTTCGTATGTATGGTATACTTATAGCAACTTTATTTTTTTGAGGTGATACATGATGCTGCATGCTGCACCATCCCAAGATGGAAAAGCCAAACTTTCGTTACTGTCGGCAATGCTTATTTTCGGTACTATCGGGCTCTTTGTCCGTTATATTCCCCTGCCGTCTTCTCTCATCGCTCTTTCCCGCGGCTGCATCGGGACGCTGTTTATTCTTTTATTTCTTGCCGTAAAACGAATGCCTGTCTCTTGGCCCGCTGTCCGTCAAAATATCGTGTATTTAATTCTTTGCGGTATCTTCATCGGCTTTAACTGGATTTTTCTTTTTGAAGCCTATCAGTACACGTCCGTCGCCATTGCTACGCTTTGCTACTACATGGCACCGATTATTGTCATCTTAGCTTCGCCCATTGTGCTGCATGAACGGCTGACATTGCACAAGGCATGTTGTGTCGCATGCGCACTCATTGGCATGATATTGGTATCCGGCGTCGGACAGCAAACAGAAACAGCCGATTTTACGGGGCTCTTTTTCGGTCTAGGAGCTGCCGTACTCTATGCTTCCATTATTATACTGAACAAGAAACTATCCCCCATCGCCGCGTATGACAAAACGTTGATGCAGCTGGGCATCGCTTCATTGGTTTTGCTTCCCTATGTGCTTGCAACAGAAGATGTCGCATCGGTTGTACTTCCGCCGTTAGGGCTGGTACTTCTTTTGATTCTTGGCATCATTCATACAGGCTTTGCCTACACCTTATATTTTGGTTCCTTATCTTTTTTGCGGGGACAGACGATTGCCTTGTTTAGTTATTTAGATCCTATTTTTGCAATTTTTCTTTCTGCTGTCATCCTGCACGAGCCATTGACCGGACCCGGCCTGCTAGGTGCCGTCTTAGTACTGGGGTCTACCTGTTTTAGTGAATGGAAAAGCTGACCAGTATGCAACATGTTAAATCGACACTGTATTCCAAAAGGAGGAATTTTTATGCCTGCTTACAAAATTATCGCCTGCGATATGGATGAAACCCTTCTCAGCAGTGATGCTTCTATTTGCCAGCGCAATATAGAGGCCATACAAAAAGCTGTCTCACAGGGCGTTAAATTTGTCCCCTGCACCGGACGGGGATTTCGCTCCGTAGAAGGAGTGTTAACGACACTGGGACTGCTCAACCAGGCTGACCAGTACGTCATTGGTTTTAACGGCGCCAGTATTACGGAAAACAAAGGGCATCGTTCCCTATTTTGGGATCCTATCCCTTTTGATTTAGCGGATACCCTTTACCAAAAAGGCGTCGCGTACGGCATGTGCATGCATATCTACACGCGCGACACCGTATATATCCGTGCCGTTACACCGGATGAAGAAGCCTTTTTACACGGCCGCATGGCCTATGTGCCGACCGATGCCGCAACGCTTGATTTTATCCGCGGCAAAGAAGAAGTCTGCAAACTTATCATCATGAATACAGACGACGCCGTACTGCAGGCCATTCATCAGGATATGCAGCCGCTATTGTCTGACATTACAGTCAGCTTTTCCAGCAACCGCTATATCGAGTTCATGCACAAAGGCGTCACCAAAGGCGTCGGCCTGCTGCAGTTAGCCCGTTTTCTGCACGTCCAGCCAGTCGAAACAATGGCGATTGGCGACAATATCAATGATATTGAAATGCTGAAAGCAGCCGGTCTCAGCATCGGCGTTCACAATCTAAATCCAGTCATCCGCACCTACTGCGATGTCGTCACCGACGCCACCAATAATGAAGGGGCTGTAGCCGAAGCGATTGAACGATTTGTCTTGCAATAAGTCCCGTATTATATGACACACGCTAATAAAAGAAACTGAATAGCCATACTGCAAACTATATGCTTCAAACTATATAGCAAAAAAGGTTGCGGCAAAATGAATGAAAAAATTCTCATTTTGCTGCAACCTTTTTTATATTACGAAAACATATTAGCGAATCACACGGCGTGACGGTCCAAGGATGCGAACGCTGTTTAATACAACTGCTAACGTTGCCGTATTATGGATAACAGCGGCCCACAGCGGGCTGATGCGTCCCAATGCGCCAAGAAGCATAGCTGCCGAGTTGATGACAATCGTCGCCGTAAAGTTTTGGTTAATAACTTTCATCGTACGGCGGCCAATCTGCAGGGCATCGCAAAGCTTGCTTGGATCTTCAGAGCGAATCGTAATCGCTGCCGATTCAGCGGCAATATCCGTTTTGTTGCCGCCCAAACTTACGCCAATGTCAGCAAATGCCAATGCCGGCGCGTCATTAATACCGTCACCGACCATCATGACGTTGCCGCGTTTCTGCAGTTTCATGACATAGTTGGCTTTATCTTCCGGCAGAATTTCAGCATGATACGAGTCAATATCCATATCATGAGCTACTTCTGCTGCCATTGCTTTGGAATCGCCTGTCAGCATGACGACTTCGTCAATACCAATACGGCGCATTTGATTCAGCGTCTTTTTCATGGCCGGGCGGACCGGGTCTTCAATCGACAAGCAGCCTAAATATTTCTTATCTCTGGCTACATAGAGCAGATTTTTACCCCATGATTTATCGCTGATTTCAGGAATGCCTTCTACGTCTTCTTCCTGCATAAACCGGCGGCTGCCGACGAGCACGTCACCGCCCTGATAGGTTTCAAAATCAGGAACCGTCGCTTTCATGCCGCGAGCCACAATCGTTTCGGATGTTTCATGCGGCGGTGTTTCCCAGTCCTGTCCTTTGACATACTTTTGAATAGCTACAGCCAACGGATGGACCGAATGCATTTCTGCTGATGCTGCCAGCAGAATCATTTCTTTTTCTTCGACGCCTTTCGCCGTTTCAATATGGGCAATCTGCGGTACGCCCATCGTAATCGTACCGGTCTTATCCAAGACAACCGTATCAATGTCTGCCAAGTTTTCAATATAGTTGCCGCCCTTAATCAAAATGCCTTTGCGGGCTGCCATACCGATAGCCGCGGAAATAGCCGTTGCCGTCGATAATTTCAAGCCGCACGAGAAGTCAATAAACAGCAGGTTCAAAACACGCTGCCAATCTTTTGTCGCGCCATACACGATAGCGGCACCAATGAAGGAAATCGGCACGAGCATATTGGCCATCTTATCGGCAAAGTTTTGTACAGGAGCCCGGCGTGTCTGGGCTTCTTCCACTAAGTGAATAATCTGGGCCAGCGAAGTATCGGCACCGACTTTTTCAACTTCAATAACCAAGTCACCGGCTTCAATGACACTGCCTGCATAGACGGATGAACCAGCCTGTTTAATCGCCGGATTCGATTCGCCCGTAATAGAAGCCTGATTGACAGCTGCATTGCCAGCCAATACGCGGCCGTCAACACAAATCTTTTCACCTAGATGAACGGCAATATGGTTGCCGACCTTCAGTGATTCCACAGGAACTTTCCGTTCGCGGCCGTTTTCGATAATCCATACATCGCGCTGATCCAATTTGAGCAGGCCGGAAATCTGGCGGCGCGCACGTTCAGCCGCATATTCTGTCAGCATTTCGGCGCCGTTGGACAATGCCAGCAACGTCAAGCTGGATTCCGGCTTACCTGCCAGTACAGATGCAGCTACAGCCGTTGCCGTCAATGTATCTGCATTAGCCTGATGGTCTTTGACCAAGCCCATCACGCCGTTGTAAATAAAGCGGCGGGCAATATACATAGTAAACAGACGGCGGAACAACAAAATGCTTCCGTAAAATTCCGGATTCGTCTTGCGCAAAATATTCATGGCAATAAAGCCGCCTACAGAAAGAATCGCTTCACGGCGGTATGCGGCTACATCCCAGTCTTTCTTTTCTTCCTTTTTCTTGCCGTATTTCGTTTCAAACGAACGAACCAGCATGCGGACAGCACGTAAATCCACCTGTCCGGCATAATAAAATGTTAACTTCTTTTCAGTTGTTGAAGCTGCCACAATACCCCGAATCTGCCGGAGTTTAACACCTAGAATAGGACGCATTCTCACTGGCAGGGTACTATGCAGTTCCATAGTGCAGCACGTATACATATTTATCGTCCACCTCTCATTAAGGACGCTGCCCACCACAACATTTGCGGACCTGACGGCCGTTGGTTGAGCATAATCATTTTACGCATGCCCCGGATAATAAAAATAAAGGACACGAGTGAGCGCAGATCCAATACATTCGCTGTTTTTTTAGAAATGATGCCGTTAAACAAATCCAGTGTTTCATACAGCGCATCCCTATATGCGGCCCGATTGCTGTTTTGCTGCATCATAAAGGCTTCGCGCTGTTCATTTTCTGCTTCTGTAAATACACGGCCGCGCAGGAAAATTTCCAGGGTATCCAATATTCCTTCATCGTCGGAACAAAGTAAAATACTGCCTGTTACCGCATTGACCTGCACGGTTTGTATGACTTTGAGACTTGCTATTTTGCTTTGCAGCATATCGGCTAATGCCCGATTTCCTACCAGCGCAGCCGCACGATAGCGGCGGCGTCCTTTGATGGCAGAAACGCAGACAAACGCCGGTACAGCCGGTTCGCCTATGGGAAGCTGTACTGGCATCTGGGGCTGTACCTTAGGCACTGCAGCGTCCTGATATGTACCAGCCGGTATATCATTCTTACAAAACATGCCGTGAATCGCCTTGCCAATAGACGCACCCAGCATGAATCCAGAAACATAAGACATGGTTATCCTCTCCTTTCTACGTGGCCCATAATATACTGTTCCACTCTCGCTAACTCCGTGTTCATCCGTAAAATATCAGGACGATACACGATCAGAATTGACCCGGTGACAACATTGATGTCCACTTTATCAATTTCTTTATAACTTGCAATATATGCATATACTTTGCGGCTCAATTCTGCATTACCAATCAGTTTTCGGCTGTGCAGGCGAATACGTCCTGGTATATATGACGAAATTTGCACGGCACGAATAATGAAATCCCACTTCGATACAGGTAGAAACACGATGTTACGCAGCCCTTTCTCTTGCCAGATGTTTAAAAAAGACCATTACCACAAGTGGCAACAGTCTTTTGTTGAGTCATGTACAATTATTTTGCTGCTTCCTGTGCTGCAATTAAGTCTTCTAATTCTTCTTTTTGACGCTGTAATTCAGCTAAAGGAACGTTAGCAGATACTGCGCCGGCAGCCGGCTGCTGCAATGCGAGAAGCTGCTGTTCTCTTTCGTTCAGCAGTTTGTAGCCAAATACACCTGCAACAACGCCAATACCTAAACCAATCCAAAAATCGCTATTCTGAAACATAAGGCACCTCTCCTTTTTGAATCCATAATATTGATACTTATTTACGTCTTTTATTATACAGGAAAAGAATACGTCTGTAAATATGTTTTTGACATCTTATATTATTTTCTTTGTAAAATAAGGCTCTATCTAATTATACATGCTGTAAAAACAAAAATGCACCCTATGATTCGCATAGGATGCATTAGACGTATATTTTCTTTTATGAAAAAGATTGTCTTTATTCAAACCAGCGGGATAAATCAAATTCTTCACCAATGCGTTCTTTGATATACCCTTGTGCCAAATATAAGCCCAGAAGAGATAATGTGGAAATACGCAGCATCGTGCTGTCCCAAATATCACCCAAGTCAGCCAAAACCGGTGAAATATCTTCCATAATATCCAACGCTTCTTCGCCTGTAAAGCTTGCCGGACGTTTTCTAGCCAGCCGCATAATCTGTTCCTGCATCGCACGATCTTGAATACCTGTCATGCGGAAAAAGCGAGTCATCATGCTTTCATCTACCATGGCTAATTTAATCAGCGGTGAATTAAACGACTGCACAATAAATTCTGCCGGCATCCGTTTGCCCCGCAGGGCTTTGCGCAGTTCTTCTTCTGTAAAACCGCGGTAGCGGAACAATAATGGATACGAGTCGGACAAGATTTCCGCAAAATGCGTTTCCTTGCTTTCAAACGCCGTGCAGCGCAAATAATCCAGCTGCTGGTAATACGGCCGTTCTGTCGGGAAGCCGTCCAAAAACGGTGCTACATATTTATCAATGTATTCGTTGAATGTTTCTTTATCGACATTGTGCGAATTGCGTGAATACAAAAAGAGCAGCAGCACAGCCAAAATTTTGTAATGTTCATTCGATAAATACGGCATAACTTTCAGCGCATCGATAGCAACCAAATGCCGTGTCGATACAGGCGAGCCCTGTACAATATCATCAAATGCCTGCAGAGCTAAGGCTTCTACGTGACTTTCCGGATGGGCTGCATAGGCTTTCTGCAGATTGAGCAGTGCTTCTTGTGCCAGCAGCGTAGACATTGCCTGCTGACGCTGGTCGTCATTGGTACAGCCAATCCGCTGAAATGCGGCAGCTGTAATATGTTCTGCCTGTTTTTTCAATGTCGGCGTTACCATGCCGAATTGATTCAGGAAATGGTCTGCACACTGCTGAAGCAGCGGTGACAAATCCGGCTGGGCTTCTTCCTGTTCGTTCCAAATCGAGCGGCGTTTGCCTGCCCCAGTCAGCGGTGCCGCTTTAGTTGCCGACAAGTCATTGCCCCACGGGCTCTGCTGCGTCAGCGGCACTTCCATTTCAGGCTGCTGGGAAGAAGCCTGCGGCCGTCTTGCTGTCTGACGGGGACGAATTGGCGGCATAACAGCCGTTTCTTCCGGTACCTCATGTTTGGGAACCGCTGTATCAATATGGATCGGTTCCATACGCTGGGTTTGTTCCAGCGAAGCTGCAACGGCAGCCATCTGCGCCTGTTTTTGTGCCGCTGCTTCCCGTTCTTTCTGCCGCAGCATAGCCGGGTCAATAATCTGCGTTTCATCCGATACATCTGTATGCGGTGTTCCTTTTACAGCTGCCGTTGGCGTCTGCGGTACAACCGTATCATCCGGCAGCGGACGGCCTGCTGCTTTCGCGTTTTCTGCCATGACAGCCTGCACAATATGTCTTCTGCGCGGTGTTTCTGCAGACTGCTGCGGCGCAGCATCCGTTTCTGCAGCACGCTGCTTCTTGGGCACTGCAGGTGCTTCTTCTCCATGCTGTGATGCCAAATCAGCCGCTACGACAGCAGCCATATCAGCCAGCTGCGGTTCCTCTGCTTCTGTTTGAGCCACTTCATCAGCCCATTGGGCCTGCTGCTGCCGTTTCATTTCTTCCTGCTGCCGCAGTGCCCGTTCCCGCTGGCTTCTAGCCCGCAGTGCCTGATCTTCGGCTATGTGCTGCGCTTCTACGGCTTTTTCTTCTTCAGCCCGGCGTGCCCGTTCCTTTTTAGCTTCTTCGGATTTGGCTTTATACGCTGCCGCTTCTTCCTTGTCCACTTTATCCATGGCAGCTAAAATTTCATCCCGTGACAGCACGCGTGTAATATCCAAGTTTTCCTGTTCATCCTGCGGAGCTTGGCGTTTTGCCGCTTGATACACGATTTTGCCATTGCGGCGCACTGCTTCTCCTTTGGTCGTGACAAAAGCCGTTTCTTCCGGGTGTTCCTGTCTTTCCCGTACAGTAACCGTAGAAATTTTAGGAAGCGGAGATGTATCTTCTTTAGCATACCGTTGCTGATGCGCTGTCCGCTGCGGTGCTTCCGGTTTATGCGCCTGCATTCTCCGGTGCGGCATCATCGTTCTCTTCTTTTCTACTGGTTTCTTTTCTTTTTTTACCTCTTCCTCGTGATTGCCGCCGGAATACAGCACATAACATACGACAAAAAAGACAATCACAATCCCCGCTATAATAGCGTATGGCAAAAAGTTAGTCATTTCGTTCTCTCCCCTATTCGTACTCTCTCAAAATTCTTTTGTATTCATTGTATCATACACCATGCCATTTGGCACTAATATATCAAATCGATTTTAACATTTTCTTGGCAATCCTGCGTTTATTTTCTATAATAGAACCATAGTCTAAAAAAGGAGGCAGGGTTCACTATCCCGCAGCAATTATGAAATTATGCAAAGCAATTATTTTTGATATGGACGGCACCGTTCTCGACACATTGGATGAATTGACGACCAGTCTCAATCATATTTTTCAGCTCCATCAGTTACCCCCAAAAACAGCCCAAGAAGTACGCTGCTGTCTTGGCTACGGATATGAAGGATTAATCGAGCGGGCCGCAGCAGATGCCCCGGCTGCGCAAAAAGCTGTGCTTACGGAAGAATTCAAATCGTATTACAGCAGCCACTGCCAAGGACATACGCATCCGTATACCGGTATATTGGACGTACTGTCCCAGCTGCGTCAAGCCGGATACCGTACGGCCATCGTATCCAACAAAGGTCAAGCAGCCGTTTCTGCGCTGCATGACGAATTTTTTAAAGATCTCGTCGATTTTTCAATGGGCGAATCGCCTGCCTATAAGAAAAAACCGGCTCCGGATATGGTCTGGGAAGCCCTCAAACGCTTGGGCTGTTCCAAAGAAGATGCTGTCTATGTCGGCGATTCAGAAGTCGACAAGCTGACAGCCGACCATGCCGGACTGACATCCGTTCTCGTATCCTGGGGCTTTCGCGATAAACCGTTTCTCGAAAGCCTGCACCCAGATTATCTGGTCGATTCCCGCCAAGAACTGGCTGATTTATTCTGTCATACCCATTAATTGCATACAGCGTAAAAACAAGGCAGTGATTCCCCACCGGTATCGCTGCCTTGTTTGGTATATAACCAAGTTACCGAATAACATCCTGCTGCACAGACGTAATGGCATCAGATGCTGTCTGATCCAGAAGAGGAGAATAACTAACTTTTCCCGCTGCCGTTATGCCGTGATTGGCTGTGCGAACGGCTTCTTCCGGTGCTGCATCTGCCTTTTGCCGTCTGCCCAGCTGACCGGACGTTTCTGCTGTTTCAACACGAACAATTCCGTCTCCCACACGTTTTATGACTTCTGTCCGTGCCGCTTCGCTAAGCGGACGGCGGACGGTGACGACAATTTGTTCATGCACGTAGTCAGGAACAGCGCCGATATAATTTTGCACACCGTCTGTATCCACAATGGCATTCACAGCCCGCGTCATCAGCTGCGTATAATCCAAACGGCTGAAATGAACCCGCCGGATAGATACGGCGTCAGGACGCGCTGTTTCCTCGGTTATTCGTTTTTGCAAATACTTGCTCGGATTTCCCTTCAGCCCCAATACCAGCATATCACCGTCCCAGTACAGCGTTCCCTGCTGGAAAAAGGCAGCCGTCGAACCGTATTCTGCGTTGATAATCTTGATAACCTGAGATTCTATTTGTACATGGGAAACATATTTTTTGTCCGAATGGAGCATTTGATATACGACAGCTGCTGCATCGGCCCGTGTTATCCCTTCTGCAGGGCGAAAACGATTATCTGCCGGCACCATGATATGCTTAGCATGCAGCGCTTCAACTGCCGGTTTGTATGCTGCCGAAATAAGATCTGCGTCGGCATACGGCTGTACGTTTGTTTCCGTCACATCTGCCATATGGCAGTACTGCAGGTACCGGTATATGACACCGGCAAATTCTTCCCGGCTGACAATCGTATCCGGCTTAAACGAACCATCGGCATACCCGGATAAAATTCCCTGGGCAGATACAGCCGCCATTGCGTCTGCTGCCTTGCCGGGCTTGACATCTGTAAATGAATAGGAAGATGCCGGCATACTTGCCGCTGCATCATAAATTAGCTGTGCTACATCACTGCGTGTCATAATTTGATTCGGCAGGAACTGATCTCCCGCAGCAAATGACAAGCAGTGTATATCATATAAATAATCGACAGCATCACGGTTTGGCAGCGTATTCAAATCGGTATACGGAGCTGCTGCCAACGTCGTAAAAGAAGCCCCCAAAATAGTAGCTGCTGCCATCAAAGCAGCCCATGTCTTATGTTTCATCGCCAAACTCCTTTATAAAGGATATTATTGAATTACAATCCGCAGCGCACTTCCCAGTGCTTTATTCAAATTGGCCTGCGTTTCCTTGGAAATAGAGCTTACCGTCAACACAACTTTTTCATTCAAATAATCTACGTCCGTATTGACTGCTGCATTGGTTGATTCCGTAGCCCGATATATCTTTTCGGCCTGGGCCATTAAGTTTTTATAATCATCATAACTGTATGTCGCAGACTGTACATATACAGCTTCTGCCGGAATATCCGTATCGGCTGCAATCGCCTGTTCCAATTTTTCTTTATTTTTCTTCGTTTTTACGCCAATGCGCAGTTTGTCGCCCTGCCAGTACATAATGCCGTCTTTCGCAAATTCTTTGACAGAACCATAGGTATCTTTAATATCCTTAAATACTTGGGATTCCAAAGACCCTTGCGTAGCGGCTGCTTCCTTGCTGGCTTCCGTATTGCCTGTAACTACACGGTACAGTACATTGACAGCTTCGCCGCGGGTGACATATTTTTTCGGATTAAAGCGGTTGTACGCACCTGTCATATAGCCAGCAGCCCCCAACGTGCTGACAGCATCCTTAGCCCACGGGGAAATAGCAGCCCCGTCAGCATAGGAAACAGGCTGGCCGCCGACGTTGATACCTTTATAACTCATATAATTGTATACGATTACGGCAAATTCTTCACGCGTGATTTTCTGCTGCGGTTTAAACGTATTATTGCTGTATCCCTGCATAATCTGTTTGTCTACGAGAGATGAAATAGCCCGTTCGGACCAGCGTCCTTTGACATCGGAAAAGGATGCCGTTTTGACGACAGCATCTTCGCCCAGCATATTGTTGATAATTGCGGCAATGCCTTCACGCGTAATATCGTCATTGGGACGGAACTGGCCGTTCGTGCCGCTGACATAATGATTATCGTAAAAATATTCAATAGCCGTTTTGCCCCAATATGAATCAATATCCTTCAGCGGAGTTGCTGCTGCAAAAGCCCCTGTGCTGATGCTGGCAGCTAATGCCGCTGCCGCTAAAATCGTAGTATATTTTTTCATTTGTATCTCTCCTATCTTCATACCCTATATCGTCATGTACTTAGTTATATTACTATTCATTACATATCTTTATTATTTTATCACACCCATAAAAAATAGGGAATAGGCCAGCAGCTCTATTCCCTCAACTCCCTAATATTCTTGAAAAATTTGCCGGATACGTTCTGTATCATGTGTCTGCAGCAATGCCAGCTGCAGTAAAATTTTGGCTTTTTGCGGTGTCAGTGTATCAGCACAAACCAGTGACGCATATTTGGGTACCGTGCTGACAATACCGCCCAGTGTTCTCGATGCCCGCACGACAATTGTTCCCTGGGCTTTTGCCTTTTGGACTGCTTCCCACACGGCATCCGGCATTTGGCCGTGGCCCAGCCCAGCCAAAATGATTCCCTGCGCATCTGCCGCTGCCGCAGACACCAGCGACGGTGCCATCCCTACATAGGCATATAAAATAGAAACGGACGGCAATGCAGCCGTACTGCAGGACAGGCGGGATGTATACGTATGACGGCGCAGCGGCGTTTGGTATACATGCGGGCGGCCATCCTGCATGAATCCCAAGCAGCCCATCTGGCGGCTTTTAAAGGTATCGACATGCGTCGTATCCGTTTTTTCCACAAACCGCGCGCTGTGGATGACGCCATTCATCACTACGACAACTCCATGTTTCCCCAGGGAAGGTTCTGCCGCTGCCTGTACCGCTTCCAGTAAATTAAGCGGCCCGTCAGCACTGACTGCCGTAGACGGGCGCATGGAGCCAACCATAACGACAGGCTTTGCCGTATGCACGGTCAAATGCAGAAAATATGCCGTTTCTTCCAGAGAATCCGTCCCATGGGTAATGACAATGCCATCGACTGCATCGTCATCAGCTATTTCTGCCACTCGTTTTGCCAACGCCAGCCACAAGGATTCGGTCATATTGGAACTGTCTATATTACAAAACTGTTCGCCCTGCACGTCCGCATACCGTGCCATTTCCGGCACGGCTGCCAACAATTCATCAATCGTCGCCTCACCGGCTGTATATCCTGTCAAATCTTCTGCTGATGCCGCTTTCCCGGCAATAGTGCCGCCGCAGGCAATTACATATATACGTTTTTTTCCCATAAAGCACACTCCCACTAGGTGTCATAGTATTAGATTATTAGACTTATTATACTGAATCTTTTTGCATTTGACAAAGGACAAAAAAACAGTTCTCAACAAGTACGCTGAGAACTGTTCGTTTAAAGAAAAATTAATGTGCATGCGTGGAACGAAGAGAATCACTGGCTATTGCTTCTTTTTCAGCAGGTGCCGGGGCCACATCGTGCAGCGTTCCCATTTTCGCTTTAGTAATAACGCTGTGTTTATATCCATACCCAAAGTATACACCTAAACCAATAACCAGCCATACAAGGAAGCGAATCTGTGTAATCGTCGGCAGCATGATAATCAAGATGCCGCAGAAAATAATAGCTAATATGGGCAGTACCGGAACAAACGGGCATTTAAACGGACGAACACGGTTCGGCTGTCTTTTGCGCAGAACCAAAACAGCGCCAGCTACAATAATAAAGGCACCCAACGTACCAATGTTTACCATTTCCGCTACAATACCAATCGGCGTAACACCGGCCAGTACAGAAGTAATGCAGGCTACCAGCAGAGAGCTGCGGACAGGAACTTTTGTTTTATGGCTAATCCGGCCAAAAAACTTAGGCAGCAAGCCATCACGGGACATAACAAACAAGATGCGGCTTTGTCCAAAGAACAATACCAGCAGTACAGATGTCAAACCGCAGATAGCACCGACAGAAACGACAGCGGCCCCCCAATGATACCCAATCGTCTGCAGCGCAAAGGCTACCGGCGCAGCGACGCTCTTAAACTGCAGATACGGAACAATGCCTGTCAAAATACCGGAAACCAATATATATAATATCGTGCAGATTACTAAGGATAAAATAATGCCTCTTGGCATAGATTTCTGCGGGTTCTTTACTTCTTCAGCTGCCGTAGATACAGCGTCAAAGCCAATGTATGCAAAAAATACAACCGATGCGCCGGTCAATACACCGGACCAACCATACGGCATAAACGGTTCCCAATTGGAAGCATCGACATGGCTGACGCCCAACACGATAAACAAGGCAACCACTGCCAATTTGATGACAACAATTAAGTTATTAACAAAACTGCTCTGCGTTACGCCGCGCATATTAATCAGGCAAATCAGCCAAATAATGGCCATGGCCGGTAAATTGACAATGCCGCCTTCCAACGGACTTGCCATCAAGAAAGACGGAATGGCGATGCCCAAATTCAAAAAGATATTAGACAAGTAAGCCGCCCAGCCAATGGATACGGCACTAAGTCCCAAGCTGTATTCCAGCAGTAAGTCCCAGCCAATAATCCAAGCCCAAAATTCACCTAATACTGCATAGCCATAGGTATAAGCACTCCCGGCTACCGGAATCATTGCAGCAAATTCAGAATAACATAATGCCGCACAACCACAAGCCAACGCCGCAATGATAAAGGAAATAACCAATGCCGGACCGGAAAAATTAGCGGCCGCAATGCCTGTCAACACAAAAATCCCTGTGCCGACAATACAGCCAATGCCCAACATCGTCAAGCCAAAAGTTCCTAAAGTACGCTTCATACCTCCGTCTTGTTTGGTCTCTGCCATAAAATCTGCTATGCTCTTTGTCCTAAAAATCCCCGTACTCTTCATACCAATTCCTCCCCATAGACTCACAAAAAAGAAAAAAACGCAAGGAAACAACATATATGCTGCCGCTTCCTTGCGTCGTATAATCTTATTCTGTTTCTTATTTTTTCTTTATTTATTATATACATTATACTTCTTTACCATTTATTTGTAAAGTAAATTTCCGTATTTTATTAAATTTATACTCCGCTCATTATTTGGCACCATATTATTTTCTTAATTTTTTATATCCGCGAGAGCATTCGTCATGTTATCTTGTCATTGAGGATTGCCGTCCTTCCTGATATAATCGTAACATATATACAAAGGAAGGATAAGATATACGATGAATCTATATATAGGCTATACGCTGCTGGGACAAATTATATGGGGACTTTTACCTCTGTTTTGGATGCTTTTGCAGGATATTTCCGCTTTTTACATCTTAGCAACGCGAATTGTCTGGTCAGCTATTTTTTGTTACGGCTTAATCATACAAAAAAAATTGCTGCCCCATCTCAAAGAAATCACGCAGTACCGTCAGGAATGGCCGTACATAGCCGGCGCCTGCATCATGATTACAATCAACTGGGGCACATTTATCTATGCCATGACCCATCAGCATATTCTGCAGTCTAGCTTGGCGTATTTCATCAATCCCATTGTTGTCATTTTATTAGGTTCCCTGCTGTTTCATGAAAAACTAGGAAAGCTGCAGCTCTTATCCATCCTCTTTGCTATGACCGGACTGGGCATCGCGATCTTTTTGTTTGGACAAATCCCGTACATTTCACTAATTATCTGCGGGTCTTGGGCTTCATACAGTCTGTTAAAGAAAAAAATACAACTGGACAGCCAGATTTCGGTCTTTATCGAATCGTTTTCCATGGTTCCTCTCTCACTGGCTTTTATTGCTTGGAGTGAATGGAATGGCTGCGGTGCTGTCGGTGTATTTCATGGCTGGCAGTACTTGCTGCTGCCGGCAACCGGTGTGGTCACTGCCGTGCCTATGCTGTTGTTTACAGCCGGACTGAAAGGCACGCCGGTTACGGTGTCAGGCATCTGCATGTACTTAGCTCCCAGCATTTCGCTCGTTATCGGCCTGCTCAGCGGCGAACCGCTGACGAAGCCGCTGCTCGTAACGTTTATTTTTACTTGGATTGCTGTTGCCCTCTACATTGCTGGCATTTTCAGCATGATTAAAAAAATGAAACGTATTCATGTTGATAGCAAGAACTAAAAAACGACAGACAAAAGGGGCTTACCGCTTCGCGCGGCAGCCCCTTCTTGGTATATAACGACACCTCAAAAATTATCGGTGTACTTTTTCATTCAGCCAATCGACGGCATCGCCCATCATGTTCGTCGTAACAAAATGTCCCAATCCGTCGTATGTCAGCCATTTACAGTCAACGTCTTTCGTATTGCGGAGTTTAGCCATATATAAATCCTGGGCATGATTATCGACGACATCATCTGCTCCGCCATTGAGCGCCAGTACAGAACGTCCTTCCAGGCGCTGCGTATGCAGATATGGATCCATGGCCTGCAGCTGCCGCTGTAAAAAGGGATAACTGCGCGGTTTGTCAATGTGAAGAGCCGCCCGAAAACGCCGTTCCGATTCATCCCACCAGCCCGAGCCGTTGAGGGCTACAGCCGTACAAAATTCATTATAATGCGTCATGACGCCCAATGATGTAAAGCCGCCCATCGAATGGCCCATTACAGCCAGCGGCACGCCGGGACGCCAAGAAGCCATGTATTTGAGGTGCATGGGTACTTCGCGCAGATTTTGAAAAATAGTCTGCCAAAACGCACTGTATGACGACGGTGCATTGTAATCAATCGTTCCCCGTTCGCCATGATTGACGGCATCCGGAATCAGCACATCATACCCATACGCAGCCAGCACATGTCCCCGTACAGCCTGATATTCTTTTTGGGATGACCAGCCATGATAAAATAACACGACGCCTTTCGGCATTTCACCGCTTGTAATTTGCAAGCAGGGTATTCCTTCTACATACACTTTCTTTTCTTGAATCATTCGTTATCCTCACTACCGTTATCTATTTTTGTTGCGCAACGCCAAGGGCTTATCTAGTAATTCAGCCCACACCAGCCCTGCATAAATATCTTGCGCTTCCGGCTCAATCGTACTCCAAGGATCTGGCCGCACCATATGCGGCACCGTGATGGCAGCTGCTGCGCCGGGATTCGGCACGGCTGCCGGTGTATGGAACACGGGAACAGGATGCGCTGCAGCCGACTGCGCCGCTGTTTTTTCTCTTGCTGCAGCTGGCGTTCGTTTTTTCTTTGCCGCCGCAGGAACTGTCGTTGCCTTGACAGGCTGCTGTAACGGCTGCTTGTTTCGTTTTACTTCTTCTTTGCGGGGCGGTATGGGAATGGGGCCCTTTCGCTTGGGATAGTTCCGTCTGCGCCGCAATAAATCCGGCAAAACAGCCGCAGCAACCATAATGAATATGAGCCATATATAGTCCATACGCTCACCTACTTCGTATCCGTTTCGGTCGGCGTCCGTCCTGTATGATGGTCTTCAGCAGGAGCCGCCGGTTTGGCTTTCGGCACGCCAGCCTGGGCTACAGCCGTCCGCATCTGCGTATCTGCCATAATATTTTTCATGTTGTAATAATCCATAACGCCCAGCTTGCCTTCGCGCAGTGCCTGTGCCAACGCCAGCGGTACTTCAGCCTGCGCTTCTACGACTTTAGCCTGCATTTCCTGGGTATACGCCTGCATTTCCTGTTCTTTGGCAACAGCCATCGCCCGGCGTTCTTCCGCTTTTGCCTGAGCAATCTGCTTGTCCGCTTCGGCCTGGTCTGTCTGCAGACGCGCGCCGATATTACGGCCTACATCTACATCGGCAATATCAATGGAAAGGATTTCAAAAGCCGTACCTGCATCCAGTCCTTTGCTCAGTACGGTTTTAGAAATTTCATCCGGGTTTTCCAACACCTGCGAATGATCTGCTGCCGAGCCGACACTGGTAACGATACCTTCACCAACACGGGCAATGACCGTCGCTTCTCCGGCACCGCCGACCAAACGGTCAATATTGGCACGGACAGTAACACGGGCACGGACTTTCAGTTCAATGCCGTTTTGAGCTACTGCTGAAATAAACGGCGTTTCAATGACTTTAGGATTGACGCTCATCTGCACGGCTTCCAACACGTCGCGGCCAGCCAAATCAATGGCGCAGGCCCGTTCAAACGTCAGGGACATCGTAGCCCGGTGCGCCGCGATTAACGCATCTACGACGCGGTCTACATCCCCGCCGGCCAAATAATGGGCTTCCAACTGATTGACGTTGACATCCAATCCGGCCTTATTGGCTTTAACCAACGGCAGGATTATCTTGGACGGTACTACGCGCCGCAGCCGCATGCCGATGAGATTGACAATACCGACTGATACGCCTGCAGCCATGGCAGAAATCCACAGTCCAATTGGCACAAAATGCAAAAACAAAGAAATGACAATGACGGCTGCCACAATTACCAACAAGGGAACAGCCAATATCGTTAACATAGACATAAAACCCTCCTTTGCATACTACGCATCCCGTTTGGGAACCGGTTCGACAGTAATGCAGTACCCTGCCGTTTTGACAACACGGATATCCGTGTCCCGCAGAATATACTCACTGCCTGCGGCCTTTGCCTCTACCCGTTTGCCGTCTATACGCACAAAACCGCTGGGCTTCAAATCCGTAATCGTTCTGCCGCGTTTGTACAAATACTGACTTTTATCTTCATGCGACGTATATCCTTTTTCTTTCGTAGAACGGGTTTTCAACGTAAACTTAGACAAAAGCCGGCTCTTCGGCAGCTTTTTGCCAATACCATAAAACAGCACCAGTGCCAGCACGGTGCCGCCAGCCAAGATGTATACGGCATCAATCGTCGCGCCCAGCATATAAAACAAACTGCCAAACAGAAGCAGCACGCCAACAATGCCAAAAATACCGGCTCCCGGCGCGGCCAGCTCCAGGGCAATACATACAAAACTGCCAATAAACGCTGCTAATACCTTGATGTCTTCCGTCAGCGATTCCTCACCGGTTATCAGCAGCATGCCGCCCAAAACAAACGCCGCGGCAATGCCTATGCCCATGCCGGCCATCTTAATTTCCAAAAATATGGCAGCCAAAATAAGCGCAATAAAAATCATGCGGACATATTCATTTTGCAGTATGCCCACGATCATATCTTTCCAATTTCGTTCTTCATACTGCACGCTGGCATTTCTCATACTGAAAAACCGCAGGGCGTCTTCCGGTGAATCCGCCGTTCCTTCTGATACATTCAGCTCTTTTGCCTGTTTGTCTGTCAGCGATAAAATTTTTCCAGGTTCTGCGTAATCCGGGAATCCTTCTGTCTTATCGACCATGGCTTCTGCTACGCTGGGATTATGCCCCATCGCATTGGCTGTCGCGCTGAATTCCGACTTCAAAGCCGCTATATTTTTTTCCGTATTGGGAATCGGCTCTGCCGCTCCTATGCTGCTGCCCGGTGCCATAATAATATGACGGCACGAAAGTGCAATCAATGCCCCGGCAGACCAAGCTCGTGACGTGACATAGGCAATCGTCGGCAGCGATGTCCGCTGCAGCATATCTCGTATTTTCAGCGCACTGCCTACGCGGCCTCCCTGCGTATTAATGAGCAGCATCACCGCTTTGTCCTGATTTTCTTCAGCCTGCGCAATGCCTCGCTGTACCAATGCGGCCTGACTGCCGTCAATCTCCCCGGTAATCACAATAGCCCGCACAGCATCCGCCGCCATGGCCTGTGGCATCACAGTGGCTGCAGCTATACAAAAAACACTAATCAGACATATACACACACGCTGCATAAATGCCATAAGCCCTCCTTGACAATCTGCCTTTACGATTCCGACTTTTTCAGCCATTGAAAATATCCTGCCTGCCTGAGGCGCTGCAGTTCTTCCGGGGACAAGGAATGGGCCGCTTGTTTTTCCAAATCTTCCAACGGCTTCTGTTCCATGCTGTGAATCCGTTCAACTACCGCATTATATACTGTCGGCGGTTTGTTTTCTTTTATCCATTCCAGCATATGGTCCAGCCATTTGCGGCACGTCCAAGCTTCTTCACCCAGATTATGCCCCCGCAGTATCCGGACTTGTTCTTGTTCCGGAATTTTTGCTAAAAACCAATTCCATTTTTCTCGTGCAATAAGATACTGATACATCTCATCTATCGCGCGAATGTGACGATCGTGAAGTTCAAGCGTATATCGCGACCAAAATAGACTGAGCGTCATATTGACTACCTCCAATATGTAAATAATAACATACTATCTTTATACAATTCCACATTATAGCAAAAAATCCTCTTTATTTCAGCAAAAAAAGTCCCGATTCTACACATTGACAGTGTAAAATCGGGATAAAAGGATAACCTGTTTCACATGTATGCTGCTGCGGTCTGTGCCGGCTGTGCTGTTTGCGTATCTGCATCCACGGTTTGCGCGCTGTAGGACAAATACGTTTTAGCCATGCGGGCTATATCTTCTTCCGTAATTCCCAAATCAGCTGTCCGCACATCAAGCTGCAGCTGTTTTTCCATCTCTGCTAACCGTGTCGTGCAGTCGTTGGCTGTAAAACCGCCGAGTGTGCGCGCGATTTTACCATAACGGAATACATCCTGCTTGCTCGCCAAATCCAGCAATACCGGATACACAGCCGGGAGAACATCTTCATACGCCATATGAACTAGTTCGGCCGCTTTTTTCATGCCGCACAACAGCACATTACCTGTGCCATATCCAACCATGCAGCTGATAATGCTGCCAAGAACCAATTTTTCCCAGTCTGTTTCACTGGCTGTATCCTGATAGACAGATACCAAATGTTTTTTCAGCAGCGATAAGCCGTACAGTGCCATCGCATCTGCCAAGGGCTGGGATGTATGCGCCGTATATGCATTAATCGTACGGCAGACGGCCGCAAATCCAGCCAAGGCAATTTCTTTTTTACGCATCGTTTTCATGCATACCGGATCGACCAAAACAGCCGCCGCATTGGCACTGGGACTGTATACCGCCTGGTCTTTGCCGTCTGCGTCTTTCCACATCACTACGCCATGAAATGCTTCTTCTATATCATACGTTGCCGGAATAATGACCAGCGGAATATGTTTTTTCCATTCTTTTTCTGCTGCATATACAATCTGTTTGGCACTGATCACGGCATCATTGCCGCCAACAGCCACTACCATATCGCCCTGGAGATGCTGCAGCTGTTCCAAACCGTTTTGAATCATGACCTGTTGTGTTTTGTTGTCACCATGGGCAAATACACCGTAGTGTACGCCTGCTTTATCAAAACTGTCTTGAATCGTTTTCCATGCGTCTTCTATACGCTTTGCTGTAGAATCCGTTACAAACAGAGCCTGTTTGCCATACGTTTTGACAAGCGCGCCGGCTTTGCGGCATGTATGCGAGCCAAAAATCATATTGGACGGCATGAAAAAGGAGAAATTGAGCGGCCGTTCCGCATAGGTGACAGCTCCTTCCGACTGTACTTCCTTCAGGGCACTTGCCATCGCCAGGCCAAAGGCCATATCGCGTGCCGTTTCGCTCGGTGCTTCCACAGCGACATCGACATGCGTAGCAAATTTTTCACCGTACCGTGCTTTGCAGAACACACCAAAGCCCAAGCCCAATACAGACCAGCCCAATACCATGCCCCATTCCTGCGGAACCAATGCCGCGCCGGAACCAGGGATAATATACATCGCTACCATAAAACCGGACATCAATACTGCCATGGCACCAACCAGTTTGTAATGCCCGACACGATATGGACGCGGCATATCCGGTGCTTTGGAACGAAGAATCATAAAGGAAACGGCTACCATGCAGTACGCTACGCAGCAGCCAAAGTTGCCGGCATCGACAACCCAAACAAGCATTTTTTTGCCAAAAAATGGTGCAATAATAGAAAGCAAGCCAATAAGCAGCAGCGCATTGACAGGACTTTTATATTTTTTGTGCAGTTTGGCAAATACATGCGGAATCATGTACGATTCGGCCATTGAATACATGGCACGGCTACCGCCAATTAAAAACGAATTCCAACTCGTAATAATCCCGCACAAGCCCCCAATAATCAGGACTTTCGCCATCATCGTACTGCCAAAAGCCTTGGCCATGGCATCTGCCGTAACCAAACCACCAACACCTTTCATGGCATTGGCAATAGCCGCATTATTCATCACATACCCTACGCCAAAAATAATCAAAGCATAAAATGCAACAGCCAGTATGATGGATAAAATCAAAATACGGCCGATTTTTTTCAGCGATACGGAAATTTCTTCTGCAGCCTGCGGGATGACATCAAAACCGATAAAGAAGAACGGCGTCATGACGGCAACAGCCAGCGTTCCTTTGAGCATATCCGTTGTCGTTGCGCCCATAAACAGCTGATTATCTAAATTATCGGCCTGCCCGGAAAACAGAGAAGCAGCTATTAAAAGAATACCTACGCCTCCGATAATAACGGTTAAAATCGTCTGCAAAATCGCAGCTGTTTTTGTACCAATAATGTTTATGTATGTAATAAAAGCAGCCACTAGTACTGCCATAGCCAGCCACGACGCATAAATATCAAATCCTTCTACACTATATAAATACCCCTGCAGAAAATCAGGATAAATATACGTTACAATGGTTGGCAGCGCGCAGGCTTCAAAACATACGACGCTGACATACCCCAAGACAATCGCCCACGTGCAGACAAACGAGCCAATCGGTCCCATGGCTTTAAAACTGAAAACATGTTCGCCGCCGCACTGGGGCATGGCTGACGTCAGTTCCGCATACGTAAGCCCTACAAAAAACACCATCAAGCCGCCAATGACAAAGCCGAGCATAGCCCCTACGACACCGCCCTGCATAATCCAGTCGCCCGTAGAAACAACCCAGCCCCAGCCAATCATTGCGCCAAAAGCAATAACCAGTATATCCCATGCACTGAGGACTTTATCAAAATCAGATGCTTTGGTTGCAGCCATATAAATTCCCCCTCATTTGTTGTACTTACATCTCTTCAAACCGCATTTCGACAAAAGCCTGAATAAATTTTGCCGTCCGTTCCCATCCCAACACACTGCTGTCTACCAGCAAATGCCGGTTGTGCCGGTCGCCGCGATAGGTTCCGGTAATATATTTATATCGTCTATGCAGCATGCTGTCATACTCATGAATCAATTCCAAGGCCCGTTTTTTTGTTACATGCATCTTATCTACGACTGCCTGTATCCGTTTTTCTTCCGGCGCATAAATAAATACATTAATAGCATTCGGTTCATCTTTCAAAATATAATCACTGCAGCGGCCAATGATGACGCAGGAATGACGTGCCATTTTATGAATAACTTCAAACTGTGTATAAATTACTTTATTCGATAAGTTCGCATAGCGTGTCCCCAACGACGTATTGATGCCAAAAGGCACGAAGTTCTTATTATCGGCCTGTTCTACCAGTGCTTTATCTACGCCGATTTTTTCAACAACTTTATCGACCAAATCACGGTCATAATATTCAATCCCCATAGATGATGCCAGCATTTTGCCGATTTCCGGCCCGCCGCTGCCAAATTCACAGCCTACGGTTACTACAAAATGTCTCATCCAATCTCCCCCTTAAAAAAGACGAATGCCTTCTATCCCCTCTCTAGAAGGCATCCTCTTTTGATGATTTTATTTTGTCAATTCTTCCACAGATTCTTTCAAAATAGCAATCGCTTTGTCTACATGTTCTTTCTGCAAAATCAGCGGCGGAACCAGCCGAATGATGTTAGAGCCAATCGCCGTGGTCAGCATATGTTTTTCCAAGCATTTGTGCTTGATATCCACGCTGTTGACGCCGTCAAATTCAAGACCTATCATCAGTCCCTGTCCGCGGGCTTCTTTCAGATGCGGAATTTCTTTTCGTGCCTGTTCCAAGAAATAGGCGCCCATTTTTTTCGCATTTCCAGCCAAATCTTTGTCCAGCAGTTCGGTTACTTCTGCCAACGCTGCGGCGCACGATACAGGATGACCGCCAAAGGTACTGCCGTGCGAACCCATCGTAAAGGCTTTGGAAACCTTGTCTGTCGCACAAATCGCAGCAATCGGCATGCCGCCGCCCATGGCTTTGGCCATAGAAACAATGTCCGGTTTGATGCCATAGTTCATATAGGACATAACAGCACCGGTACGGCACCAGCCCGTCTGTACTTCATCCAATAAGAGCAGCAGTCCTTTTTCATCACACAATTTCCGCAGGCCCGTCAAAAATTCTTTTGTTGCCGGGTGAATACCACCTTCGCCCTGTACCGGTTCTACCATAATGCCAATCGTGTTTTCCGTAACGGCTTCTTTAAATGCTTCCAAATTGTTGAACTCTGCATACGTAAAGCCCGGCGTCATATCGCCAAAACCAATCTGGCAGGCATTGTCCGGCTGCCCTGTCGCACTCATGGAACCAAACGTGCGGCCATGAAACGACATTTTCGCCGTGACGATGTTGTATTTGTGCGGGCCATACGTTTCTACACCATATTTACGAGCCATTTTAATCATGGCTTCGTTGGCTTCTGTCCCGGAATTCTGATAAAAGATTTTATCCATGCCAATAGTGGTGCAAACTTTTTCAGCCAGCAAAGCCTGCGGAATCGTATACGGATAATTGAACGTCTGCATAATATCCATAGCCTGATCGATAACGGCCATGACGACTTTGTCATTGCAGCTGCCTGCGCTGTTGACGGCAATGCCGGCATAGAAATCCAGATACGGCGTCCCCTTTTCGTCGTATACATACATTCCCTTAGCCCGTTCTGCCAAAAAGTCGTACCGTTCGTACGTTTCAATCATGTACTTTTTTACTTTGGCCTTAATGTCTTCTGCTGTCAAACCTGTTTCTGTCAATCGCATTGTCTATTCCCCCTATAACCAAACAACTATTCTTACCTGCAAAAACAAATAGAGGCAATGACATCCAAGCGTATTCTCAGCGTCATTGCCTCTATATATGTTGTTTTGCATTTATTAACTGTAATTATACTATCACTTTATTTTTAATCTGTCAACACAATATATTTATTATTTTTTTATGTTTACTTTAGTATTTTGTAAACAAGCGCATGAATATCGTCTGCTTTTTTGCCATAGACGTTATCATCCTGCAGCAGTCTGCTGTATTTAGAGCTTGACTTAAAGCGCACTCTAGGTAGTATGATAGCATAAAGTAATTGATTTCAGGAGGATACACCGATGAATAAAAAAAAGCTCGCCAAATGGCTGTGCCCTATCATGCTCATTGCCTGCGCTGCTGTATACCTGTGGGTTCCCGGTGCCAAAACAGTCACCCAGCAAAGCGTAAAAGCGACAAAAGCTGTTGCTGCTCATTACGCTCCCACTGACGCCGTAGATGCCGCTAACATCCGGCAGGTTATTACCAAAGACAGCACCACATCCCGCACCATTATGTGGCAGTCTTCCTTTTCAGAAGATAAAGCCGTCGTCGAATACCGCCGCAAAGACAGTGGTGACCTATGGAGCGTCCCTGCAAGCAGTGAAGAATTTACCGACGATGATACGACAACATACATTCACACCGCTGTACTGACCGACCTGACGCCGGGAACATCATATGAATACCGCGTTGGGTACGAAAAAAAGCGGAGCGGCTGGATGCCGCTGCAGACAGCACAGGGCAATACCTTCAAAGCCTTAATTTTCCCTGATTCCCAATCCAGCGACTACAGTTCTTGGGCAGCCACCAAAGATCCGGCATGGCAGACTAATCCGGATGCCCAATTTTTTGTCAATATGGGGGATTTAGTCGACAATGGGCAAGACCATTACCAATGGAATGCTTGGTTTGATGTCGTCGCAGATATGGCAAGCCAAATTCCTGTCGCACCGGTCATGGGCAATCATGAAACGTATGACAGAGATTGGAAGGTCCGCATGCCTGTCGCATATCTCCATTTGTTCTCCCTGCCGGCGCAAGAAAACCCGGATTACCAAAACCAATTCTATTCCTTTGATTACGGCGACGTGCATTTCATCGTCTTAAACACGCAGATTACAGAAATGGCACAGTTCCAGCCGCAGCTGCTGGCAGATGAAATGGCATGGTTCCGCAAAGATATTCGCAGCACGGATAAAAAATGGAAAGTCGTCCTCATGCATAAAGACCCCCTGCAGTATGGCTTTGCCAATCGACCCGACCCCAGAGAAGAAGGTTTCTCCCCGGAAGGAAAAGACTGGATGCCTTTATTTGATGAATACGGCGTCGATGTCGTTTTATCCGCGCATTTGCATACGTACCGCGACCGCGGCCATATCACTGATTTCAAACGCGATGCCAAAGGCCCGCTGTATATTATTACCGGCGTTGCCGGCAACGTACAGTATCCCGGTCTTTGGAAACAGCATGCCTTGGATGAATATGTCGCTCCCCAGCCGGAAACGGACAACTACCTCGTCATGCAGGCCACAGAGGATACCTTATCCTTTAGCAGCTATCTCCCATCAGGAGAATTGCTCCACACGAGTACAGTAGAAAAATAACTTTTTACCACTACAAACGATAAACTACAAACTAAAAGGGCTTGTCGCTTCACGCGACAGCCCTTTTTTTACGTCATTATCTAAAACATTTTATACACCTGCAGCCACCATCTGCCCTGATGATCTTCCGGTTCTGTCCGGTCCCTGCGTCCGTGAATTTTCCACGCATAATCAAGCTGTACATTCCAATCTGTCGTTTTTTGATAACGCAGCCCGACGCCCCAGCCAGACAAATGATCCCATGCCCGATCGCCGCCATTTCGCAGCTTCGCACCGGCTGTATCAATAAATACGGCTGATTCCAAATACTTGATGCCGGTCTGGCGGCGGATTTCTCCTGTAAGCAAATATCCCGCATCGCCGTATCCATCGCTGGCACCATACGCCCGCACGCCGTTCATACCGCCGAGATAGAACTGTTCACTGCCATCCAGCGAACGATTTGCCAGCTGACCGCTCGCGTTGATGCGGTAATTCCACGGCCCGTCATACCAGATATTCAGCAAATCACCGGTCAGCTTATGATAGGTTCCATCATAATACATAGGACGACTGCCGCTGCCCGTATCCGTGCGGATATGCCCATTCCAATAGATAAGGCTGTACTGTGTAAATTGATTGGGGTAATATTGACTGCCGCTTAATCCCACATGAAAGACATTTCCTGTCTTTTTCGTAGAAATCTCTCCGGCAATCGGTATGCCCGGCAGCAAATCGAAGCGATATCGATTGCGGTCTTTGATATTCCGATGATCGTACCCGTACAGCAACGTAAGCCGCTGCAGCCGGTTCCGATATAACGGCGTCAAGCCGTAAAAACTAATTCCTCTGGATTGCCCCAGCGACGTATAAAAATTATTTGTTTTTAGTTCATAACTTGACTGGCTCCAGCCAATGCCCCAGCGCGTACCGTCATCCCCAACCGGTGTTTCGTAGCGCACGCCGTAGTTTTTTACCTCATGATTTGTCATCATACCGTTTAAAAGGACTTTGTCCCCGCCATGACTGGGATTGTTGATTTCCGTATGAAACCCATAACGGCATTTGCCTGAATAGTAGCCGCCGCCGTTATCAAAAAAGACATAGTTGTTCCATACAGGACGTCGCAGCACTTCTACGCCCATCTTGGTCGTACCAGCTGTATCTCCTGGCATGAAAACAGCCCGTGCCGTCACAGCCGGCAAATCATTCAAATTGTTCATAACCATTTCTACAGTATTGTCTTTGATGACATCACCGGGACGAAGTTTTTTTACATACTCTTGAATAACCGAGTCCGCCACATCAGATTCATTTTTCAGTACCGTAATTGAATCATAAGCAGCTGTATAGACATGAATCTTCAATACGCCCCGCTGTATTTCCTGTGCCGGTAAAACCGCCTGTGGAATCGTATATCCTTTACTGCGATAATATTCCGTAATTTTCTGTGTCAGCACGGATAACTCACTAACTTCAACATTTCGTTGGCTGTACGCACGCAAAATCTGCTGCAGCCCTTCCTGTTCATCGACAGGGAGCAGTGTCCCCTGCAGAACAATTTTGCGAATATAAAACGCCGGATGTTCTGCCGTGCCCGTATTGCCGCTCTGCGAATTGATTCGGCTCGTATCAATCAGACGGTCCTGCTGGCCTGTTCGCTGATACGGCTGCGTCGTCACCGCTTCCTTATCAAACGTCGGAATCGGCGATGCCCCTTGACACGCCGTTCCTAAACAGGCCATCGCCATTGCGATACTGCATACTTTATAATTCATCGTATAAAAAATCCTTTCTCACAACATGCAAGGTGAAGCACCTGCATAGACACGCCATGCCCATGCAAGTCTTCCCCACCTCTACCATATCACTCATTCTGCCAACACATTTACGCCGCCATCCACAAAATACAACTCTGCCCGGCGTTCCCGGAAATGGTTTTGCTTATCCCACGGTGTATGATACCACAAGTAATCCATTACAACATGGGGAATATCCGGAATAGGCG
>DJEN01000093.1 GCA_002431345.1 Megasphaera sp. UBA5897 | reverse complement strand
AAAAAATGATTGTGCAAAATGGCAAAATATCATAAAATAAAGAATTAGAGTTTACATATCCTATTCGTAAAGAGATGGTGAAAGGAGCTAGTGAAAAAAAGTATATGAAAAAATTAGGATTGAGTACGCAAATACTCATCGGACTGCTGTTGGGAGCACTTGTCGGCTACTTGTTCCCTGATTTTGGGGATAAACTCAAGCCCATTGGCGATGCCTTTTTGCGTATGATTAAAATGATTGTCGTGCCGTTGATTTTCAGCACTCTCGTCATGGGGATTGCCGGGACCGGTGATTTCAAAAAATTGGGCCGGCTGGGCGGCAAGGCGATTATTTGGTTTGAATTTGCGACGACGATTGCTTTGGCTATTGGACTGCTGTTTATGAACATAGCGCAGCCCGGCGTCGGCGTGACGCTGACGGCTTCGTCAGCCGGTGCGGCAGATGCAGCCAGCGCGAGCCAGCACAGCGTCGATTTGATACAGTATGCTGTTCATATTGTACCGACGAATATTGTCGATGCGGCGGCACGGCAGGATATGCTGCAGATTATTTTCTTTGCCTGCTTCTTTGGTGTCGGCGTAGCGCATATTGGCGAATCGGGCAAGAAGATTGTAGACCTTTGCCATAGTGTGGCAGAAGCGATGTTTAAAGTGACAGGCTATGTCATGCATGTTGCGCCTATTGGCGTATTTGCCATGATTGCCTACACCGTAGGCAGCTATGGCGTTGCCATGCTGATTCCGTTGGGCAAATTGATTGCTTCTGTTGCGGCAGCGACGATCTTGTTTGTCTGTGTCATTGCGTTGATTGCCAGCTTGCTGACACGCATCAACTTTTTCCATGTCCTAAAAGCTATCAAAGATATTTTGTTCTTGGCGTTTTCGACGGCGAGCAGTGAAGCGGCACTGCCGCTGGCAATGGAACGTCTTTCCCAGTTGGGCATCAGAAAGAACATCGTAACCTTTGTCATGCCGACGGGCTATTCATTCAATCTGGATGGGTCCACGCTGTACAGTTCAGCCGGCATTTTGTTTATTGCCCAGCTGTACGGCATTGATATGTCCATTGAACAGCAAATTCTCGTCATGCTGACTTTGATGCTTTCTACCAAAGGGATTGCCGGTGTGCCTGGGGCAGGCATTATTGTCGTAGCGGCAACAGCTGCGGCGTTTAACTTACCTACAGACGGCGTAGCCATTCTGTTGGGAATTGACAGACTGCTGGATATGATCCGCACGGTCTGCAATGTTTGCGGCAACTGCATGGCCACCGTCGTCGTAGCCCGCTGGGAAGGAGAACTTCCTAAAGACAGATTTAATGCGGCGTATAAAGCTTTGATGAGCGGCAAACAACTCAAAGACGATTTTTAGCAGCGAAATACAGGAATTCGGTATCAAAACTGGGTTCCTGTTTTTTTATATATCTGATATAATGTAAAATATAAAAAAGTGATTTGGAAGGATGTTCCTGACAGAAAACTTGATAGATTCGCCGCCGTACTTGCTTGCAAAGAAGGTATCTGCGCAAATGAGGCGAAAGCACATACAAAAATAGTGGGTGAGCTCTGTGCTTTTGCATAGAGCTTTTTATTATAGAAAAAACGAAGAGGAGACCGTGTATGGAAACGAGATTAGCTGTTATCGGCATCGTCATTGGCAAACGGGAAGCAGCGGCCAAACTCAATGAACTGCTTCATGAATACGGACAGTATATTATCGGGCGGATGGGTGTCCCGTATCACCATAAAGCAGTCAGCGTCATCAGCGTCATCATTGATGCGCCGCAGGATATTATCAACGCGCTGACAGGAAAATTGGGCATGCTTGCGGATGTGAGCGCCAAAACGACGTATCCGCCGCTGCCGCAATAGGAGGATGTTATGTTAAAACTTGCAATTTACGGCAAAGGCGGCATTGGCAAATCGACGATGACGAGCAATTTAGCGGCGGCTTTTGCCTATTTGGGAAAACGGGTTATTCAAATCGGCTGTGACCCAAAAGCCGATTCGACGTTTAATCTGCTGGGCGGCAAGCCTGTCGAACCGGTGATGAATTATCTGCGTGAACATGATGAAGACCCGCAGCGTATCGAAGATATTTCGCGCATTGGCTACGGCGGTGTTCTTTGCATTGAAACGGGCGGGCCGACGCCGGGACTTGGCTGTGCCGGCCGCGGCATTATTGCCACCTTTGCACTACTGGAAGATTTGGGATTGTTTGAAACATATCAGCCGGATGTCGTATTGTACGATGTGCTGGGCGATGTCGTCTGCGGCGGCTTTGCGGCACCGATTCGGGAAGGGTATGCCGAAGAAGTGCTGATTGTCACATCCGGTGAAAAAATGGCGTTGTATGCAGCCAACAACATTTATACAGCCGTACAGAATTTTGCAGACCGAAGCTATGCGGCCGTGCGGGGAATTCTCTTCAACCGACGCAATATACCGGATGAAGAAGTTAAGGTACGGGCTTTCGCCGAACAGCGTCAGCTGCCTATTGTCGGCGATATTCCGCGGAGTGACGCGATTAATCAATTTGAAGAAGAAGGAAAGACCGTCATTGAAGGCAATCCGGAACTGCCGATTAGCCGGACGTTTTTGCAGTTGGCGGCTTCCCTGCTGCAGGATAGGAAAACGATATGACACACGAAAAGAAACCGTATTCTATTACCATCAGCCAGTTGGCAGAGCTTGGCCGTGAACATATTCCGGCAGAGCTCATTTCCTCGACCCATTTGATTTACAATTCACCGGCTGCCCTGGCGTTCAATTCACCGGGCGCGCAGGGGTTTGGCGTCAAGCGGGCAGGACTGGCGATTCCCGGCTCTGTGATGCTGCTCGTCGGTCCGGGATGCTGCGGCCGCAATACGACCATCCTCAGTGAAATGGGCGGCTACAGCGACCGTTTCTTCTTTTACATTATGGATGAAACGGATATTGTGACAGGCCGGCATTTGCGGAAAATTCCGCAGGCTGTGACAGAAATCCTGGAAGACCTGCCTGTCAAGCCGTCTGTCGTTATGATTTGCATGACTTGCGCGGACGCGCTTTTGGGGACGGATATGGAACGCGTCTGCCGCAAAGCGGAAGCTGTAGCCGGTTTGCCTGTCGTTCCCTGTTATATGTACGCACTGACACGGGAAGGACGCAAACCGCCGATGGTGGATGTCCGGCGCGCTGTGTATTCCCTGCTGGAAAAGCAGAAGCGGCACAAACGGACCGTCAATTTGCTGGGGTATTTTGCACCGCTGCAGGACGACTGCGAGTTATATGATATTTTACACCAACTAGGCATTACGACCATCAATGAACTGTCCCGCTGCCAAACTTTTGCAGCCTATCAGGACATGGCAAAAGCGAATTTCAACGTCATTCTCAATCCGGAATCCCGTTTGGCAGCCCAGCATATGGAAAAGAATCTTGGCATACCGAGTATTGAGCTGACACGGCTGTATCAGGTCAGACAGATTCATACGCAGTATCAAGCCTTGGGACAGGTGCTGCAGACGACGGTGGATGATTCACGCTGGTACGAAGCGGCGAAAGAAACAGTCGCATATATAAAAAGGCAGTACAGCGGCACGACCGTGGCTATTGGGGAAATGCAGAACGGCAATGCCTTTGAAATGGCGTTAGCACTGACACGATATGGGTTCTGCGTCCGGGAAATATATGCCAATCTGTCCGGTGATGATTTTGTCTATCTTCGCCATCTGCAAAAACTCAGCCCGGATACCCGCGTATATTCAAATTTATCGCCGTCGATGCTATATTATGACGGCAGCAGGCATCCTGTAGATATCACGATTGGCAAGGATGCGGCGTACTATCATGATGACAGCGCCCATGTGTTTTGGGATGAAGAGGTACAGCCGTTTGGCTATGCCGGCGTGCTGGCGCTGCTGCGGAAACTGGATGCGGCATGGAAAGGGAGAAACAGCTGATGAAAGGATTATGGAAATATATATCGCCGTTTGCCCCGGACCAATCGGGCGCGGCGGCTGTCCTCTATGGTTTGGGCGGTATTGTAGTCATTTGTGATGCCGGCGGCTGTGCCGGCAATATCTGCGGTTTTGATGAACCGCGTTGGTTCAGCGGCAAAAAAAGTGCCGTATTCAGTGCAGGACTGAGAGACATGGATGCTATTTTAGGACGGGATGACAGGCTTATCGAGAAGCTTTGCGATGCAGCCCGGACGATAGATGCTTCTTTTGCCGCCATCGTCGGCACGCCGGTGCCTTCTGTCATTGGCACAGATTATCGGGCACTGCAGCGAATGGCAGAAAAAAAGCTGGACATCCCCATCCTGCCAATCGATACGACAGGGATGGAACTCTATGACAAAGGCATTGAAAAAGCATACCTGGCTTTACTGCGGCAGTTTACCCAAACAGAGGATGTGCCGGAAAAAGATACAGTCGGCGTACTGGGCGCAGTGCCTTTGGATTTGATGCATGCAGACGGTACGGAAGCCGTTTGTCAGGAACTGGTAGAAGATGGCTGGCAGCAGATTTTGCTGTATGATGATTTGGATGATTTTATTCATGCCGGCAAAGCCGATATGAATATTGTCGTGTCGCCGGCAGGACTAAAAGCGGCGCAGTATTTGCAGAAAACGATAGGCACGCCGTATGAACAGCGGTATTTTGGCTTGTCCCGCGTCGTGCCGGATAATTCGGTTTTTGCCGGGAAAAATGTTCTCATCGTCCATCAGCAGACGGCGGCCCATGCCATGCGTATGCTTGCCGAAGAAGCAGGAGCGGCGTATGTAACGACAGCAACGTGGTTTATGGCGGCGCCAACCCATCCTGATGAAGGAGACATACTCCTGCGGGAAGAAGAGGAGTTTCGCAAACTGGCTGACAATAATGATTTTGATATTATTTTGGGAGATGCGTATTTCCAAAAGGCATTGCCTTATTTTCAAGGCATGTATATCGATTTTCCTCATTTTGCCGTATCTGGGAGGGGATAGGCGATGAAAACGGAAGTCATTCGGCTTTTTGGCATTGTCCAGGGTGTCGGCTTTCGCCCCTTTGTCAGCCGGACTGCCAAAGCCTGCCGTATATATGGCAGTGTCTGCAATAAAGGCTCGTATGTCGAAGTGATTGCCCAAGGAGAGGAAGCGGCACGGCAGCAGTTTCATCGAGACCTGATTGGGAAAGCTCCGGCTCGTTCCAGCATCCTCAACGTTTCTACAGCGATAGAAGACAGAAAGCCGTATGCTGATTTTACGATTATCGAGAGTGCCAAGGAAAAAGGGACCGTGTTTGTTTCGCCGGATATTGCCATTTGCGAAGAATGTAAAAAAGAACTGTTTGATAAGACCAACCGGCGGTATCTGCATCCGTTCATCAACTGTACGGCATGCGGCCCGAGACTGACGATTCTCGATGCTATGCCGTATGACCGGGAACGGACGAGCATGGGCGAATTTCCCATGTGTGATGCCTGTTATGAGGAATATACCCATCCGGAAACACGGCGGTATGACGCCCAGCCTGTCTGCTGCAATGACTGCGGCCCGGAAGTATATTTGTTGGGAAGAAAAGAACGGCGCAGAGACGCTATCTGCAAGGCTAGAGAGGTCATTTGCCGCGGCGGAATTATTGCCGTGAAAGGCATCGGCGGTTTTCATCTTTGCTGTGATGCCGCCAACGACGACGCCGTGCAGCGGCTGCGCCGGCTGAAGCACCGCCCCGTCAAGCCGTTTGCCGTCATGATGAAAGACTTGAATACAGCCAAACGGGAATGTGTCGTTGCTCCTAAGCAGGAAGCACTGCTGGACGGGCACGAAAAGCCGATTATGCTGCTGCGCAAACGAGCGCAGTCGTCGCTGTCTTTCTATATTGCACCGGACAATCCCAACGTAGGGGTCATGCTGCCCTATACGCCGCTTCATTTATTGCTGTTTACGTATGACGATGATTTGGTTATGCCGGAGGCGTTGGTCATGACCAGTGCCAATGCCTCCGGTGCGCCGATTTGCCGTACTGATGAAGATGTAGAAACGGAAGTACTGGGGATGTGCGATCTTGTCTTGTCCCATAACCGTAAAATCCGGCTGCGGGCCGATGATTCGGTCATGGATTTTTATGACGGCAAACCCTATATGATACGGCGTTCCCGCGGCTATGCGCCGCTGCCTTTCTTTGCAGGCAGAGAAACGGGCAGACAAGTCTTGGCTATCGGCGGTGAACTAAAAAATACATTCTGCATCGGCAAAGATAATCTATATTATTTGTCCCCCTATATTGGTGATATGGCAGACATACGGACTGTTACGGCACTGCGTGAGTCTGTAACCCGTATGGAAACGCTGCTGGAAGCGTCACCATCCGTCGTGGCATGTGACAGTCATCCCCGATACAATACGACGATAACGGCGCATGAACTGGGGCTTCCCGTCATCGAAGTACAGCACCATTATGCGCATATTTTATCTTGCATGGCAGAAAACGACTGCATAGATAAAACGGTAATTGGCGTATCGCTGGATGGAACTGGCTATGGAACGGATGGGACGATTTGGGGCGGCGAAATACTGCTGTGCGATATACACGGTTTTCGGCGCTGCAGCTCGATTGCGCCGTTTTGGCAGCGCGGCGGCGATGTGTCCTCTAAAGAAGGATGGCGTATTGCTGTCAGTATGATTGCACAGCTGGTGAAAGAACCATCGGACATAGCCTCTGTCGTTCAGCAGCTGCAGCTTTGTGACAACGCCAATTTACAGGCACAGCTGTTTATGGCTGCCAATCAGATTAACAGTGTCCGTTCTACCAGTACCGGGCGGCTTTTTGATGCTGTAAGCGCGATATTGGGGTTGTGCCGGGCGTCTACCTTTGAAGGGGAAGGTGCCATGAAACTGCAATTTGCGGCAGAACGGGGCAAAGACAGAGCAGAAGGGCATGCACTGCATATAGAAGATTCGCTGCAGGACACACGCTGTATACTGCCTACAGACCGCTTGGTACAGGAAATACTGCAGCGGCGTCTGCAGGGAGAGGATGTATCTTTGCTGGCATATCAATTTCACGATGCCTTGGCAAGGATGTTGGTGCAGGCCTGCGAACAAGTGCGGGAAGAAACACACTGCCGGACGGCAGCTCTCAGCGGCGGTGTATTTCAGAATACTCTGCTGCTGCGTTTATGCGATGATATGCTGCAGCAGCGGGGATTTACAGTACTAAAGCATCGTTTTGTACCGCCCAATGACGGCGGCATTGCTTTAGGACAGGCAGTATATGCCATGTACAACAAAGGAGGAGTTTGATATGTGCGTAGGATTACCGGCACGAGTAGTAACGATAAAAAACGGTATGGCGTTGGTAGATGCGTCAGGAGCCAAGCGGGAAATATCTGCAGAACTGATGGATCATCTGGATCCCGGCGATTATGTCATGGTGCATGCCGGCATGGCCATTGCCAAAATAACCGATGATGATACAGCAGAAACGGACGACATCTTGGAGGATTTGTGATGGAACTGAAGAAAAAACGGACGGCTCTGGAAATAATTCGGCAGTATGACGGGCCGCCTATCCGCATCATGGAAGTCTGCGGCACCCATACCCATGAAATTTTCCGCCTGGGCATCCGCCAAATTCTGCCGCCGCAGGTAGAGCTGATTTCCGGGCCAGGGTGTCCTGTCTGCGTGACACCGGTTGATTTTATCGACGAAGCTGTCTGGCTGGCACTGCACAAGGGCGTGACGATTTGCACTTTTGGCGATTTGGTTCGCGTTCCCGGTTCAGAAATGAGTTTGGCCGGCGCACGCAGCCGGGGCGCTCATATAGAAGTCGTTTACGCGCCGCTGGATGCCTTGGCATATGCGAGAGAACACCGTGACGAAGACGTTGTCTTTTTATCCGTCGGCTTTGAAACGACGACGCCGGCAAGTTGTCTGGCTGTCAAAAAAGCCAAGGAAGAGAACGCTGTGAACTTTTCTATTCTGACGGCCAATAAAACGATGCCGCAGGCTTATGAAGCCCTGAAAGGCAGTGCCGACGTGTTTTTATATCCCGGCCATGTAGAAGCTGTCGTAGGCACGAAACACTGCGAAGCATTGGTTCAGGAAGGCATATCCGGCGTCGTAGCCGGTTTTACGGCCAAAGAATTGCTGACAGCACTGGCTGTCATTATGGTAAAATTCCCTAAGGGCAAGCCGTTTTTTAAAAATTGTTATCCTCGTGTTGTTACGGCAGAGGGAAGTTTGGCAGGACAGCGGCTGATGGCTGACGTAATGGAACCGTGTGATTCGCAGTGGCGTGGTCTGGGTATGATACGGCAGTCCGGACTCAGACTGCAGACGGCGTATACAGCGTATGATGCCCGCAAAAAATACGATGTCCCTTGTATGCATGGGCATGCCAACCCGGCCTGCCGCTGCGGCGATGTGCTGCAGGGAAAATGCAGACCGTCAGACTGCCCTGTGTTTGGCAGGGGCTGCACACCGGAACATCCTGTAGGAGCCTGCATGGTATCTCATGAAGGAGCTTGCTCGGCATACTATCAATATGGAGGAATTTTGCATGAATGATGTAGTAACACTGGCTCATGGCGCCGGCGGCAGACAGACTGCCGAATTAATTGATACAGTATTTAAAGCGCATTTTGCCAACCCGCAGTTTACCGGTGACGATGCGGCGGTTCTGCCCTTTGGCGATACCCGTTTGGCATTTACGACGGACGGCTTCATCGTGTCGCCGCCGGAATTTCCCGGAGGAAATATTGGCAAGCTGAGTATTTGCGGCACAGTGAACGATTTGGCCTGCATGGGAGCACAGCCTTTGTATCTGTCTTGCGCGTTTGTTATTGAAGAAGGATTTCCACTGGCTAAAGTAGAAGAATATGCGGCGGCCATGGAAAAAACAGCAGCGGAAGCCGGCGTACGCATTGTAGCCGGTGATACCAAAGTAGCTGGCAAAGGACAAGTAGACCATCTGTTTATTACGACGACGGGCATTGGCCGTATTATGGACGGCGTGCATACGTCGGGTTCCCAGGCGAAACCGGGCGATGCGGTCATTGTGACCGGCGACGTAGGCCGTCATGGCTGTACGATACTGCTGGCCCGCAATCAGTTTGGAATTGATGCCAATGTCACGAGTGACTGTGCGCCTTTGTGGGGAACGGTGCAGTCCATGCTGGCAACGACGAAAGACATTCATGTCATTCGGGATGCGACCCGCGGTGGCGTCGGCACGGTTTTGTATGAAATTGCCGGACAGAGTCACGTAGGCATCCGGCTGGACAGTCAGGCTGTTCCTGTAGATCCGTCCGTGCGCGGCGTTTGCGGCATGCTGGGGCTGGAACCGCTGTATTTGGCATGTGAAGGCCGTTTGGTCGTCTTTGCGCCCAAAGACAAGGCACAGGCTATTGTCGACACACTGCACAAAGGCCCGTATTCTCAGCAGGCGGCCATTATTGGCGAAGTCACGGCGGAACAGCCGGGACGCGTCATTGTACGGACTGAAATTGGTGCAGAAACTTTGCTGCCGCCGCCTGGCGGTGAACTGCTGCCGCGTATTTGTTAGAAATAGCAATCAGAAAGGTGGGATTGGATGATAAAGATAGCTGTATATGGAAAAGGCGGCATTGGCAAATCGACGACGGTTTCCAACATGGCAGCTGCCCTGGCAGAAAAGGGGCTGCAGGTCATGCAGATTGGCTGCGACCCGAAAGCCGATTCGACAGTCAGCCTGCGCGGCGGCCAGACGCTGCAGACAGTACTCGACGTGATGCGGCAGCGGAAGAATGACTTTTCTTTGGAAGATATAGCGGTTGTTGGCTATCGGCATATTGTCTGCGTAGAAGCCGGCGGCCCGGCACCGGGAATGGGCTGTGCCGGACGAGGCATCATCGCCGCGTTGGAAACGTTAAAAGAAAAAGGCGCTTATGAAGTATACCGGCCTGATGTCGTGTTTTATGATGTATTGGGAGATGTGGTCTGCGGCGGTTTTTCTATGCCGATGCGCCAAGGCTGTGCCGACGCTGTTTTTATCGTCACATCCGGAGAAAATATGGCACTGCACGCAGCGGCCAATATTGCTATGGCAGTAGAGCATTTTAAGCAGCGGGGCTATGCACGTCTTGGCGGTCTGCTTTTAAATCGCCGCAATGTACCGCGTGAAGAAGAAAAAGTACAGGAATTGGCAGATGATATTCACGCTTCTGTTATTGGCACCCTGCATCGCAGTGATACCGTTTTAAAAGCAGAAGAATTGGGAAAAACGGTTTTGGAAGCCTTTCCGGACAGTCCCATGGCAGACGAATATCGCGTACTGACGCAGGCTGTCTATCAAGAAGCGATGAGGTGATGCTATGCTGCAGCGCATGGGAAGAAAAACAAAAGAAACAGAAGCTGTCATACAGATAAAAGATGCGTCATTTCCAGCGTTCTTTTATGATGGACTGCAGTATTCTCCGCCTGCCAGAGGAACATGGAATATTGTACATACGAATATGATGGTTCCCGAATCGCACCAGATTTATATTTGTGCGTTGGGCTGCCTGCGCGGCGTCGTATTGACAGCTGCTGAAATGGGAGCTATGCACCGTTTTTCATCTATCGTCATAGAAGAACATCATTTGTATGACGGCACGATGGAAGATACGATTGTGCAGGCTGTGGGAGAGATTTTAAACGGCCTGCAGCCCTATGTGCCCAGGGCATGTTTTGTCTACCCGTCCTGTGTTCATCATTTTATGGGCTGCGATATGGATGACGTATATCGGCGGCTTCAGGAAACGTACACACAGACAAAATTTGTTCCTTGCTGGATGGATCCCATTCGGCGGGAATCGGACTTGACGGCAGAAATGCGGACACGGCGGCAGCTGTACAGTCTGCTGCAAAAAACGGCTCTGAAGCCTAACCATGTGAATATTGTTGGCAGCAACCTGGCTGTTCAAAAAGACTGTGAACTCATGTCTTTGCTGCAGCATCACGGTATTGCCGTACATCAGCTGCCAGCTTGTGCCACTTATGAAGCATATGAAGCAATGGCTTCAAGCTGTTTGAATATCGGACAGGAGCCACTGGCCAAAATCTGTTTGACGGACATGAAAAAAAGGCTGGGACAAGACTATATCTATGTATCCAGCAGTTGGGATATGGAAGAGATAGAAAACCATTTACAGGCTGTAGCTTCACGCCTGCATATAGAATGTCCTTCGTATGCCGCAGAAAAAGAGCAGTGCGAAAAGGCATTGGCGCAGGCACGGCAGTGTTTGGGACAGATGCCGATTGCAGTAGATTACACGGCAGTGATGCGTCCTTTCAGCTTGGCACGCTTGCTGTTGACCTATGGATTTTGGGTAGAACGCATATATGCAGACGGGGCGAATCCGGAAGATGCAGAGGATTTTTACTGGATACAAGCGCACTATCCGCAGCTGCAGCTGTATGCGACGCGGCATGCCGACATGCGCTGCTTGGCCCGCACGACAGCACAGCCTATGCTGGCCATAGGACAGAAAGCCGCCTATTTTACAGGAACGAAGCATTTTGTCGATATGGCAGAAGGCGGCGGTCTGCGTGATTATGCAGGTATTTTACGGCTGGCAGCGTTGATGCAGGACGCATATCATACAGAAAAAGAAGCCAAGCCGTATATCAGCCGTAAAGGATGGGGGTGCACGTCATGTTTATGAGAGAAGCCGTAAGCCGCATTGCGACGTATTCAGCAGATACGTTTGGCGTCTGCTCGGCATTGTTTGAGCTGGGCGGCATGATTGTCATTCACGATCCGTCAGGATGCAATTCGACGTATACGACGCATGATGAGCCGCGCTGGTATGAAACAGACAGTTTAATCTTTATTTCCGGCCTGACTGAAATGGATGCCCTCATGGGAAATGATGAAAAATTAGTTCATGATGTTGTCGAAGGCGCCCGGCAGTTTTCCCCTCGTTTTATCGTCTTGTTGTGTACGCCTGTACCCTTGATGATGGGGACTGATTTTCCGGCACTGGCACAGGAAATTGAACATGCCACAGGCATTCCGACTTTTGCAGGTACGACGAACAGCATGGAAACCTATGAAAAGGGGATTTCCTGGGCATTGCAGCTGCTGGCAGGCCGCATCGTCCAAGATAATTCTGTTTCAGCTTCCGGCCGTTTTTGTTGTTCTTGGCAGCCGGTCTTTGCTTCACAAAGTAAAAAGACTATTCCTGTCAATGTCATAGGCATGACGCCGCTTGATTTTGCGTATCAAGGCAGTGAAAAAACGATACGGCGGTTTTTACTGAAGCGGGGATTCTCTGTATCTAGTATTTGGGCTATGGGAAGCCGGATAGAAGAAATTGAAATGGCTGGACGGGCCAGCGTCAATTTAGTCGTTTCTTATGGGGGACTCAAGGCGGCTCAAATCATGAAAAAGCGGTTTGGCCAGCCGTATGTAATCGGCGTGCCTATCGGGTCGTTTCAAGACGAGGTACATCAGGCACTGCTGCAGGCTGTACAGACGGGAGACAATCAGTATCCGTGTCTGCAGCGGATAGGTGACGGCACAGCGAATATGGCCGTTATTGGTGAAAGTGTGTATGCGTCCTCTTTAGCGGCTGCTTTGGAAATGGCTGCCGGCATGCCTGTACAGGTACTGTGTCCATTGGAACCGGCAGAACAGACGCTGCAGAAAACAGACTGTCGTATTGCTTCCGAACAGGAACTGCAGGCATGCTTGAGGGAAAAAAGCATCATTATAGCCGATCCGCTGTATCAGCCTGTTTGTCCGGCATCAAGCCGCTTCATACCGCTGGGGCACGAAGCTTTTTCCGGCCGTATGTATCAAAACGCAATTCCTGATTTGATGAAACCAGACGCGTTTTCTAATTTTGTAAAACAACTAAAAGGGGTGTAACCAGAATGGGATTAAACGATACGCCGTCAGGGGAACGAATTCATATTGGCTTTTTTGGCCGCCGCAATGCCGGCAAATCCAGTGTTGTCAACGCTGTTACCGGACAAAGCCTGGCTATTGTATCCGATACCAAAGGAACGACAACCGATCCGGTGTATAAAGCCATGGAGCTGCTGCCGTTGGGGCCGGTAGTCATTATTGACACACCGGGGTTTGATGATGTCGGCTCGTTAGGAGAGATGCGTGTACAAAAAACCAAAGAAGTACTGCATAAAACAGATATTGCCGTACTCATCATTGATGCCGTGGAAGGGATGGCGCAGAGTGACAGAGATATACTGCAGCTTATTCAAGAAAAAAAACTGCCGTATCTGATTGTGTACAATAAAGCAGACTGCCTTACTGCGCATGCGGCGGCAGCTAAGGATGAATTATATATCAGCGCGCTGTCCAAGCAGGGCATTGCAGAATTAAAAGAACGGCTGGCTCGGTTAAAGCCGCAGGAAGCAGCGGCACCGCTGGTCCGTGATTTGATTCATGCCGGCGATTTTGTCGTGCTTGTCGTGCCTATTGACTCGGCAGCTCCCAAGGGACGGCTCATTTTGCCGCAGCAGCAGACGATTCGGGACGTTTTGGATGCGGACTGTACGGCTGTTGTTGTCAAAGAAAATGAACTGCGCCGTACTTTATCTCAATTGGGAAAACAGCCTGCCTTAGTCATTACGGACAGCCAGGCCTTTGCCAGCGTATCCCAAGACACACCGCAGAACATAGTATTGACATCGTTTTCGATTTTAATGGCCCGCCACAAAGGCTTTTTAGCAAACGCTGTCCGCGGCGTAACGGCACTGGACCGGCTGCAGGACGGCGATACTGTTCTCATTTCAGAAGGCTGCACGCATCATCGGCAGTGTGAAGATATTGGTACTGTAAAATTGCCGCATTGGATTCATGAATATACAGGAAAAACGATTCAAATTGAAACGACGAGCGGCCGGGAATTTCCATCTGACCTGTCTCCTTATGCTATGGTAATTCACTGCGGCGGCTGTATGCTCAATGAACGGGAAATGCAGTTCCGCATGCAGCATGCGCAGGCCCAAGACATTCCGATTACCAATTACGGCATTGCCATTGCGTACATGAAGGGCATTTTAAAACGGAGCTTACTCGTATTTCCGTCCTTGGCAGCGTTGATTCCCTGACAGGGAAACACAGATGGCACAGCCCCGGATAGCATATATTGAAAAAATAAAATTTATCTAAAAAAAGGAAATAATATCACAACTAACATTAAAATATTAATTTGATAACACGAAAAATAGCCAAAAATAGAGAACTTCACTTTAAATATTGAAAGTTAGACTTACAAGTGTTATGATATAAGCATAAACAAGCCACGACGATACAAGAATACATGATGTCGGCGGTTGCTTTTGTTTTATATTTTTTGAAAGATAAAGGGGTCTTACATCATGACTAAGGGTATTCGTTTTGTTGTTTTAACTATTTTTGCTGCTTTTTTCATTATCAGCGCAGTAGGTGCTGTCAATGCCAATGTCAACCATACAGCCGCACCTGCTAAAACGCAAGTAAAAATGACAAAAGTATCTTCTGTAGATATGAATTCTTACCTACGTGTTTCACCGGAACAAATGAAATAAAAAATAGCCGTGTTTTGCAATAAAATACAGTTATTGCTGTAAACTATAAAAAATGTGCATGGCGTGTATCCGCCGTTGAAAAATGAGAAGCGGCATGGTATGATATGCGTATAATAAAAACGACAAGGGTGTCTTTGACAGATGCTGTTGTCGTTTTTTTTATTTACAAGATGCTGGGCCTTCTATAGTGGACCGCCTAGCCGGATGTGATATTTGAATTGAAATGGGGCGAATGAAATGGATGCATGCCATGTTAAACTTGTAGTAGTGAAGTCAGCCTGCGAATTGTACAAAGAGGGCGATGAAATTGTGTTTGACGGGCCGGTTATTCAGAAGGAAAAAAGCGGTGCCTTATGCATGACAGCTTTACAAGCCGTATATCCGTATGTATTTGCGGCACGGCAGGGAGCTCTTTGGAAACCGCTTATACAATGTCCTGATTGTGAAGAAACCGTGCTTTTTAAAGTAATGAAGCAATAATAAGCCAGCGTATTGCAGTTTTTAGATAACTTCTTTTATATGGATGTAAAAACAGCATATTGCTGTATGCAGAGAAACTTTGACTGTACAGCTCTCGTGTGGGACAATAAGGTTAAGATATTATGGCAAACGAGAGGCAGTTATGGTCAAAGTTTCTTTACGTTTAGAACAAAAAATAAAATTGTCGCAAATGCAGCGGCTTACAATTCAAATGATGACGCTTCATGGGCAGGATTTGCAGGATTTTTTACATGAACAGGTAACAGAGAATCCATTGCTGGATATTCGCTATCGTGATGTAAAACAGTCTGCCGGTAAAGAATACACTGAAAAGCCGATAGAGGCAGTTTCCAGCCGGGAGGATTCTTTAGAAGAACAATTGATGAAGGAATTGCGGGTTCAAACTGTAGCGAAAAACGTGATGATGGCAGCCGGACTGGTTATTCAATCGTTGGATGAAAAAGGATTTTTCCAGGGGGAGTTGGCGGATATTGGCATGCCGTATGGGTTGGACCTGGCAGAAATGGAACAGGGATTGGCATTGGTACAGTCCTTTGAACCGGCAGGCATTGCAGCGCGTTCGATTCGCGAAGCCCTGCTGATTCAGACGCGGCGTCGGCAGGATGCACCGGCAGGTACAGAAGAACTGCTGGAGAATTATTATGATGATTTTCTCCATGGACATTGGCTGCGGCTGGAAAAAGAAATGAATATAACGGCAGATGCCTTACACCGTATTCGGCAATTTTTGAAAAAACTTTCGCTGCAGCCGGCACCACAGGCAGAAACTCAAACGGAATATGTGCGGGCAGATATAGAAATTTTTTGTGATTCCCAGGGTAAGCTGCAGGTTCGTTCGCTGGAAGAACTGCCGGAGGTGTTTTTTAGAGATGATTTATATGCTGTATATCAAAAAGACGGGGATAAAGAAACTAAGCGGTTTATCCGCCGGGCAAAGCGGCAGTTTTTAGATTTGCAGACGGCTTTGGCGTATCGCTGGCAGTCTATTTTTACAGTAATGCAGTATATTTTGGAGCAGCAGCAAAATTATTTTTTGCATGATGACAACCTGCGGCCGTTAACCCAGGCGGCTATTGCCGCAGGAACGGGTCTCAGTACCGCTACGGTGAGCCGTGTGTGCCGAAATCGGTATGTATTGTTTAGACAACGTATATATCCGGTACAAAGTTTTCTGGCCCATTCGTACCGCGACGATTCGTGTGCGGACGGTATTATTTCCGATAAAGCGATTATACAGGAGATGCTTCGTATGATTGCTGAAGAAGATAGGCAGCATCCGTGGTCAGACCAGGAAATCACATCATATTTCAGTCAAAAAAATATTCATATTGCGAGAAGAACTGTAACCAAATTTCGTTTAAAGATGAATATTCCTAATAGCAATATGCGTAAACGCCTAAAAAATTCATAACCTTTGTTATAAATTTCACTATCACTTTCGAACATAATGCGTTATACTATACATATGAATCTATTTCATGAAATGTGGGATTTATGATTTGGAGGAGGTTTTTTAGTATGTACAAAATTTCTGAAATTGCTGATGTGTACAAACAAAAATTAATTACAGCTGAAAAAGCTGCTGCATTAGTTCAAGACGGCGATCGTATTTCCTATGGCCTTGGCTGTTCGGCACCGTATGATATTGATATTGCTTTGGGCAATCGTATCAAAGAACTCAAGGGAATCGAAGTAGTCGCTACGACTGTCGTCAAAGATGAACCCTATGCAGTGTACCGCAACAGCGATTCCAATGACCAGGTTCGTTTTGCTACGGCACATATGAACGGCTTTGAACGTAAAATGAATAAAGACGGCCGCTGCTGGTTTATTCCGATGCTCTTTAATGAACTGCCGAAATATTGGGAAAATATTGATAAATTGATTATTCAGGTTCATCCAATGGACAAATGGGGCAACTTCAACTTAGGGCCTCAGGTATCTGACCTGCGCGGTTTGATTAAAGCAGCTAAACAAATTATTGTCGAAGTCAATACGAACATGCCAAAAGCACTTGGTTATGAAACAGAACTGAACCTTTGCGACGTCGATTATGTTGTCGAAGGCTCGAACCATCCGATGCCGCAGATTCCAAATCGCCCGGGCAACGAACTGGATACGAAGATTGCAGACTACATTATCCCGATGATTGAAAACGGCAGTACATTGCAGCTGGGCATCGGCGGCATTCCGTCCGCTGTTGGCGCAAAGCTGGCTGAATCAGACGTAAAAGATTTGAGCGGCCATACGGAAATGCTCGTTGATTCTTATGTTGATTTGTATGAAGCCGGTAAAATCACAGGCAATAAAAACCGCGATAAAGGCAAACTTATCTATGCATTTGCCGGTGGTACACAGCGGTTGTATGACTTTATTGACAATAACCAGGTCGTATTCAACGCACCGGTAAGCTACGTCAACAATGTAGGTGTTGTTGCCAGCATCGATAAATTCATTTCCATCAATGGCTGCATTGACTTGGATCTTTTTGGCCAGGTAAATGCTGAAACGGCCGGCTACCAGCATATCAGCGGCACAGGCGGACAGCTCGACTTCGCACAAGGTGCTTTTGCTTCCAAAGGCGGCAAGAGCTTTATCTGCGTACATTCGACGCGTAAATTCAAAGATGGCCACGTTGAATCTCTGATTAAACCGACCTTGCCGGCAGGTTCTGTCATTACGACACCGCGTTCTGCCGTTCAATATATTGTTACAGAATATGGCACGGCACTCCTCAAAGGCAAATCGACATGGCAGCGTGCAGAAGCTTTGATTAACATTGCACATCCTGATTTCCGTGAAGACCTCATTAAACAGGCTGAAAAAATGGGCATCTGGACAAAGACAAGCAAAGTTACAATGTAATATACGCATGTTCCATAAAAACAACAAACCAGCAGCTGTATGGCTGCTGGTTTGTTGTTTTTTATTTTTTATGAAAGAGTGAATCGGTGAATACTGTATTACAGGACTTTTTTATTATCCGGGCCAGGCGTCGTCACGATAACTTTTTCCGGAGTAATGACAAGAGCGCCTTTAGCGGTGCAGGCTCCTTTAAACATGTCTTCGACAATTTTTTTGAAATTGTCTACTATCGGACCGGTTGTAATATACGTGGCAGTACCTTTGATTTGGTAGCCTTCAAAAGTCTGGGCATTGCAGGCAGAAACGGCAATTTTTCCATTGGCCCGAATGTTTTTCAATGTCGTATCCAAGAAGACATCGCCGACGATCAGCTTGCCGTCCGGTGTTACGTCTTTGAAAGCGACAGGAACTGCGTTGGGTTCATCGGCATACGTTCCTAAATACCAGATTTGTTCTTTTAATACGTTGATAACTTTTTCATCCATCATATGGAATTCCTCCTTTGTATGTGACTGTAGGTCTTGGTTGGCTATAGCTATAGTATACGGAAGATATGGGAAAAATATAAGATATTGATAAATTTATCAGTAACTTATTAATTTCATAGTAACTTGCATACTGCGAACTATACGGTACAATGAAGAAAAGGCAAAGGAGGAGAAGAGCATGTATCAAAAAAAGTTGGAAGCAGATATTCGCTGCCCTTTGGAATATGGTTTGGAAGTGTTTGGCGGCAAATGGAAATCACGGATTATCTGCGTACTGGCAGCGAAAACGACGCTGCGGTATAGCGAAATCCGGCATGAAATGCAGAATATTACTGATGCGGTATTGGCAAATACATTGAAACAGCTGATAGTCGATAATTTGATTGTACGCCGCGCATATAATGAAATACCGCCGCGGGTCGAATATACGCTGACGGAAAAGGGGCGTTCTGTTGTACCTATTTTGCAGCGCATTTGCCAATGGGCCGGTATTTTTTATAAAGAAAACGAAGGGACGGTCATGACGCAGTGCCAAAAGTGTGATTATCGTTAGTGGTGGCTGCCTGGACTGTATACGTGAATACAAAATGAGCATATGATGCAGGCGGAGAAAAAGAGGTGCGTATCTTGTAAATTTTGATTTCTGCGTTACAATAAGAAACGCAGAAATTAAGAAAAAGAAAAGATGATTGTATATGTTTAATACTCCGTTTTTACTGCGTATGGGTTTGTATGCTGCCATCAGTATCGTTGGCATGAATACGGCGGCTGCGCAGCCGCTTGCAGTAGATAATTTAACTCAAATTATTTCTAAAGACAGCGCAGTGAGCAAAACTGTGTCCTGGCAAAGCAGCGTGCCGCACTATAATTACTATGTAGAATATCGGCAAAAGGGTACAAACGACATTCACAAAGCCTATGTAACAGAACCCAAACGGCCGCCTGTTTACGACTACAACAATATTCCGCCGTATACATATGGTGCGTATATGCAGCACTTGCAGCCAGATACGGCCTATGAATACCGTATCTGTAATGATGAGGGAGAAACAGGCTGGTTTTCTTTTACGACGACGAAAGAAGAATTAAACCAGTATAAAGTATTGATTTTTGGTGATTCCCAGTCTGTAGATTACAGCGTATGGGGACAAACAGCGCAAATTGCCTGGAATCGAAATACAGATGCGGCGTTTTTTGTGAATATGGGCGATTTGACGGACAACGGGCAGGCGTGGTTCCAATGGCGCGATTGGCAATATAATGCCGACATACTGACGAGTCATTTGCCTTTTGCCCCTGTCTTGGGCAATCATGAAGCGTACAGCATGGAATGGAAATTTGCCTACCCTTACACGTATAAAGCACTGTTTGCCGTGCCGTACGGAAGTCCGCAGGGGCAGAGCCGATTGGCTTATTCCTTTGATTACGGTGATGTTCATTATGTATCACTGAATACGGACTATGAAGAACTCCATGCGCAAGATCCGGATATGCTTACGAATGAAGCTGCTTGGCTGGATACAGATTTGGCAGCGGCCAAAAAGGCAGGCAAACGGCTGATTGTCATGATGCACCGTCCGCCGTGGAACAGTCCGTATAACGGAAAAATGGATATCAACGGCATGTATTTTATGCCTATTTTTGATAAATATGAAGTACCGCTTGTGTTTACAGCGCATGAACATTGCTACGAACGGACAGTCCCTATCAAAGCAGATAAGCAGGAAGCAGCCGGAACGGTATATGTTGCAACAGGCAGGTCCGGCACGGAAAGCTGGGATGCATCGCGGCGCAAGCCAACAGATGTAGTATATTATAATCCGATGGATATGCCGATGTATTTGACGCTGCAGGTGGAACCGAAGGCGTTTCGTGTGACAGCCTTTAAAAACGACGGCACGATGATTGATACGACAACGATTGCGACAGACACGGCACCGTCTAAGCAGCAGGCAGAACAACAGCTTCAACATGCAAAAAAGACAAAAAAAGCAGGTCAGTCTGTTAAAAAGTGAGGGATGCGTGATGAAGATTGCTGTAGCGGCAGGTGCATCGAGTGGTTTGGGCAGAGAGTTTGTCTTCTTGTTGGATACAGTCGGTGTGGATGAAATCTGGGTCACGGCCAGACGCAAAGAACGGCTCTTGGCACTGCAGCAGCAGGTGCGGACTAAAGTGCGCGTGTTTGCCGGTGATATTTGCCGGGAAGATACGATACAGTCTATTAAAAAAGCATTGCAGCAGGAAACGCCTGAAGTTGCCTATTTTATATATGCTGCCGGTTTGGGGCGCATTGGCGCGGCCGCAGAGATACCTATAAAAGATGTACAGCAAATGATACGTGTGAACTGCGAAGGAGCTGCTGTCCTGACGAGTTTGTGTCTTCCTTACATGAAAAAAGGCAGCCACATCGCCGAAATTTGTTCTGTGGCGGCCTTTCAGCCTATTCCGTATTTGAATGTATATGCTGCGACAAAGGCTTTTTTGTATCGGTACAGCCTGGCATTGGCGGCAGAATTAAAACCCAGGGGAATCGCTGTGACGGCTGTTTGCCCATATTGGGTAAAAGATACAGAATTTATTTCTCTTGCTTCACAGACCCATGGGGGACCTCATTTTTGCCGGTATCCTTTTGCTGATACAGCACAGAAAACGGCGAAGCGTGCCTGGCATGACATACAAAAAGGCTGCATGGTTTCTACTCCGGGATGGATAGCTGTGTGGGGACGCCTTGCCGCGGCCTGTATTCCTGCAAAAATTATCATGTGGTTTTGCCGACACTTGTAGCCCGACGGTGATAGTTTTGAATAAAATCCCATAAAGGAATGCCGTATAAATAGCAGGCGGTAAGGATAGAAGAAACGGGTGCGTTGATGACTGCCAGGACTACAGAGCAGGCAATAGCCCAGGGAATCAGCGGTGTCGTGACGACGGCTGTATTTTCCAAATGAATTGCCATGCGCTGCGAATCCGGTTCCAGCGGTTGGCACAGCTGATGCGTAAGCATAATTGCGAGCGTTTGATTGCAGGAAATCATGCCCGTTACTAGGGAAGTCAGCAAAATGGCGCCAAAAGGAGATATTTTTTCGCTTATATGCTGAATGTATGACTGAATATTCCGCAGAAAACCAGTACCTGAGAAAATACCGGCATAACTGGAAGAAATAAAAATAATAGCCAATACACGCACCATGGACAGGATGCCGCCGCCATCCAGCAACTGAGCCAGTTGGGGGCTGTTCGGATGAAAGCCGAAGAAAAATGCGTAGCCAATAGCCATTACGCTCATATGCTGGCACGTATAGGCAATGAGGCCGGCGGCCAAAATACTGGTGAGCATAATGTATTTTACGTGAATACGGCAGCACGATAAGAGAATGACTAAGACAGCTGGGACAGCCGTTATCCAATGCAGAGTGAAATAGCAAGGAAAAATGGCTGCTGTATGAGACGTAATTTCTGTTGCCGGCAGTGACATGCCCAACGCCGTATAGATAATCAGCGACGCGAGTAAGGGAACGGCTGCTGTTTTCATCATGAGGACGACATTTTTAAAAATATCTGTTTGGGTAATGGTCGCGACCAGCAGTGCGCTGGTTGACATAGGGGAACAGCGATCGCCGACATACACACCTGCGAGAATGGCACCGCCGGCATATACAGCCGGGATATGCATGCTGTTTGTCATGGTCATGCAAATGACGCCCATCGTAGCAGCTGTCCCGAAAGAGGTCCCCATCAGCATGGAAATCAAACCGCACAGCAAAAACGAAGCGGTTAGAATTACGGTGGGATGACACCATTGGGCGGCATAATATACGATGTAGGGAATGGTGCCGCATATCCGCCACGACGCGGTCAGTATACCGACAAGGGCTAAGGTGATTAACACATTTTTGGTCGTATGAATCCCTTCTAGGGAAAGATGAAGCATTTCATGAAAGGGATGACCACGGTATATCCCATAAGAAAAAAATAGAATAAATCCGGCGAGCAGTGCCCAGACTAACGAAATGCCGCATACGAGACTAAGTATGAGAAAACCTGAAAATATACCGAGAATGCCAGCTTCTAACATAGAAAAAATCCCTTTCTGATATGGATTTGCTTAACATGTATAGTGTAATCAAAATGGCTTTGATTTGCAAACAGGATATGCAGCAAAAGGTGTATGAATGCCGATACAATGAAAGATATTCTCTAGGCAGGCAGAGAAAAGTTTGTTATACTGCCAATATAACATAAACAGCGTCGTGCAACATGAGGTGAATCCATGAAATATATTTTAGCAGTCATCCAAGCGTATAGTACGCATCAAAAACGAATACAGTATATATTTACATGGATTGCCCGCTTTGGCTATATGTTATTTTTGCTTTACGGCATAATAGAATGGCTTCGCCCCGGGGCTGTGCAGGAACGGCTGTACCGGCGCCGGACACTGCTTTACTGCTTGTTTTCCGTTGCGGCAGGCTCGGGAATATCTTGGATTATTGGGCATATTTGGCATCGCCGGCGTCCGTTTGTCCGGCATCCTGACTGCCTGCCCCTCATTCCGCATAAAGACAATGCGTCGTTTCCCAGCAACCATTCCATGAATGCCATGGCGGCTTCATTCATGCTCTTGAGCCGCAAAAACGGCTGGGGTATTCCGTTTTTGATTTGGAGCGTCGTCTTAGGTTCATCCCGCATTATCTGCCGCCTGCATTACTTCAGTGATGTCATAGGCGGGTTTATCTTAGGCGCGCTCAGTACCGCCATCATTCGTCAGAGCCGGACGGCGAAGCAGGCGGCAACGAATATACTTTGGATATCTGACGGTATGGCGGAATGGTTCCGGCAGTGGCGGCAGCGTTGGTAGTAAAGAAAAGGCTGCAATATAAGGCTTCCTTTAAACGTTTTTAGTTTTTTGTTTGAAGCTCGGAGCCAATAAACTGCCGTGCAGCAGCGTATACAATGAAAACAGCATCATAAAAGGGCTGTGACAAAATGAAACCTCATTTGTCATAGCCCCGTTTTTTATTTGCTTATTTTTTATAATACTTGGGATTGCTGAAATATTCTTTTGTCTTTGCCCGTACTTTTGGGAACAGAATGAGCAGTGCAATCATGTTCGGAATAACGACCAGGCCCATTGCCATGTCCTGAATACCCCAGACTAAGTTGATTTTGCCGAGAGAACCTAAGATGCAAAGAAGCGGGAAGATGTATTTAATCACGTTCGTAACCTTTTCGCCAAAGGCATAGGTAAAGCTTTTGGAAGCATTCCACCATTGCCCCATCAAAGTTGTAAAGCAGAAGATGAGCAGGGCAAACGTACCGGCATGTTTTAAAGGCGCCCAGACAGTACCAAAGGATTCCAAAGCCATAACGGTTGCAGAATGATTGGTCTGGTAAATACCTGTAACGCCGACAACCAATGCCGTAATCGTACAAATGACAATCGTATCAACGAAAACTTCCGTGACGCCGGTAATGCCTTCATCGACAGGATGCGGCACAATAGAACAGCCGTGAGCAAAAGGAGCCGTGCCTTCGCCGGCTTCATTGGAATACATGCCGCGGGCAATCCCATACTGCATTGCTTGGGCGATTACATAGCCGCCTGTACCGCCGGCAACCGAATCAAAGGACCATGCCTGCGTGAAGATTTCGGCAATAATATGTGGTACGGCCTGAATGTTTAACAGAATAACTAAGATACCGATGACGATATAAAAAATGGACATGGACGGAACCAAGTTCATAGCCAGATTTGCCAAGCGTTTTAAGCCGCCTAAAGTAATGCACATGAGCAGAATAATCAGTACAATGCCTGTCATATAGGTGGGCACGCCATAGTTGGCATTTAAAATACCGGAAATCGTATTGGACTGTACCAAGTTGGCCCCCATCATCTTGATGCACATGAGGACGGCGATAACGACGCCCAGCCAAGGACATTTAAGCCCGTCACGGATATAATACATAGGGCCGCTGAGAAGATTACCTTCTTTGTCTCTGCCGCGGTACATCTGTGACAATACGATTTCACCGTATTTGAGAGCCATGCCGAAGAAGGCGGCAACCCACATCCAGAAAACAGCTCCCATGCCGCCGGACACAATCGCCGTGGCGACACCGACAACGTTGCCGCCGCCGACATTGCCGGCCAGTGTAACCATCATAGCTTTGAATGTAGAAATGGAGCCGCTGCCTTTATCTTCATGCCGTGTCTTAAACGAATCAATGAGCGTGCGGCGGATAATGAAGCTAAAATGCCGGATTTGAATAAATCCATTGGTAATCGTATATAAAATACCTAAACAAAGTAAAACATAAACAAGCCATTTTCCCCACAAGTAGGAGTTAATCAACTTTACAAGCGCTTCTAAACCGTCCATCATTGTTCTCCTTTAAGTACGCGTTTGACCATATCCGGGAAGTTGCCAATTACGATGTCTACGCCCTTGTCGCGCAGGCGTTTGACACTGGCTTCATCGTTGACTGTAAATGTATTGATTTCAATACATTCTTTTTGAATTTCGGCAATGACTTCATCCGTCAAGCTGCCGTAATACGGGTGATAGCAGGCAACGCCGACCTGTTTGGTATACGCACCGGGATTGATAAGCCAAGTTTCTGTCAAAAGACCGTATTTGAGGTTCGGAGCCAACGCTTTCATGCGCAAAATACTTTCATGATTAAAGCTGGAAATAATGACTTTGTCTTCCAAATGGTATTGCTGCAAAACAGCCCAGACTTTTTCTTCAATGCCGGGATAGGGGTAGACGCCTGTTTTCAATTCAATATTGGTAACAAGCGGTGTGTCTTTGACCCAGCTGCAGTATTCTTCAAATGTAGGAATACCGTTAAAGCCCATTTTACCAGTGTAGATATATGAGGCATCCAACTTGCGCAGTTCTTCCAGCGTAAAATCACGCACGTTTCCCGTACCATTGGTCGTGCGGTCTACGCGTTCGTCATGGATGACGACGAGCTGCTGGTCTTTGGTAAGCTGCACGTCCATTTCGATGCCGTCTGCACCGATTTCCAAAGCTTTTTGAAAGGCAAGCATCGTGTTTTCCGGATACTTGCCGCTAAAGCCGCGATGAGCAAAGTTTTTCATAGTAAGTAAAATCCTCCTGTATTCATCAATACAACACAAAATACGCAAAAAAAACTATAGATAGTAATACCTACTGCATACTATACGGGTTCTGTAATATTTCCATCAACGCAGCGTATGAAATACGTAAAAAATGGGAAAATAACAGATGGATATGCGCAGCAATGCAAGAACTACAGATGGTCTTATCGAATAAATAACCATACATAAAATTAATTATAACATTCTCTAAAGTATATAGAAAGATGATTTTTGCAATAAAAGATAAAAAAATTCCATCAAAAAAAAGAGATGCCTGATAGAAAGGTATCAGACAGCTTCAAAGGTACGACGTTATTTCGCTTGATGATGGTGAAAAATTTGATTATATATTTGGTACGCTGCCCAAATTAAGATAGTTGAAGATATATAGTATAGAGATATATGATATAATACATTCGGACTATAAAGCCAGCTTTTAAGGAGGAATACAAATTATGAAAGATAAAGAAATCATTGACGGCGTACTGCAGGAATTTGCAGGATTGGCCAAATGCCCGCGGCCGTCACATCATGAAAAACAAGTAAGTGATTATATTGTCAGCCGTCTTCACGAATTGGGTATTCAGCATGTCGTACAGGACGAAGTATACAATGTCATTGCCGACGTACCGGCAACAACAGGCTGTGAAGCTTACCCGCTGACAATTATTCAGGGACATATGGATATGGTGTGTGTTGCCAAGCCCGGTGTAGACTATGACCCGCTGACCAGTGAAATTAAACTCGTGCGTGAAGGCAACATTCTTCATGCAGACGGCACAAGTCTGGGTGCTGACGACGGCATTGCCATTGCCATTGCACTGTATCTGATTCAGCAGGATACGGCACATGGTCCGCTGCGCCTTATTTTTACGGTAGATGAAGAAACGGGCATGACCGGTGCTACGCATTTGGATCCCAAGTATGTTCAGGATGCCAAGTATATTATCAACTGCGATTCAGAATCCATTGATGTGCTTTGCGTCGCTTCTGCCGGCAGTGTTCATACACACTTCAGCAAAACGATTTCTTGGCAAAAACCGGCAGGTAATACGGCACTTATGGTCATGACGAAGCATTTTGCAGGCGGCCACTCCGGCGAAACCATTAATTGTGGAAAGAGCAACGCTATTCAGGCATTGGCATATTTCCTGCTGCGTCTCCGCCGGGCCGGTGTTGCGTATACGTTGGCATCTATGAACGGCGGCAATGCAGCCAACGCCATTCCAGCGGCAGCCACGGCTGTTATTACGCTGAATGATGGCGATATGGATACGGTACAGCAGGTTTTGGCTCAGACTAAAAAAGAATTTGCCTTCATTTATGGTGAAGTAGAAAAAACAGCTGATTTTGTTGTAGAAAAAACGGCTATGCCGGCACGCGTATTTTCACCGGCAGATACGCAGGCATTGGTACAGCTCTTGTCTATTCTTCACTGCGGCGTCTTTGCCATGAACCAGACGCTGCCTAAGCTGCCGGATTTGTCTGCCAATATCGGCACGATTGAAACGACAGACACACAGGTTGTATTCCAGTATTTCCCGCGGTCTTCTTCCGACGCCCGCCTTCGTGAATTGGCAGAAACACTGCCTGTATATGCCGAACTGACAGGTTTCACAATAGACATTGCTTCACCGGAACCGGCTTGGACGGAAAATCCGCACAGCACACTGGTACCGCTTGTTGCAGAAGTGTATAAAGAGGAAGCAGGGAAAGCGGCGCGTATCGAAGCAATGCACGGCGGCTTGGAAACAGGGTACTTCTATTCCATGAATCCAAACCTCGACATCGTGTCTATTGGTCCGAACAACAACGATATTCACAGTGCAGATGAAGCGGTAGAACTCGATACCGTAGCACTTATCGTCCGCATTATTGCAGGAACGTTGCCTAAATTAACCAAATAAAACCGGTTGTAAATACCAAACCCCTGTCTGCAGCGTAGGCAAAACGCAGTTTGCAGACAGGGGTTTATTATATAGTATGAGAATGGGCCGGGATTTTAAGAGACTGCCGGACGTATCTTTATTCGTGGCAATGACCGGAAAGTGCGCAGCCGGCACAACTGCCGCTGCAGCCGCTTTCTGTACTGTGCAGTCCGAATAATGCAGTCAGGGATTTGCGGGGATTGAGCATGCCTCCGGCTGTTATGGACAGATTGATTTGACTGCCTCCGGCAGCACTGGCGACATCGGTTTGCTGGCTGACCGGCCAATCACCATTGCCAGGGCTGAAACGCCAGATAATTTTATATCCTTTGGGTTCACAGACTTCTTTTATATACTGTGTGAATACATCCAGCAGTTGTCCGGCTGCGACAGTGGCTGCAGAATCAAGCGCAATGCCCTTGGCAAAGTCTTTGGCAAGAAAACAGCCGTCGATTTCTTTTTCTACAGCCATGCCGAGGGTAACGGCACTGCTTAAAATAATATGAGCCTGTTCCAAATACGGCAGAAGCTGCTGGCTTTTGAAATGAAACGGTGTATTGCATAATATATGCTGTGAAGCGCTGTCATAGAATACTTGCTGAAAAACAGCCTGCGGTTTGGCAAGATGCAGTACGGTACTGCAGGCAGACAGAATGACGGCGGAATCTACATCATCCTGGCTGCGCTGTTCAACATATTGCTGTACGATTTGACTGTTGATATGTGTTAATTTAGGTGTATAAAGCGGCATGAAAAAAACATCCTTTCCTATAAAATGGCAGTATGTTGTACTAGTATATCGAGCATGTTTATTATACCATAAAAAAAGTGAAAAACTTATGCTATCTTGTGGGGTTGAGTACTGGCTACGCCGTACTGTCTATGCTATACTATAATATAGACTTTAAATATCTGATGAATCATGGAATGAGGTGGGTGTGTTGACACATATCATTGCCGTAACGAACCAAAAAGGCGGCGTTGGGAAGACGACGACAGCGATTAGTTTAAGTGCATGTCTGGCCGATTGCGGCAAGAGGACGCTGCTTGTCGATTTGGACCCGCAGGGCAATGCTACCAGCGGCTTGGGCATTGATAAAACCAGCCTGACAAAGAATGTATATGACTGCCTCATAGAGCAAACGCCTATGACGGAAGTTGTTCAAAAAACGATGATAAAAAAACTGGCTGTTGTTCCGGCCACGATGGATGTAGCCGGAGCTGCTGTAGAATTAGTAAGCATAGATAAACGAGAACATGTGCTGAAAAATGTATTGTATGACTATTTGCAAACAGTGAAAAAACCGTATGATTACGTCATTATTGACTGCCCCCCGTCGTTGGGACTGCTGACGATCAATGCTTTAGTGGCGGCAGATTCTGTGCTGATTCCCGTACAGTGTGAGTTTTATGCATTGGAAGGCTTGGCACAGCTGATGCAGACGGTGGAAATGATACGCGGCAACTTGAATGACAAGCTGCATCTATTGGGACTTTTGATGACAATGTATGACGGCCGTACCAATTTATCCATTCAAGTGACGGAAGAAGTAAAAAAATATTTCAGCGGACAGGTTTTTAAAACAATTATTCCGCGGAATGTCCGGCTTGGCGAAGCTCCGAGCCACGGTGAACCGATTACTATTTATGATCCCCATTCCAAAGGGGCAGAAGTATATAAAAAATTGGCAAGAGAGGTGATTCGCCGTGTCGGCTAAAAAGAAGGGACTGGGGATGAGTACTGCTTTGGGAAGCAGGCTAAAGGTCCTGGGATTGAATGAAAGCCGTGCAGAACATCCGGAAAAGCAGGAAGGAACGCCAGTGGAAATCGCTGTAGATGCCGTTTATCCCAATCCAAAACAGCCGCGGCGGGTTTTCCAGAAAGAAGCTCTGGAAACGCTGGCTTCATCGATTCGGCAGTACGGCGTGATTCAGCCGATTGTCGTGCAGAAAAAAGAAGCCGGACGCTACGAATTGATTGCAGGGGAACGAAGACTGCGTGCAGCGAAATTATGCGGCCTTGTAACCATACCGGCTGTTATTCGAAGTTTTGCCCCCGATACAGCGGCTGAAATCGCTCTGATTGAAAACTTACAGCGTGAAGATTTGGATGCCATTGAAGAAGGCGCAGCCTATCAAATGCTGATTGACGAATTTCATTTGACACAGGAACAGGCAGCAGAAAAAGTAGGTAAGAGCAGGGCCCATATAGCAAACATGATGCGTCTTTTGCAGCTTCCAGATGAAATCAAGCAGTGCATTACGGAAGGACGCCTTTCCATGGGACAGGCGCGGCCATTGCTGCGGCTTACAGATACTGTGCAGCAGCATGATGCAGCTATTTATATTATGGATCATGAGTTGTCGGCCCGTCAGGTAGAAGCGTATGTCAAAAAACTGCTGACGGCAGACGAACAGCCCAAAGAATCAGCCAAACCGGATGCCTATTTGGAAGCTGTGCAGGACCGGATGAAAATGCACTTGGGTACGAGTGTAGCCATTCGGTTGGGCCGCAATAAAAAAAAGGGAAAAATTGAAATTGCTTTTACATCGGAAGAAGAACTGGAACGCTTACTCCATATACTGGCAGATGAAGAAACGGAGCAGACCGCTTCGCCTATATCTTCATTTCATGTATAATGAAGCAATGTATAACTAGCAAAACCGCTGAGATTGAATGGAAAAGCCGCATAACGGCAGGAGGAAAGAAATGTTTTACGGATTAGATATGCATATAACGTTTGCAGTGGCAGCCGGTATAACAGGAATTATTGTGCTGCTTCTCCTTATTTATATCATCATATTGAACCGCAAGGTACAAAAACTAGAAGAAAAATACACGTATTTTATGCAGGATGAAGCAGGAAAGAGCATGGAAGCCAAATTAAGGGAAGACGTAGATAAGCTGCATCATCTTCAGGGAACGCTGGATATGATTCATAATACCCAAAAAGATATTTTGGCAGTGCAGAATCATTGCTTCCGCAAAATTGGGTTTGTAAAATATAACGCCTTTGATAACATAGGCAACAACCTGAGTTTTGCTTTTACTGTGTTGGATGGGAAAAATGACGGCTTTTGCTTATCCAGCGTCTACGGCCGCAATGAATCGCGTATTTTTGCCAAACCGATTGTAGACGGCAAGTGCTTGTACGGCATGAGCGCAGAAGAACAAGAAAGCTTGGACAGCGCTGTTAACTATACCGGGGATATACAGGCTGTTCAAAAGGAAGAATAACAGATTATACAGATGAATTTTAGATAAAGAGGGGATATTGTTTGTCTTTTCAGGAACGATGCAAGATATGGCAGGACCAGCTGAAAAAAAAGTTTTTTCAGTGCCGGGCCGGCATACAATCTTTTTTCAAAGAAAAAGGCATTTTAAAAAATACAACAGAACCCATTACCCTTTCGGCACGGCAGTATAAACGGATTGTACGTATTATTGCGGCAGGAGTTGTCGTCTTTGTTGCAGTGGCAGCCGTTGGTATTTACCAGTTTATTGCCCTGCAGCAGGCTCGTGAAAAAGAATCGCTTCATGAACAGCAGTTGGAACTGATGCGTGAAAAAACGACGTCGCTGCAAGAAAAAATGGATAAAATGGATTCGTTAGATCAGGAGCTGCGGCAAATGGTCAAAGGCTCAGGGGCTGGTGACAGCCCAAAAGGTGAAGGTGGCGTGGCAGGTTCGCAAAAGAAATCTCCGGATGTTTCCCATGCAAGTTATAATGACTTGTTACTGGCCACCTCTCGATTGGAAACGCGCACGAATGCCCGCATTATCAGCTTTATTACGTTGAAAACCGTATTGAGCGATACGGCAGGGCAGCAAGTCCGGCAAATGCAGCAAGTTTCCTCTAAAGCCTATGCGTCTGCTTCCGGCGGCGTCAATGCTGTATCTTCGACGACACCGTCCATTTGGCCTGTTACGGGTACCATTACGTCTAATTTTGGCTATCGGGGCAATCCGATCGGCGGCGGCACAGGATTCCATGAAGGGCTGGATATCGCTGTAGATTATGGTACGCCTGTACGGGCAACTGCATCCGGTAAGGTATCGATGGCCGGCTGGGTAGATGGCTATGGCAATCTGGTAGAAATAGACCACGGCAATGGCTTTGTTACCCGGTATGGACATAATTCGATGCTGCTGGTCGTTCAGGGACAGGAAGTCAAGGCGGGAGATATTATTTCACTGGCCGGCAGTACGGGCCGCAGCACAGGACCGCATGTCCATTATGAAGTGCGTGTAAACGGCACGCCGACAGATCCGCTGTTGTTTTTGCCGTAATACCCACCAGTAGGGATTGCCGCAAGAAATTTTTCTGACAGTGCGGTTACAAACTATTAACCCAAATATGCAAGCAAAGGGGGCTTGTCGCTTTGTGCGGCAGCCCCTTCTCTTTTACCTTGCAGGCAAAGAAAGGCAGAGTTGGCAATGAAAATAAAAAAATACGGCCTGGCGGGCCTCTGCATCATAATGGCTGTTATCGTGGCTTTTTGTTATAGTAAGCAGCAGGGAACGGTTATTATCGGTATTAACCTGGCGTTGAGCGGAGAAAATCAAGTACAGGGAGAAGCGACAGAACGGGGCATTGTGTTAGCTAAAAATCAACTGAACAAACGGGGCGGCATGCTGGGACGTCCTGTAAAGCTCGTGTCAGTAGATAACCATGGAAAGCCTGCAGATGCAGCCATGGCAGTAGAACAGCTGAATATGAGACATGTGGCAGCGATTATTGGGCCTAATGTGCATGACTGCGCGGCAGCAGCTGTGACGAACATCATGAATAAAAAAATTCCCATGATTAGTCCGGCTGGCGTCCAGCCTGATATTACGACAGATAAGCAGCAGAATACAGTATATCCGTATGTATTTCGTACGGCGTTTTTAAACGCACAGCAGGGAGAAACGATGGCAGCGTATGCGATGGAAGCCTGCAGCACTCAAAAAATGGCTGTACTGTATGAAGATACAGCCTGCTCTTGCGAATTGGCGGCGCATTTTAAGAAAGCGGCAGAACGCCATGGAGGAGAAGTCCTTTTATATGAAAACGTATCTGGCAATATGGATACGTCTGCCGTTACAGCCGCTTTAAAAGAACAGTCTTGTCAAGCCATATATTTGCCTGTCAGTCAGGATACAGCCGCTGTATGGATACAAGCTCTCCGCGATGCAGGCATTGGCTGTCCCGTATTGGGACCGGACAGCTGGCAGGGAGAGATGCTGGCGGCAGCATTGCCGGCAGATTACCTGCAGCACGTATTTTATGCGGCACAGTATGCGACTGATGCCAAAGATCCCCTTTCGGAAGATTTTGCTGAAGCGTATTATGAAATGTATGGAGAATTACCTGACAGTTATGCTGCTTTGGGCTATGATGCGTTTATGCTGCTGGCAAAAGCTGTGGAAAACGGGCAGTCTGTCAAACGGGAAGATATAGCAGAACAGTTAAATCAGCTGAAAGAATATCAAGGTGTGACAGGGAATATGATATTTGACGATCATCATAATCCTGTTAAAGCAGTCTATGTAATGAATTTTTGGGAACATGAGCCTGCTTTTTTAGAAAGACAGGAGGCAGCAGATATATGATATTGCAGCATGTTGATGAGATATATGCAATATTTATATCCCTAATCTCTTTACAATTGAGAACATAAATGATAACATGTAAGAGATGAACAGGCTGTACCATACAGCCGGGCGTAAGCAGCAGGCATACCTGTGGGACTATCACACGTAGTTCCACAGGTATTTTTTTGTATGAATATACTGCTAAAAGTCCTGTGGACTTGTATCGTGGAAAGTTCAGTTTGGAAAGCGTATAAGGAGCGATCAACATGTCACAGAATGAAAATCAACTAAAACATCGTACAGCGCGGCTGTCCGTCATTAGCAACAGCCTTTTGGTTATTGGAAAATTAGCTGTAGGCTTTTCGACGGGGACTGTCAGTATTATTTCCGAAGGTATCCATTCAGGGGTAGATTTGCTGGCAGCAGCTATTGCCTGCTTGGCAGTCAAACAAGCTGCCCTGCCGCCTGATAAAGACCATGATTATGGGCACGGCAAAGTAGAAACCGTATCGGCTGCTTTTGAAGCCCTGCTGATTATTGCCGCTGCGTTGGCTATTTTGTATGAAGCCGTTGAAAAACTGCTGTATCCGCAGCCGCTGCAGACAGACGGGCTCTACTTGGCTATTGGCGTGATGGCTGTTTCCAGTCTGATGAATGCCATCGTATCGCAGCGTTTGTTTAGCGTCGGGAAAAAAACAGGTTCGGCAGCACTGCAGGCAGACGGCATGCATTTGCGTGCTGATGTATGGACGTCGGCAGCTGTTCTTACCGGTGTAGGATTAATGAAAATTACTGGCTGGGCTTGGATTGACCCGGCTATTGCGTGCTTGGTAGCGGTCGGTATTTTACATGTTGGCTATGGCATGTGCCGCAAAAGTTATAAAGATTTGACGGATACTTCGTTGGATGAAATGGAAGAACGCCGCATTGGGCGTATTATTTTGGACAATCCGGGCGTGTTGGGTTACCATAATTTGCGTACTCGCGTCAGCGGCAACGTCACTGTTCTTGATTTCCATTTGGAAGTAGACAAGCGAATCCCTGTATATCAGGCCCACGCCATTTCAGATGCTGTTGAATTTTCTCTTCATACGAAATACGGACCGTGTGACCCGACTATTCACATTGAACCTCGCTAATTACACAGGATAAAAAATAGTAAAAAAGACTTTCGGCATTGACGTGTCGGAAGTCTTTTTTTGCAGTTGCAGCAAGAAACAGCGGGAGCTGCTTGGACGAAATTTTTCTTGCATGTGTCAGCATGGTTCGGTATGATACAAGGGGTGATACATAATGAATACATTGGATATATTTTTGCAGCGGCTGCAGATACTGGCAGCGGCGAAACAAGAAGATTTACAAAATTTATTTATTCAGCACGGCATCGTGCATCTGTTTCAGGAGCAGTTTGAATTGGGAATCACGTTGCTTCAGGAAGCACTGCGGGAAGACGGCAAGGGCATGGAAGCCATGGGCTCGCCGAAGGAAATTATTATGGCAGCATACGAAGAATATGTTTTCATTGAAGAAGATGTATGGCTGCATATGCTGCAGGACTGCCGCCGTATGCCGAAAGAAGCATCGCTGCAGCCTGTAGTCATGCGGATTCTTATGCACTATATTCCGGCACTGCAGCAAGTTGCTAAAGACCTGCAGCAGCGATGAGTCGATACGGCTGTCTTGTGTTTTTTTAGATAACTTGATATACTAAATACGGTTTTATTGCAGATTACGGACCAAATTTGGATAACGACTGCGGCATACCTTACGTATGCCCGTCGTTATCTTTTTTTTTATTTTTAAGGAGAAGAAAAATGGCAAAAGAAATTCGCACGTATCATTGGAAAGATGGCAAATCACTGACGATAGGAGAAAAAACACTCATCATGGGTGTATTGAATTATACACCGGATTCATTTTCTGACGGCGGTACATGGAATGACGTCGATGCGGCGCTGCGCCACATGGAACAAATGGTGGCAGACGGTGCCGATATGATAGACATTGGCGCTGAATCATCGCGTCCCGGATTTACGCCTATTTCGGCGGCAGAAGAAATTGCCCGTTTGGACAGTATCTTGCCTAAATTGGTAAAAGCCTGCCCGGTACCTATTTCTGTAGATACATATAAAGCAGAAACGGCAGCGTATGCGATGCAGACAGGCGCTCATATAATGAACGATATCTGGGGCCTGCAATATGCGCCGGAACCGGGAAAAATGGCAGCCGTTGCCGCTGAGTACGGCGTGCCAGTCGTTGTCATGCATAATCAGGATGGGACAGAGTACACGAATATTATAGAGGATATGAAGAAGTTTTTTATTGCATCGGCTGTCATTGCTGCCAAAGCCGGTATGAAGCAGGAACAAATTATTACCGATCCCGGTATTGGCTTTGGCAAGACGTATGAACAGAATCTCTATGTGATGAAGCATTTGACTGATTTAACAGCCTTGCCGTATCCGATGCTGCTTGGCACGAGCCGCAAGGGATTTATTGGCCGGGTTCTTGATTTGCCTGTAACGGAACGGATGGAAGGAACGGGCGCAACTTGTGTAGCCGGCGTGCTGGCCGGGTGTTCCATCGTCCGTGTTCATGATGTCAAGCCGATTGCCCGGATGTGCAAAATGGCGGATGCTCTGCGCTAATAAGGGAAATACTGCTGATTTCTATAAAAATGTGCATGAATTCCGTAAAGCGGGCAGTATTATGGTACAATAGAACGTATAATAAGAACTGACACTGAGCGGAGGTGCTCTGATGGAACATAAAGCAACGGATTGGATGAGTATTGCACAGTATTTTTATTGGGATGAAGCAGAGCTGAGAAATCTTTCACAGCGTTTTACAACAGAAATAGAAACAGTCCTGCAGGGCGGACAGTCTTCCCTGTCGATGGTGAAATCCTATTTAGGCCTGCCAACGGGAAACGAAACGGGAACCTATCTGGCACTGGACTTTGGCGGGACCAATGTCCGTGTTTCCCGTATTCGGTTGTTGGGAAAACACTGTTTTATTGTAGAAAAAAAAGTATCCCGTCCTCTGAAAGAAGACGGGAAATACAATTATATGTCACGTACAACGACTGTTGATGAGTTGTTTGATTTTATTGCTTCATTGGTAGGTGAAGCGGCAGGGGGGAATAAAGCGTATCGTTTGGGACATACTTTTTCCTTCGGTGTAGTACAAGGCAGCGTACAGGATGCGGCGCTGATTCAATGGTCTAAGGAAATCAATGTCCAGGGCGGCGAGGGAATGCTGGTCAATACGTTGCTGAAGCAAGCCTTAGTGCGTCAGGGACTGGAAAAGATTGAGCCGGTAGCCCTTTTAAACGACACGACGGCGCTGCTGCTGGCTTCTGGATATCAGCATGGATGCAGTCAAATCGGCATCATTTGTGGAACCGGATTTAATATTTGTTATTATGAGCCGGCCATGCAGATGATTTTATGTTTGGAAGCTGGCGGCTATGACGGCGCAGCCCGCAACCGCTGGGATATGGCTGTAGATGAAGCGTCTCAGCGGCCGGGATATCATTTGCTGGAAAAGATGATTGGCGGCGCTTATCTTTGTGAGTTATATAGACAGACTGTCATGACGTATTTAGACACGCCGTTTTTGCCGGATTTTACGACAAAAGAAATGAACAGCCTCGTTGCCAATGAAAGCAGCCGTGAAGGACGCATGCTCATGGGGCAACTTTGGCAGCGCATTGTATCACCCCGTGATATTAAGCCGCTGCGCAGTATTGGCGCGGCGATTTTTGTACGGGCAGCCCAGCTGACGGGAGCTGCCTGCTATGGTGTTTTACGGCATTTGTATCCTCATGGAGATATTCCGCGTCAAACGATTGCCGTTGAAGGCAGCGTCATGGAACATGTGCGGGGCAGCCTGTTTATGATGGAAGATACGCTGAGAATCTGTCAGGCCGGTACGTATGTACAACCCATGATGGCAGAACCTATGCTTGTCAAAGACGGTCCTTCGTTAGGGGCAGCCATTGCGGCAGCCATGGCGACAGCTCATTAAACTTGGGGCTGTGTGGGTCTGCGTCCCAGATCGTGGAGCATCTGCATATCAACGGATACTGCATTGCCGTCTGTTGTCAAATAACCGCCGATCATCAAGCCGTTCAGCCCGCTGGTCAGGGCGTATGCCTGCATAGAGCGGAGATTGACTTCGCGGCCGCCGGCTGTGCGGATGAGTGCTTTCGGCAAAATAAAGCGAAATACGGCAAATGTGCGTAAGATTTCCCAGGGAGACAGCGGTTGGTTGTTGGCAAAAGGCGTGCCGGGAATGGGGTTGAGAATATTCAGCGGAATGGAATCAATGCCGAAGTCTTTTAAAGTAAATGCCATTTCTACGCGCTGGCGGGGTGTTTCACCTAGACCGAATATGCCGCCGGAGCAGACGCGTAAACCTGCTTTTTGGGCTGTATGAATGACGGATGCCTTGTCGGCAAATGTATGAGTGGAACAAACAGATGGAAAATAAGACGGCGCTGTTTCGATATTAGCATGGTATCGGGACACGCCGATATTTTTTAGTGCCACAGCCTGATGCAGTGTAATCAGACCGAGAGAACAGCAGGTTTCTATCCGAACTTCCTGGCGAATACGTGCCAACGTCTGTAGAATCGCATCAAATTCCGGCCCTTCGGCAACAGAGCGGCCGCTGGTGACAATGGCAAAACGAGCGGCTCCGGCAGCTTTCGCTTTTTTGGCGGCAGCGATAATTTTTTCACTGTCTAAGAGCGGGTATACCGTCGCGCCTGTATGGTAATGGGCTGACTGCGCGCAAAAACGGCAGTTTTCCGGACAGCGGCCGGAACGACCGTTGATAATAGCACAGCAGTCTACCTCTTCGCTGCTGTAATGCTGGCGGATTTTGTCAGCCATGGCGAGAAGAAGCGGCGTATCCCGATCGGGAAGGGAAATGAGCTCCAGCACTTCAGCAAAGGTAATATCCTGACCTTGCAGTACTTTTTCGGTATATGTTTGCAGTGTAGTTAAATTCATGAGAAAACCCCTCTCTAATATGTGACTTTACGCTAGTATACAAAAATGAAATCATAAAGTCAACTGATTTATAGATATATTTGGTTTACAATATAACGAGATTATTAACAAAATTATTTTTACTATTGTACAGATATTTTATAAAATACCTCTTTTCACCATGCCAGTTTTTCGCTACAATATATATAATAACGATACAAAATAATGAAATGGATCGATGTATATGCTGCAAATCAATAAGGGAATCAAAACCCCTTATTACGTACAAATATATGAATATTACCGCCGTGAAATCGAAGACCGCCGGATGGTTGCCGGCATGCGGCTTCCGTCTGTACGAGAATTGGCACAGTCCGTTAACGTCAGTAAAATGACAGTAGAAAAAGCATATTATCAACTTGCCAGTGAAGGATATATCATCCGCCGTAATAAAGCCCGCTACGAAGCGGCTTTTTTAAGTCCTATGGGAGAAAGAAGCCATACAGCGGATACAGGAAACATATCTCGTTTTACAGCTAAACCAACGTATTTATACGATTTTGGCAGCGGTGATATGGATATGGAACATTTTCCGCTGGATATTTGGCGCAAGCACATGAATCGGATTTTGTCAGAACCGGCTTACTTGACGGCGAGCAATGACGAACAAGGCGTACCGGATTTACGGGAAGCCTTGAGCCGCTATATATATGAAACACGAGGCGTGCATGCCAAAGCAGAAAATATTATCATTGGGGCAGGGACAGCCGCTCTGCTTGGCATATTGACGACACTGCTGCGGGATACCTGGCCGTGTATTGCTGTAGAAAATCCTGGATTTAGATTGGGAAGAGAAATTTTTCGCAGCATGGGATTTGCCATTGAACCGATTTCTATTCATAACGGCATGCTGGATATGGACAGACTGCACGAAAGCCGGGCACGGCTTGTCTATGTCAGTCCATCGCATCAATTTCCAACAGGAACGGTCATGCCGATTGGCATGCGGTATCAGCTGCTGCAGTGGGCTGAAACGTGCAGCGGACTTATCATCGAAGATGATTATGACAGCGAGCTGCGTTACTATGGGCGTCCTATTCCGGCGCTGCAGGGGTTAGATACATCAGGACAGGTTATCTACATGGGAGCGTTATCCAAAGTACTTCCTTTTTTTGTGCGGCTTAGCTATATGGTCTTGCCGCCGCCGCTGATGGCTTTGTATAATCAAAAACGCAGTTTGTTTCGGCAGGGGGCATCCATACCGGAACAATGTGTATTGGCAGCGTATATTCAAAGCGGTGATTTGGCAAGACATGTACGGCGGTTGCGAAAAGATTATCAGGAAAAAGGGCTGCTGATGGAACGGCTTTTACAGGATGCATTTGGCAGCCAGATAACAGTCAGCCGGATTACGTCAGGCGTTTATTGCCATATTGCCCTGCACAGCTCCTATTCGGCACAGGAATTGCGCAGCAAAGCAGAAAAAGAAGGCTGCCGTGTACTGACTATGCAGTCATTTTATGAACAACCGGGACAAAATGAACAAAAAGAATTTCTTTTGTCTTTTTCAAAGATACCCAGTGATAAGCTCAAGCAGGCCGTTGCGGCACTGCGGCAGGCTTGGCTGGAGAAAGAAGGATAGGGATGGCAAAAAGTTTACGTTTTATTCATTGCGGCGATTTGCATTTAGGCAGCCCTTTCCGTGATATGGCTTCTATTGATGAACGATGGCAGCGTATTGTCGGAAACGCGACTATGCGGGCATTTCAAAAAGTGGTGCAGATTGCCATTGACAAACAAGTGCACGCTGTACTTATCAGCGGTGATGTATATACCAGCGCAGATCACAATTTAACGGCGCAGCTGGACTACGTGCGTCTTCTTCATAAATTGGCGCAAAACGATATTCAAGTTTTTGCTGTTCTCGGCAATCACGATCCATTGGACGCCTGGCAGGCTAAAATACCGTTTCCGCCCAATGTGCATGTTTTCAGCACGGAAAAAGTAGAACGGATGCCACTGATTGTTGACGGTGAAGAAGTCGCCGCCGTTTATGGACAAAGCTATGCCCACCAGGAGCAGCGGGATAATTTGGCGTGGAATTTCAGCCGCACATCGGCAGACCATTATGCTATCGGTCTGCTTCATACGCAGGTGGGCGGACAATCGACTTATGCTCCATGCAGCTTGACGGATTTAAAAGAAAGCGGCATGGATTACTGGGCACTGGGACATGTGCATGCACATCAAATCCTATGTGATAAGCCCTATGTAGTATATGCCGGCAATCCGCAGGGGCTGGACTGCACAGAAACAGGGCCCAGAGGATGTTATTATGTGGAAGTCGGCCCATACGGCACTACCGATATTGAATTTGTGGATACGAGTATTGTCCGCTGGGAAAGCGTGGATATTCCGATTGATTCCATTGAATCTGTTTCGGAACTGCGGGAATCTGTCCGCTTTGCCAAAGAAAAAATACGGCGGGAAATCGGCAAGCCGACATTTCTTACGGTTAACTTTGTCGGCGCCGGAAGCATGTATCATGTCATCAATAATCCCGAAGCCACGCAGTACTGGATAGACAGCTGGCGTGAAGAAGAACAGGGCAAATATGCATTCGTCATGGTAGAACGCCTGCGCAATATGGCACGCCCTAAAATCAATTTGACAGAACGCAGCAAACTTCCCGATACCGTAGGCGATTATTTAAACATGAGCGATAAAATAGATGCACTGCCGCAGGAAGAAAAACTGAAGACACTGCGGGCCATTCTCCAGGAACGGCCGGAATTTGAACGCCTTGGCGCCTATGGCCGCGGCATATCAGATGAACGGCTTTTGGAAGCATTTGAAAAAGCCAAGTGGCTGGGCATGCAGAAGCTGCTTACAGATAAAAGAGGATAGGTACTTATGAAAATTATACAAATGAATTTAGATGATTTTGGCATCTATCATAATGTAGAATGGAATCCGCCGGAAAAAGGACTCATCGTCATGCATGGTCAAAACGAAAGCGGCAAGACAACCCTCATGAAATATGTCCGCTCCATGTTTTTTGGCTATCAGCGGGGTGATTGGCGAGGCTATAAAGGCCATATGGATATACGCCGTGATGACGGCCACGAGTATCGCATCTATCGCAATGAAAAAGAATCGTACATGACAGATGGAGATCTTACGATTCATGAAGAACCGGCAGACTTGTGGTGGCATAGTTTAGACCGGCGGACGTATGACCAGGTTTTTGCCATGGGCCTGGAAGACCTGCAGGGATTTAAGATTTTAGCCAATGAAGAAGTGCGCAGCCATTTTTTCAGCGTAGAAGGCGGCGTACGCATGGGAACGACGCGGCGGGATTTGACGCGTCTCATGGGCGAACTGCTGGTAGCGTCCCCTCAAGGGAAAAAGCCCATTAATGCGCTCCTTCATGAACAGCGCGATTTTGACCGCCGTATTCACAGCCTGGCTTATGATGAAACTGAATTTGCAGAGCTGCAGGCACAGGAACGCACAACTCATGAGATAGAAAACCGGATTCGCCTGGATATTGAAGAAACGAAACTGCAGATTGAAAAAGTTTCTATGCCCATAGCTGCCTGGGACGTATACAAACGCGGGCAGGATGCGATGAAACGCATGCAAGATCTTGCCGACGTGGCCCAGTTTCCGGAAGACGGCGTACAAAAATGGACGGATTTGGAAAATAAAATCAAAGAAATTGAAGAACAAATCAAAAAATTGGCGTCCATATCCAGAGAAGGCCCGGCGTTTCAGCCAGAATGGAATAAATGGCTTATTTGCGGTACCCAGTTAGATGAAATTTTTCAGCATACGACTGAATGGAAACAAGGATTAGCCGAAATTGCCGATCATGCAGATACCGAAATGGATTGGCAGTTTGAACAAAATCAATATGCAGAAAAACTGAAACAATGGAGCAGTCAAACCGTTCCGGAACATATTGATTGGTCCAAAGGGATGGCTTTGGCATCCAGCTTGAGCCGTTTTGAACAAGAACAGGAAAAATGGCAGGCTGCCAAGCCGAAAAATGTTACATCCTTACCGGAAGAAGAGGATACAAAAGAACCGGCACATACTAAAGAAGAATGGACAGCCATTGGCAAAGCCGTATCTGCGATTCAAGCTTCTTTGCTGGAACGGCAGAAAATAGAAGAACAACTGCAGTGGCTGCAAAGTGAATCGGGCAATAATTCCCATGGCTTTGCGATTCTTTCGGGGTTGTTCTTTGTAGGAGCCGTTGCCTTGCTGGCAGTAGTCTTTTTATATGATTTTGACCAGACCTTGGGATTTGGCGGCGCGCTGGGATGTGCAGTGATTGCGGCACTTTCGTATGCAAAGCAGCGAGTGAATGCAGGCCGGCTTCCTAGAAAAATGGAAGAGTTGACCTTGCGGAAAAAAGGCATGGAAGATACGTTGATGGCGTTAGCTGAGCAGGCCCATTTAGAAATTGAGGCATCTGATACTGCTGAAGTATGGACACAAAAGCTGGATGAAGTCCGTAAAAAATATATGGACTGGAAGACAAATGAAAGTAAAACAGCATGGGAAAAAGAACAAAAAGTCATGTACGATGCTATTTATGATAAATGGGATAAAGAAGGAAAGGATTGGAAAGAAAAGGTCGATACCTGCCGCAAGGCATGGGAAAATTGGCTGACAGCAACAGGACTAACTAAACTTTCTTTGGAAAACATACAGGATGCCAAAGACATATGGGAAAAATGGCAGCATGTATCGCAATCCCTGCATACGTGGCAAAAACGCAAAGATGATTTACAAAGTCGCATTACCCAATGGCGTGACGGAGCAGAACAGCTTTTTAGGGAAATCGGCATTACGGCAGATATTACGCCGGAACAAGTAGAAACGGTATATAAACAGTGGCAGCAGATTCGCGTGCAGGCTGAAGTAGCTAAAGAACAAGATAAGCAGCAAAAAGAACGGGATGCCCAGATTGAAGAACTGAAGAAGGATAAAGAAATCAGGAAGCGGCAGCAGCAGGATTTGCTCGTCTTAACCGGTGCACAGACTGTTGGTGAATTTCGCAGCAAAGTGCTTAAGTTCCGGCAGTTTAAACAATATAAAGAAATTTATGAACAATCAGAAGCACATATCCGTTTGATTGCTAAAAACCCAAAAAATTTGGCAGCATTGCGTCATGAATTAAAAATTCATACGTTGAAAAACTGGACGGATGAACGGACGTATTACGAAAAGAAAATTGCCGAATCGGAAAAGAAACTGGCAGAAGTTGCTGAAAAAAGAGGCACGTTTATTGAACGGCTCAGCCAAATGGCTAAAAGCGATACGTATAATAAACTGCTGCAGGAAAAACAAAACCGCAAAGCCGAATTGGATACCAAAGTCAATGATTGGCTTACCTACGCATTTGCACAGTATATGCTGGGAGAAGCGCAGGCCTATTATGAACGGGTCCGCCAGCCGATTGTTATCCGCCAAGCCAGCGATTACCTGCATCTCATGACGCAGGGACGCTACACACTGCAGGCTACCTTTGACGGCAAGCAGTTATATGCTGTCGACGGGACGCAGCGCCGCATTCCGGAAAAGCAATGGAGCAGCGGTTTGGGAGACCAGATTTACTTGGCTATTCGCATTAGCTTGGCAATGGCATTTTCCAAACAAATTGAACCGATGCCGCTCATCTTAGATGATATTTTTGTCCGCTTTGACGAACAACGGCAAAAAGAAGCCTTGCATTTCTTAGCAGACCTTGGCAAGAAAGAACAGATTTTCCTCTTTACGTGCTCACGGACAACGCGGGATATTGCAAAAGAAGTGCAGCAGACATTGGCCGGAGAAACCGATACAGTACATCTGTTTGAAATTGAACAGGGTACTATTAAAGAAGCATAAACTCCTAAAACGAGAGGGGCCTGCTGCATCAAGCAGCAGGCCCCTCTCGTTTGCTATTTATGGTACGCGTATTGACAATTTTGTCAGTACATGGTATAGTATATAGAATTAGGCAGGAAATGTAAGCCTAGCTTTTTTAAGTTACAGAAAAATTTTCTTGACTTAGCCTTATAGGTGTGATACATTATAAAGGCAGTCTTACGCAGGCAATCGGCCTGCGACTAGTTATAATAGACTATCGATTAAGAGAGGTGTAAGGAATGCGTACAGCGATTACATTGGCATGCACAGAATGCAAACAGCGTAACTACCGGACGAACAAAAACAAGAAAAACAATCCGGATCGTTTGGAATTGAAAAAATACTGCCCGTTCTGCAAAAAAGAAACATTACATAAAGAAACAAAATAATTTGTGAAATAAGATGTTGCTTGAATCTTATTTGGATGTGAGAGGTTATATGGCACAATCAGCTAAAAAAGCAGCACAAAAGAATAAGAAGAATCCGGGTAAGTCATTTTTACAAGGCGTTAAGGTAGAAATGAAGAAGGTCATCTGGCCGACAAAGAGGGAACTGATTAACTATACTGTCATGGTTATCGTTGCAACGATTGTTGTTATGGCAATTATCGGCGCATCAGATGGCGTATTTTCTCAGTTATTTAATTTACTTCGCAATATTGTCGGATAGGGAGGCCTGCGCTTAGATGGAATCAGATAAAAAATGGTATGTCATCCATACGTATTCCGGTTATGAAAATAAAGTAATGGCTACACTGGAACGCAAGGTCAAATCCATGGGCTTGGAAGACACGATTAGTAAAATTCTCGTGCCGATGGAAGAAGTCGTAGAAGTAAAGGACGGCAAGAAACGCACGGTAAAACGCAAAATGTATCCGGGCTATGTCGTTCTCGAAATGGAAGTTAATGACCGTTCTTGGTACGTCGTACGCAACACCCCTGGCGTAACAGGATTTGTTGGCTCAGCAACGAAGCCCGTTCCCTTGGAACCGGATGAAGTCAAAAAGATTTTGAAAACTCAGGGTATGGACAATGAACCTAAGACACAAATTTCCGTAGAAATTGGTGAACAGGTTCGCATCACATCCGGTTCATTTGAAAACTGCATTGCTACCGTTACGGAAATTAATGAAGAAAAAGGTACCGTAAAAGGCCTCATTGATATGTTTGGCCGTGAAACAGTGGTAGAAGTCGACTATTCTCAAATTGAGAAAAGTCTGGAATAATATACTTCTAAAATGTGGCGTAAGCCGCGAGTGGGAGAATCCAACGATTCGCTTACCACATCTTGTAATGTAAGGAGGTGTAACTCACCATGGCAAAAAAAGTAACAAAAATGGTTAAGCTTCAGTGCGAAGCTGGCAAAGCAACTCCGGCGCCTCCTATTGGCCCTGCATTAGGCCAGGCTGGTGTCAACATTATGGCTTTCGTAAAGGAATTTAACGAACGTACAGCAAAACAGGCTGGTTTCATTATCCCTGTTGAAATCACTGTATATGAAGACCGTTCCTTTACATTCATTACAAAAACACCGCCTGCTGCTGTTCTCTTGAAAAAAGCAGCTGGCATCGACAAAGCTTCGGGCGAACCGAACAAGAAAAAAGTTGCAAAAGTTGGTCGTGACAAAGTTCGCGAAATTGCAACGACAAAAATGCCGGACCTCAACGCAAACGACGTTGAAGCCGCTATGAAAATGATTGAAGGCACTGCCCGCAGCATGGGTATTGAAATCGTTGACTAATTGGTAGCGATTTCTCTGCCCGTGGAAGGGGTCTATCGCCCCGCTAAACCACATAAGGAGGAAAACACATGGCAAAAGTAGGCAAGAAATATGCTGAAGCAGCTAAATTGATCGACAAAGCAAAATTGTACGAACCGGCTGAAGCAGTAGATATCTTGAAAAAAATGGATACAGCTAAATTTGATGAAACTGTTGAATTAGCTGTAAACTTAAACGTAGATCCGAAATATGCTGACCAGCAGGTTCGTGGCGCCTTGGTTCTGCCGCATGGCATTGGTAAATCCAAGACTGTTCTCGTATTTGCTGAAGGCGAACAGGAAAAACAAGCTCAGGAAGCCGGCGCAGATTACGTTGGTGCAGACGACTTGGTTGAAAAAATCAAAGGCGGCTGGCTTGATTTCGACGTAGCAATCGCTACACCGAAAATGATGGGCAAAGTTGGTCGTTTAGGTAAGATCCTCGGTCCTAAAGGCTTAATGCCTAACCCGAAGGTTGGTACTGTAACGATGGACGTTGCAAAAGCTGTTTCCGAAAGTAAAGCCGGGAAAGTTGAATACCGTACAGATAAAGCCGGTAACATTCATTCCCCTATTGGCAAAAAATCTTTCGATGCAAATAAATTGATTGAAAACCTTACGACTCTCGTCGATACACTTATCAAAGTAAAACCGTCGGGCGCTAAAGGCCAGTACATCAAATCGATTACCATCAGCTCCACAATGGGCCCTGGTATTCACATCAACCCGTTCAGCGTTAAAGGTGTTGTAAAAGCTGACGAACAATAATATCTCTCTTAGCTGTAGACTGAAGGTATGTATAATGGACAATTGTCCGCCATCTGAGGCTAAAACTAGCAGATTATGACTATGACTAGTTCGGCCTCATGCAAATGAGGCCGTTTTTTATTGCTAAGACGATATAAATCCCACATCAAGGAGGTGTATCGAAACATGTCTATGTATGCAAAACATCAGGTATCCCCGGCAAAAGCTGCAGTCGTTGAAGAAATGAAAGAAAAACTGCAGTCCGCTCAGGGTGCTGTTTTGGTCGGTTTTTCCGGCTTAAGCGTAGCTGAAGTTACAAAACTTCGTCGTAAATTCCGCGAAGGCGGCGTTGAATACAAAGTTATCAAAAACACGTTAACTCGTATTGCTGCTGACGAACTCGGCTACAACGGATTGGATGAATTCCTCGAAGGTCCGACAGCTATCGCATATTCTACAGAAGATGTTGTAGCTCCGGCAAAAATTCTTAAAGAATTCATCAAAGAAACAAAGACAGAAGCTATTACCGTTAAAGTCGGTATTGCTGACGGTCAAGTTATTGACAAAGCATCTGTTGACGCATTGGCAAACTTGCCAAGCCGCGACGAACTCATCGCAAAAATCGTCGGCAGCATGCAGGCTCCTATCTCTGGCCTCGTCAACGTACTTCAGGGCAATATCCGCAATATGGTTTATGTGCTTGACGCAGTACGTGCTAAAAAAGCAGAACAAGAAAGTGCTTAATGCGGCGTAATAGAGATTGATTAGTAACACGAAACTAAACACTGTAATATTAAAAACTGATACTATGGAGGTATTTTAAAATGACTAAAGAAGAAATCATGCAAGCCATTGAAAACATGACTGTTTTGGAACTTTCCGAACTCGTAAAAGATATGGAAGAAAAATTCGGCGTATCTGCTGCTGCTCCTGTAGCTGTTGCTGCAGCTCCTGCTGCTGGCGGCGCTGCTGCTGAAGAAAAATCCGAATTCGATGTTATCCTCACAGCTGCTGGCGACAAAAAAATCGGCGTAATCAAAGTTGTTCGTGAAGTAACTGGCCTCGGCTTGAAAGAAGCTAAAGCTCTCGTTGACGGCGCTCCTAAAGCTGTTAAAGAAGGCGTTGCTAAAGCTGACGCTGAAGCTCTCAAAGCTAAACTCGAAGAAGCAGGCGCTTCTGTTGAATTGAAATAATTTCTGCTGAAATTATTGTTAGACACCCTGTACGATTATGTACGGGGTGTCTTTTTTTGGTTCTTTGTCAAATGTTGGGGTGCCTTTCAAATCCTCCAACAGGTGCCTCTTGGGGGATTAGTAAAATATCTTGCCAAAAAATAAAATAATAGATATGAGTGTACAATGACAAAAGTAATTCTGTAGTGAAATTACTTAAATCCTTGTATATGGGAATGGATAATTAAAAATTGAATTGTAATATCCGTGATGGACGGCCGGCTTTATGGTGATATTTTTTCCCTATTTCATAACAATGATGTGTATCAATTAATTTTAGAATTATTCGATTTACAGCTCGCGTAGATATGTGTAAATAATCAGACAATTCGTTTACAGTACATTCATGGCTTCCTTTTTCAGTTAAAAGTTTGTGAATCTGGCTTAATGTGAAAGAGCTGATTCCTGTTTCACTTGATAAAGAAGAAAATCGATCATTCATAATAGGAGTGGGATGAACTTTTTTAGATGGAAACGGCCCTCGAATTGTGTTTTCATCATATACGACAAATATCTGATTTCCACCGTTTGCTTGAGCTTTTTTTAACCCTGCATAGGAATTTTTTTTGGATTTAAATACTGTTGTACCTAGTCCGATTCCTACGCTAATTGTTTTTGCCGTATTTTTTTTTACTGCATCCATAAGAGAAAATTCCTTGAATTTATTTGTTTCATGCTCTATGATTGTCCGTGTCGAAAATAGAAGAAATTCTGTATTTTTTATGGGAAACAAAGCGCCTTGTATCTTTTTAACAAAAGCATAAATAAGTTTAGCTACATTTAAATTTTCTATTGCTATTTGGTATTCATCATCGGCAATAGGAGAATAATTATTTGGCTCATCAATTGCGATATGAATAATAACAATCTGACTTTCTCGACTGGATTGCAAAAGAAATGCAGAATGTGCTTTTTCTATAGTATTGCTTATGTCAGTCAAAGAAGCACAAGAAAATACAATGGGAAAATTTTTATCTTTGAGGCGTTGATAAACATCAGAATAAATTGTAATGCAGGTGTAGTTGTCGTATTGCTTTTGGCACTGCATATAATAGTTCACTAAATTATCGTAAAATAATTCATTAAATACATATTCAGGAGCATTTATGATTTTTGGTGTAAAGGGGGAAGCAAACGTCTGTTTATAAGAATCGTAAATAATATTTAACTCATCTTGAGGAGCATCGCTTATAAACTCATAAATATTATAGGAAGAAAGGGAGAGACTGAATAATAACTGTACGATGCTTGCACTGCTGCGGGGAACTACGTACCAAGAAATAGTGGGTGTTAGTTTGGATGAGACATAATTTAACGTTGTTTTCCCTAAGAAGATAAGGGCATCATAATTTCTTTGCTTTCCTGATAATAATTTTGGAATTGTAAATATTGAAGGATAAAATAGAAAATCCAACGTTAATTGACAAAACCGATCTTTTAAGATGGAAATTTTACTTTCTAGCACATTTTCTGGTGACAATAGACAAATACGCAATATGATCAATCTCCTTTAAAATTATAAATAGAAATATAAAAGTATTGAGTTATATAATTTTTTATAAATAAGATGGATACCGTAAGCGTGTGTGGAAGTAAAAAGAATCTAATATTAGACAATGTATTATTGACGATAAATGAATAAATGAAATATTTTAATGTGAAAAACAATAATAAATAAAATATAAACATAAAAACACATAAAAAATAAACAATAACCATTGACAGAACAGAAAACGAATGGTATATTATGAACATACATTTTCTGTATTTTATATAGGAAATAAAACTTTATATAGTAGGCAGCGGAGCCTTTTGCAATATGAAAATTGCAGAAGGTCTTTTTATTTTTAAGAAAGGGGTAATGTTCTATGATTCTTTTTTTATTTGGAATAAGCTAACTTATATAAAATAAGGACGTAATAAAGACTATTTAATGAATATAAAGTCTTAAAAAGGCGCTATAAAGGACAACATATTTTATGTAGAATACAATTAATGAAACGTACGAATAATAAAAACGCAATAATAAAAGACAAAATGCAAAAAACGTATCTTGTTAATATTATACCATAATTATGTTGCTGGTTGATATAGTTGGAGGTGTTTTTATGGATACACAAGGAAAAAACAAGATTACTTGGAAGAGCTGGTGTTCACTTATTATTTTAGTCATTGCGTTTTCTGGTATATTTACGCATTCAGATACGCCAATGCAGGCATTTGATTTTCAAGTATTGGTAGGAAAGTTTGGACAAATTGCATCAGGAGGTACATTTATAGGAAAAGGCGGTACGGGTGCAGATGGCGGCTTCCTTTTTGCATTGACTCTTTTTCCTACGGTAATGTTTGCCTTGGGATTGATCAATGTAGCTGAATCCCTGGGTGCGTTGCTTGCCGCAGAAAAAATATTCAGGTATATTTTGAAGCCTCTTATGGGCATTCCGGGGGCTACTGGCTTGGCATTTGTTACTAGCTTTACCAGTACAGATGCTGCGGCAGTAATGACCAAGGAATTGGCAGACAATAAATTAATTACAGATGATGAACGTACTATTTTTTCTTCTTATCAGATTGCCGGTTCGGGGTTGATCAGTAATGTATTTGGCAGCGGAGCAGCGTTAATTCCTATTTGTGTATGTCCCGTAGGTGTTATTATTGCCGTAATTTTCCTTGTCAAAGTAATAGGCGCTAATTTGATGCGATTTTATATTCTTACTCGAAATAAGTCCAATAAAATTTCCTTGAAAGGAGAAGTATGATGGCTGCGACTAATGAAAGCATAGCAAAGAAAAAGAATAATGCGAATGTTATCAGTTTATTTATGGCAGGCGCCAAAAAAGGATTCTATCTGTGTGCAGAAATTGTAGCACCTGCGCTGATTTTAGCATATGTATTAGTACAATTTCTAACAATTACCGGTTTGATGACAATTATTGGCAATCTTGTTGCTCCGATTATGGGCGTTTTTGGCCTGCCCGGAGAAGCAATTGTGGCGCTGGTTGCAGCTTTTTTTGCCAAGGCGGCAGGGGTGGCAACTGTTGCGACTATGTATGAAACAGGAAAACTAACGGCAATACAAGCAACTATTATGTTTCCGGCCGTTATTACAATGGGAACGTTGTTAGCTGGTTTTGTCAGAGTTATTATTGTGGCTAACGTTAATGAAAGATGGCACAAAATATTGCTGGTATTGCCAATTATTGATGCTTTTATTTCCATGTGGATTACAAAGCTTATTTTAATTGTAATGGGTATTCATTAAGGAGGAATTACAAATGAACAAAGAAATGGTTGAAAAGATTGAAGCATATGTTGCAGCACATCAGGAAGAAATTGTAAAAAAATATGAAGAGCTAATTAATTTAAAAGATTTTTGGAGAGATGCGCAAGATGTAAACGCTGTTGGAAAATGGCTGCAAAATGAATTTGAAGCAGAAGGGTTTGAATGCAGTTTAATTGATTTTGCACCGGAATCTGGTAAATTATTGATGGGAACTTTGGGTGCAGACCGCAAAGGAAAACCGATTTTATTTAGTGGACATATGGATACTGCTTTGGCATCCGATCTATATCCAGAAAAACCGTTTCATATTGTTGACGGAAATGCGTATGGACCGGGTGTATTAGATATGAAAGGCGGCATTTTAATTTCTCTTTACGTAGTAAAGGCGTTGAATGCAGTAGGGTATACAGAACGGCCTATTAAGATTTTATATGCACCTGATGAAGAAGGGTTGCATAATTACACAACTGTAGCTGATTTTATCACTAAAAATTCTGCAGATTGCTTGTTTGCTCTTAATATGGAAACCGGCTTGATGGATAATGGATTAGCAGTAGGAAGAAAAGGCCGACTTGGAATTGATGTTTTTATTACTGGCAAATCGGCACATGCTGGAGCGGCTTTCTTGGATGGGATTAGTTCCATTGAAGAAATGGCTCATAAAGTATTGGATTTTCAAGCATTAACAGATTTGGAAAAAGGGACTACTGTTAATACAGGAGTCATTAAAGGGGGAACTATTCCTAATGCCGTTCCGGCAGAATGCATGTGTCAGTTAGATATCCGATTCAAGACAGCAGATGAAATGAATCGGGTTAAAGATGCAGTTGCTGAAATTTGTGCCAAAAATTACGTCAAAGGGACAACTTGTACGTATAAGGAATTAAATTTATTTACTCCGCTTGAAACAGATGACAAAATTATGGCACTGTATGAATTTATGGCTCAGACTGCAAAAAATTATGGGTATCCTGATACAAAGCCGACTCAGGTTGGAGGCTGTTCTGATGCAACATTTATACAAGCGGCAGGAACTCCTGTACTTTGTTCCTGCGGAGTAAGAGGCAACTGGAATCATACAACTCGGGAATTTGCAGTAGTGGATTCCTTGTATGATCGGATTAACTGGTTTGCAGCTGCGATTATAGATGCTGATGAACTAGCATTATAAGAAGGGGATAGAGGTGGCAATCAGTAATTGATTGTCACCTGATTAGAAGGATATGGAGGTAAAAAAATGGATGAAAATTTAGTTCTAAATAGTCCTGGATTATGGGCAATTTCCAGCTTAATGGTCATCGTCTTATTAGTATCTGCCTGTGTATATCTGAAAATATCTTTTTCAGAAGCCAAAAAAATAGGTTTGGAAAAATCCCGCTGTATAGCAGGCTTGCGTTCTGCCATGATTACAGCCATTGGCCCATCTCTTTCTCCGGTTATTATTGCTTTTGCGTTGATTGCTGTAGTCGGGGCTCCGACTACATGGATGCGGTTAAATGATGTCGGTGCTGCAAGAACGGAAATTGCAGCGATATCATTGGCAGCTGGTGTTGTAGGATTAGATCCCCAGGCGGCTGACTTTGGCTTAAAAGGATTTGTATATGCGTTATGGGGCATGGCATTAAATAATTTCGGCTGGATTTTGGTCACGCTGATACTTACTCCGGGAATGAGTAAGTATGTTGCCAAATTGAACAAAAAATATAACCCGTCTTGGGTCAAAATGGGATTGTCAGGGGCAACGGTCGGTCTTTTTGCTTATTTAACGTCCAGACAACTTGTTTCATTGAAGCCTGGTTTATGGTGTGCAACGGCTGTTTCGGCTGTTTCTATGTTGATTATTTCTAAAATGTTTGCAAAACACGCGCGTCTTCAAGAATTGGCATTAGGTATATCGATGCTGATTGGTATGATGGTTACGACTGCAATTTTTGGATAAGTAAGGAGGTAAGCGATGATGCCGGATTTGACCACGGGAATGAGTTATGATGAAAAAGCAATACGTATTGGGACGATTGCTATGATATGTGCTGCAATTGCCAACTTTGCGCCAGCAGCTTATGTATATTTGGCATATGGAATTATCCCGCCAGCAGAAGATATATGTAAGATGTGGGCCGTATTAGCTGTTACGTTTGGTGCTTCATGGATTATTCAGCCAATTACTTATTTTAGCTTACTAGGTGTTAGCGGATCGTATTTAGGATGGATTGCCGGGAGTAATGCAGATATTCGCTGCCCGAGTGCTACCATGGCTCAGAAAGCTGCTAATGTGGAACCGAGCACGCCGGAAGGAGATATTATTTCTACCATCGGGGTTGCAGGCAGTGTGTTAACTTCTGTTGCAATGGTAACTATTTTTGTCTTAGTAGGGCAAGGTATTTTGGATATACTGCCCCCATTTATTCAAAATTCGTTTAAATATGTTTTAACATCCGTATTTGGCGCGGTGTATGTTCAATTAGCTTGCAAGAACTTAGGAATGGGGGCATGGACTATTGTTTTTGCCATTGCAGTGTCGTATTTCTGGGGTGTGCTGCATTTACCGGGATGGCTGTTGAATATTTTAATTATTGTTGGCGGCGTGGTTATTGCTAGAATATTTTTTAACAAAGCTGCGAAAAAGCAATAGAGAAAATCTGTAAAATAAAATGATGTATTGCTTAGGTATATTTCTAGAAAGTATGTCAAATTATTAGCACACGAATTTTTTGCATATATAGCCATCATAAAAAATACCCTTATGAAAATTGAGCTGATTTCCCATCGTTAGATTTTAAGTTGATATTGGGAAGTCAGCTCAAATACAGCTTCATAAGGGTATTTTTAGTATTTCATGATATTTTGAAATATTACATCATCATTCGTGTTATTAGTATAAGAATGCCAGATATTAGCACGGAAATTTATTTTAGCAGGAGCAGTTAACGTAAATGTATGCTGCTCTAGCTGTAAAGTAAGGGTTCCCTTTGTAACAATGATATATTCCTCTGCAACACTGCGGTGAGGGTCAGATTTATGATTTGCGCCAGGCTTTAATATAATATAAAAATATTCAAAGCCACTAAGCGGATTAAAAGGGAATATATTATATAAAATCATTTTATTGTTTTCATCATATACTGGTTGTAAATCATCTAAAATGTTAACCGCATTATACTGCAGCGATTGTTCATTTAATAATGTAGATAATGACACTTGCAGTCCTTTGGCGATTTTCCATAAGACGGATACAGTAGGAACGGATACACCGCGTTCTATTTGTCCCAGCATCGTTTTGCTTACACCCGTTAATAAAGATACATTATCTAATGTTAAATCACGGTCAAACCGAATTTTTTTTAAAGTTTTTCCTATTCCCTTGGCAGGATCGTTTTCAGATATTATATTTTTTTTCATTTGTCTCTCCTAATATTCTATAGCACTTTATGGTTATTATATACTTAAAGTGTATACGTGTAAAACATATTCTATCATTTTGTATTTTGTCTTATGGGTAGTTTAATAGCCAAAATAAATGGCGGCCAGTAGTGGTCGCCATTTATAAAAACTGTACATTTAATTAACAAGAAAAGTTACTCATATTGCATCATTTAAATGACACAATATGAACGCCTTCTTCTTCAATAATTTTGTTTAAGTGATGTATTTCTTCCGTAGTGGGTGTTCGAAAGAGTTCGGCGTTATACGGCATGCTTAGCTGCTGATATTTATCTTCGCCATAGTGATGATACGGTAATAATTCCATACAAGGATTTTTTAAATTTCTTTTTACAAAACGAGCAGTTTTCCTAATATTATCATCATCTCCATTAACTCCCATAATGGTAGGAACTCGAATTACAATATCACTTCGTTGTTTCCCTAGTACGGCTATATTTTGCAAAATGCGGTGATTATCTACACCCGTAAACTGGGCGTGTTTTTTATCATCCATAAGTTTTATGTCCATAAATAATAAATCAATTTTTTCCAAGGTAGGTTGTAACGGTTTTAAGTCAAAATAGCCGCTTGTTTCCATTGCCTGATTTAAGCCCATATCATATACGTTGTTGACTAACTCTGCTAAAAATTCTGGTTGAGCAGTGCATTCGCCGCCTGAATATGTTACGCCGCCGCCGGAATTATGAAAAAATAGCAGTTGTGTTTCTAATTTTTTTATGATGTCGTCAACAGTCATTTCTGTAACTGTATTTTTACGAGCATTTTCTAAACAAGCTTCTGCGCACTTACCACAGCCATTGCATTTGTCCCGTTCTATGGGATCATTTAGATTCATGCCGACGTTTTTAGGACAAACGCGGATGCATCGGCCGCAGCCAATGCACCGTGTTTGAATGTACATAATCCGATTTTTCCCTGTATATCCCTCAGGATTGGCACACCAGAGGCAGTGTAAGGGACAGCCGGCAAAGAACACGATTGTTCGTATACCCTCACCATCGTTGACAGAATAATTCTGCAGCTGCAGTATGCGGCCCTTAGAATGTGTCATGAACGGAACGGCGAATAATGGAATCCTGAAGGCGTTTAGATAAGTGTACAAACTGTGTGCTGTATCCAGCTACCCGTACAAGCAAATCCTTATAATTTTCCGGATGTTTCTGTGCATCTAACAGTGTTTCTGTAGATAATGTATTAAATTGAATATGGAATGCTCCCATATCAAAGAAAGACTGCACAACTGCTGCCAAATTACTGCGGCCACGTTTTGTTGCTACCAAATCATGGCTCAAGCGCATATTGAGCAGCGTACCGCCGGAATGAATATCCTGATTCATCTTGGCACAGGACTTCATTGCAGCCAATGGTGTAGACGTGTCTGTTCCGCCTACAGGAGAAATGCCTTCAGAAATCGGTTCGGTTGCCTTGCGGCCACAGGCAGATGCACCTAATACTTTGCCGGTAGGAATAAAGTTTGAAATTCCCATGAAGGCAGAAGTAAAGGAATGACCGTAAAGATCTTTGTATTTTATTGTTTCTTCATAGTAATGATTTTCTATTCGTTTAGCTATATCGTCTACATAATCATCATCATTACCATATTTGGGGCATGCTTGTGCTTGTTTGCGAAGTTCTTCATACCCTTCCCAGTTTTTATCACAGGCCTCAAAAATTTCCTGTAATGTGCAGACGTTATCATCAAAGACGAGTTTCTTTATAGCTGCTAAACTATTAGCTGATTCAGCTAAGCCAATCCCTGTAAGAACAGGACCAATATTGTATTTAGCACCGCCGTCAACGATATCCTTACCTGACTGCAGGCATTCTTCAGAAAGGGCTGAAAAATAAGGGCGGGGAATATATTCTTTTTGAATTTTTTGGGCTAAGATAGAAGACTCTACTGCAACAGCAATCAGATTATCGAACTGTTTGTAATACGCAGCGGCTAATTCATCGTAAGTCTTAAAAGCACGATTCATTACTAAGCCCATTTGTTTTCCTGTCAACCGGCTTTTGCCGAAATTCGTTGCATATTCAAGAGCGGCGCTGAAATTAACATTTGCCGTACTGGTCCATTCAAATGTTTTTCTAAAATGAGGAACGACACAGCCGCAGTTATTCCAATCACGCGCATCTTCTGTTTCATACCCCAAATTTTTTAACATCATATAACCGGTCTTATCACTATGAATAGCAGGGAAGCCAGTTCCCTGTGCTACTAGTTCCATGACGGCATCAACAAATTCGCGGGGACTGTCGTGAGAAATTCGAACAGATAATCCAGGCTGATGCGTTTTTACTTCACTAGTTGCTTTCAACGCAAGATAGCTTAATTCGTTAGTAGCATCTTTTCCATTGCGATCACTGCCGCCGACAGTTAAGTTTTGGAACTGATTATACCCGGCAAAGAAATCGGCTGTATTCGCAGAGATGGTCCAAACCCATTCAGAAAGTTTCAGCCAATAGCATTCAATCAATTCCAGAATGCCATCATTGTCATGAATTTTGTGTTTCATATCGTATGTATAATATGGATACATATATTGATCAAATCTGCCTGGGTTTAAAGAAAGAGGATTTTCCATAATAATGCCGCCCCATTGATAGAACCAAATCATCTGTAATGCTTCTTGAAATGTAGTAGGCGGCTGGGCCGGTATTTTATTGCAGATGTCAGCAATCTGAAGCAATTCTTGTTTGCGTACAGAATTGCTTTCTTTTTCGGCTAATTTTTTGGCTTCTTCAGCATACCGTTTTCCTAACGTGATCATTCCTTCACCACAAAGAATAACAGACTGATAAAAATTTCTCTTTTCCATGCCATCAGAAGATGTCAACTGTACATTTTCTAATTTTTCTTTGCATTCATCAATAATACCCTGCCATCCTTTGGTGAACAATCCATCTTTATAATCAGGAGTAATTTCACCGACAGACTGCCTCCATTTTGAATCTGTATCTACAATACCTGTATCCACACCTACTTTTGCGGTTTCTTCTGGAATTTGGGCCAAGAAAGCTTCTTCTACAGACTTTCCTTTCCAGTAGGGGAATATATTTTTACGTACATACTCTCTTTGTTCTGCTGTCATTTTATAGGGATCTTGCTCACGAGTTGAGAAGTTATCCATTTCGCGGTCTACCCAGGTCCAAGAAAATTCCGGAGTTAGAATGCCGCACTTCCGAAATTCACCAATAGCACCTACAATAAGTTCGCCTTCAAAAATATGAACGCCTAATTGTTCGCAGACAGCTTTAAATGCTTTGGCGCGGCGAATAATAGCGGATTGTCCTTCTGTTTTTTTATATGATTCCGTCCAAATACGTGCTCTTTCATACGAAATAGAAGGCATATCATTAACATATGCATCTTTTGCTTTTTGAATACGTTCAGTCAACATAGTGATTTCCTCCTTTATTAAAAACAGCACATCTTTTGTACGTTATAACGTACAAGTGTTTTCTACAATATAACATTATCGAAATTTACTGTCAACAATTATTAAATAAAAAATGCGTTATATAGCATAAAAATATAAAACATCTAATAGATAGTGTGAAAAGGTATACGAAATAACTTCCTTAAAAGCTGTTTTTGACATTTGGGGACGTATTGCAAAGACTGGCGGATATAAATGACATTATTTTTTGCTGGAGAACTTTTTCCTCGAAAAGGCATAATAAAAGAGTGATGACGATTCGCTTTTTGCGTTTTGTCATCACTCTTTTGTTGTGATAAAAAGTTTATGTATAAACGTATTATACGGTTACTTCATTTCTATCAAATGAGCCAGGCAGGGTTCGACTTGGACGCCTTCGCGGTAATCGGAGCCGGCTGCATAGGTATAATCTAAGGCATAGGCTAAGAATTCCGCGGCTTTTTGTACGGCATGATGCAGCGGTGTGCCGCCGAGAAGGGAGCCTGTAAGGACGCTGGTAAACAAGTCGCCTGTACCGCAGGTACTAAACGGTATACGGGAAACGACGTATTCGTCATAGGAAGACGTAGTGGCGTCGTAGCTGACGATTTTGATGGTATCATCTGTAGAAGGAACACTGGTAATGACGACTTTTTTAGGGCCTTTGGCACTGAGGCTTTGGCAGAGCTTGCTGGTTGTTTTCGTAGACGGTGCATCTTCGGGATAGGGCATATCCAAAAGCAGGCAGGCTTCCGTAAAGTTTGGCGTAATAACCGTCGCATGGCTGATAAGATGTTTCATTTCGGTTACGATGTTCGGTTTAAAGACAGGGTATAATTTGCCATCATCTGCCATGGCCGGATCTACGACGACTAAGCCGTCTTGCTTGCTGAAACGCTGGATGGCTTCTTCCACAATGGCAATTTGACCGGCATCTGCCAAGAAACCGCTGTAAATGGCATCATAAGAAAATCCTAATTGTGTCCATTTATCCATAAATTCTTTCATATGCGGCGTAAAGTCAGAGAATGTAAAATCACCGTATGTCAGATTATTGCTGAATAAGGCTGTCGGAAATGGGCAGACTTGAAATCCCATAGCCGAGATAACCGGAATGGCAGCCGTCAGAGAGCAGCGGCCAAAAGAACACATATCATGTATAGCAAGAACTCGTTTAGCAGACATAACGTAAAACCTCCTCAAAAAAATCTGTACTTCCATTTTACAAGATATATCGGCCTACGTAAATGGGACAGATATAAGATATTCTGTATTGTTGTAAAATATACGCGAAAGGCATTGGCTGTATATCCGCTGCTGTATAGAATATGGTATAATAGCACTAAACTTTTTGAATCTATATGGATGGGGGCATATCATGGCGCAGGAAGCAAATGTATTGATGGGATTAAGTGTAAAAGCAATGATTTTTTTTGAGGGGAAACTGCTGCTGCTGCAGAAAAATGATGCAGAAGGACTGCACCATTGGGAGTTTCCCGGCGGCGGGCTGCGGTTTACGGAAGATTTTGAAACAGGGCTGCGTCGTGAAGTCAAAGAAGAAACGGGATTAGACGTAGAACTGGAAGCTCCTGCCGGTATTTGGAGTTACCAAAAGAAAGACGGACAGTTTTTAAACGGCGTAATTTTTACGGCTCAGGCGAAAACGGAACATGTCGTTATTTCGGATGAACATATTGCGTATCAGTGGGTAACGCCGGATGAATTTGCGTCGTACCGTATTCATGGCTCGCTGCAGCGGTCTTTGCAGCGCATGCAGCAGTTCTCGTATGGAAAAAGCTATGCACTGCTTGAAGATTTTTTGGCGAAACGGTGAGGCAGGTCATGAATAGAGAAAAACAGAAGCAGGCTCCTTTTGCAGAAGCGTTGGAAGCATACTGCCGTGAACAAATGGTTCCTTTTCATACACCGGGACATAAATTGGGAAAGGGAATTTCTGCGTACCAAAAAAATCTGTTTGGCGATGCACTGCGGCGTGATTTGGGTCTTATGTATGCACTGGATGATTTATTTCAGCCGGAAGCGTCACTGAAAGAAGCCATGGATTTGGCAGCAGACTTGTATGGGGCAGGGAAAACATTTTTTTCTGTCAACGGTACAACGGCTTGCGTAGAAGCGATGATACTGGCTGTCTGCCGTGACGGTGATGAAATCATTATTCCCCGGGAAGCCCACCGCAGTGTCATAGGCGGCCTGATTTTGAGTGGAGCGATGCCCGTATATATGGAAAGCCGTTTTGCTGAAAAAGAACAAGTATCGCTGGGACCGGATTTATTGTCTTTGAAACAAGCAATAGCCGCGCATCCGCAGGCCAAAGCCGTCGTCTTTACCTATCCTACCTATGATGGCATTGCCGGGAATTTGGCGGAAATGGCCGCATATGCCCATGCTCATGGATTATGGGTTCTGGTTGATGAAGCCCATGGAGCCCATTTGCCGTTTCATCCTGATTTGCCGGACGAAGCATTAGTCTGCGGTGCAGACTGCGCAGCGCAGAGCACGCATAAACTCATGGGTTCGCTGACCCAAACTTCTATGCTGCACTGCCGCCGGGGATTTCCGCTTCTGGACCGAGTGAGTGCTGCGATGGCTGTTGTACAGTCAACGAGTCCGCATTATTGGTTTTTGGCGTCACTGGACAGTGCCAGACAACAGGCGGCGCTGCATGGGCCGGAACTCGTTGGCCGTGCTGTGGCACTGGCCCGGCAGCTGCGGCAGGAGCTAAATGCGATTCCGGGCATTTTTTCTTTTGGTCGGGAAATCATGCGGTACGAAGCTGTCGGCGGCTTTGATGAAACGAAAGTGACGATTGATTTTTCCGGACTGGGACTGGACGGCAGAGCTGCTGAGGCAGCGCTGCGGGCGCAGGGTATCGAAGTGGAACTGGTAGCGGGCAATCATGTATTGGTACTCATTACATTGGGGGATGATGAGACATCGGTGCAGGCATTGCTGCAGGCTTGCCGGCATATTGCAGCTGTACATGAAGTCTGCACGGCTGTACCGGTGCAGGAACGGCCGCTGCCGACGCCGCAAATGGCTGCAGCACCGCGAAACGCGTGGACAGCTGCTAGAGAAGTGATTCCCTTTGCCGAAGCAGAAGGACGTGTTGCCGCCGAAACGGTTACGTTTTATCCGCCGGGCATTCCCGTCATCGGTGCCGGTGAAGTGATTACCAACGAATGCATGGCATATATACAGAAAAAGCTGGCTGAAGGATACCATCCCAATGGTCCGGCAGACGGAACATTACAGACGATTTGTGTATTGGAAAGGTGAGGCTATGAAAGGCAAATTGATTATTATAGAAGGCGGCGACGGCAGCGGCAAAGCGACACAGACAAAACTGCTTGTCGAACATTTGCAGCAGGACGGCAAAGCTGTCCGGGCTGTCAGTTTCCCTGATTATGACAGCGATTCCAGTGCCTTGGTAAAAATGTATCTGCGCGGTGATTTTGGAACCGAAGCCGATGCGGTGAATCCCTACGCAGCGTCTGCATTTTATGCTGTAGACCGCTTTGCGTCGTATCAAATGAAATGGAAACAGTTTTTAGCTGACGGCGGCATTGTCGTAGCAGACAGGTATACGACGAGCAATATGCTGTATCAGATGATCAAAATAGATAATCTTTTACAGCAGCACGCCTATTTGAATTGGCTGGAAGATTTTGAATTTGACAAATTGGGACTGCCAAGACCGGACTGTGTACTGTTATTGGATGTACCGCTGGCACTGACAGAACAGCTGATGGCACAGCGTGTGGGCAAGACCGGTGGACAGACCGGCGATATTCATGAGGGCAATGCGGATTTTTTGCGGCGTTGTCACGAAGCCTATGATGTGTTGGCAGAAAAGTATCAATGGCAGCGGATTTCCTGTGCACTCCACGACGAAATGCGGCCGATTCAGGCGATTCATGAAGACGTATATCAAAAGGTGATGCAGATACTGCAATAGATTAGGTCTTCTTTTTTATGTGTTCTATGCCCGTGCTGGGATATTATATATTCATATAGAAAAGAACGGCCGCTAAATCGACAGTAAACCTAGACTTTACTGCCGATTTTTTTTATAATAAATTAGTTAGAGTGTTTTTTCGGCAAAGGAGGCGGCCTATGTATTCCCAATATTTTCAGGCGATTATTGGGCACCGGGAAATTAAAAACCGTTTGCTGCGGCTGTTGGAAAAAGACCGCATGCCCCATGCCATGATTTTTGCCGGGCCGGCCGGTATCGGCAAGACGATGATGGCCCGTGCCATTGCCTCGGCTATGGTGGGACGGCCTCTCTTTGCCCATGTGCATATAGATGAAAAAACAGATATGCCTGTCATTGCTGATAAAGATGACGGCTATTACTTGGCACCGAATGGCGCCATGCTCAAGGTAGACCAGTTTCGGCAGCTGCAGAGTCATTTGGTTTTACAGGGAAAAGCAGGCTGCAAGCGCATATGCATCATTGACCATGTCGAAACGATGAATGCAGAATTTGCCAACCGCATGCTGAAAATATTGGAAGAACCGCCGACAGGCGTTTATTTTATATTGATTACAGACCAGCCGGCCTTACTGCTGCCGACGATTGTTTCCCGCTGTGCAGAAATTTTGTTTGAGCCTGTTGGCGATGAAGAAATGCTGCAGGGATTGGTACAGCTGCAGGGCGGCGAGGCTGACCGGTATACAGAAGCTGTCGCATGGGGAAACGGCATCGTCAAAACGGTGCTGGCGTATTTGCAGGGAAACGGCGCGCAGGAATTTAAGCGGGCTTTGGATTTCCTGCATATTATGACGACTCACGCCTGTCCATACGCCAAATGGCTGTCTGTGTCCGGTGAGTATACCGACGAAGAAAGCAAAGAAATACTGCATTCATTGGGCTTATGTTTTAGAGATATGGCTGTGCTGCGCAGCGGTGCGGATACATCCCTCTTGCGGCTTGTTCCTTATAAGCAGGACATGTTGAAAGTACTTCCCTACTGGACCGATGCAGGTATTTTTCATATGATGAAAATTTTAGAAGAAGGCATAGAAGCGATTACGCGTCATGTCAACATCCGATTGGTATGGGATTATGTGTGCATACAATGCATAGCGCAAAAAGGAGGCATTTAGTTGATAGTTGTAGGTGTACGGTTTAAACCTGCCGGTAAAATATATTATTTTGACCCTACGGAAATTCCGTTGAATTTAAACGACGGCGTCATCGTAGAAACGGCGCGCGGCATGGAATACGGCTCTGTCGTTATTGCGCCGCGCAGTGTAGATTCAGCAGAAGTAGTACAGCCTTTAAAGCCGATTATTCGTAAAGCGACGGCAAAAGATGTACGGCAAGTAGAAAAAAACAAAGAACGCGAAAAAAAGGCATTTTCCATCTGCTTGGAAAAAATTGCCAAGCATAAACTGCCGATGAAACTTATCGATGTCGATTATACATTCGACATGGGAAAAATTATCTTCTTTTTTACAGCTGATGGACGAATTGACTTTCGGGAACTGGTTCGCGATTTGGCAGCTGTATTCCGGACGCGGATTGAGCTGCGGCAGATTGGGCTGCGCGATGAAGCCAAAATGGTCGGCGGTATTGGCTGCTGCGGCCGGCCGCTGTGCTGTGCCACCTTTTTGGGAGATTTTAAACCCGTGTCCATCCGTATGGCCAAAGGCCAGGGCATGTCTCTCAATCCTACTAAGATTTCCGGCATTTGCGGCCGTCTGATGTGCTGCCTGCGATATGAAAACTCTCTGTACACATCGGGAGAGCTGAAATGCCAAAACTGCCAGCAAAAATGCGAACAGCAGAAGCCGCCTGTCGTAGGCAAGCGCGTGATTACAGATGAAGGCGTTGGTACGGTACTGCGCGTCCACATGAAAGACCACACCGTCAAGGTACAGCTGGAATCGGGCCACAATGTCAATGTACCTTGGTCCGATGTTGCGGAAACAGAACATGAAGGTTAAACTGCAGAAGCACGAACGGCTCGATAATTTAGTGCTGGACGGTATGAAAATCATTCAGCGTGACGACCAGTTTTGTTTTTCCCTGGATACCGTGCTGCTAGCCCATTTTGGCGGGGTTCCCCATGGCCCGGCCCTGGATTTAGGAACGGGAACTGCAGCCATTCCTTTGATTTTGACAGCGCGCGGAGCCAGACAGGTTACCGGTGTGGAACTGAATCCCGTGATGGCAGATATTGCGCGGCGCAACGTGGCGTTAAATGCGAAAGATGACTGCATTACCATTTTGGAGCAGGATTACCGTCATATCAAAACGTGGGCGGCCAGCGGTGCCTATGCGGCTGTGTATGCCAATCCCCCGTACCGGGAAAAAAGCCGCGGCGCATACAGTGCTGTGCAGGGAATACGCCGGGCCAGGCATGAAGAAACAGCTACGCTGGATGATGTACTGACGGCTGTACAGTATGCGCTCAAATTCCACGGCCGCTTCCGCATGGTTCACATTACGGAACGGCTGACAGATATATTGGAAGCGATGCGTACTCATGATATTGAGCCTAAATGCATTCAGATGGTTCATGGCCGACCTGATAAAAAAGCCAAGTTGTTTCTCGTCGAAGGAATTCGCGGCGGCAGCACAGGCATGGAAATCCTGCCGCCGTTGATTGTGCATCGGGCAGACGGCTCGTACAGTGACGCTGTACTGCAGTTGTATGGAAAAATGTAGCATAGTGGTTTCTCAAGGGAAACCTGCAAGGAGCAGATCATGGCAGAAGTATTTCAAAAAGGAACTTTATACTTATGTGCGACGCCCATTGGCAATTTGGAAGATATTACGTATCGAACGGTACGGTGCCTGCGGGAGGCGGACCTCATTGCGGCAGAAGATACACGTCATACGAAACAGTTGTTGTCTGCTTATGAAATTGATACGCCGCTTACCAGCTACCATGAACACAACAAGGCAGAAAAAGGCCCCCTGCTGATTCAAAAAATGCAGGAAGGCACGATGTTGGCTTTGGTCAGCGATGCCGGCATGCCGGCCATTTGCGATCCAGGCAGCGATTTGGTGCGCTTGGCGATTGAAGCCGGTATTCCTGTTGTGCCCCTGCCGGGCCCGAATGCAGGCCTTACGGGGCTGATTGCGTCCGGCATGGATACGACGCGGTTTACATTTATTGGATTTCTGCCGAAAACACAGAAGCATCGACTGCCCGTACTGGAAAGTATCAAAGCATATGAAGGAACGCTTATCTTTTATGAAGCGCCGCACCGCATTCAGTCTGTATTGACTGAAATCATGGCGGTTCTCGGCGACAGACAAGCCGTTCTTTGCCGGGAACTGACTAAAAAGTATGAGCAATATATGCGCGGCACCTTGAGCCAGCTGAAAGATGAACTGGCCGTGCAAGGTGCGCGCGGTGAATTTGTTATTCTCGTTGCAGGAGCAGAGCCAGAAACAATGGCAGCTGCTGACGGCAGCGTTGATTATGCGTCCTTGGTTCAAGAACTGATGGACCAAGGCGTAGATAAAAAAGAGGCTGTCCGCATGGTCGCCAGACGGTGCGGCGTGCCCAAACGCAGTGTGTATCAGGCTGCGCTCACGTTATCATAAACCGGCTCATTTGCCGGTATAGGAGGAAACCACATGTCTGAAAAGAAAAAGTATTACATCACGACCCCAATTTACTATCCAAGTGCCAAACTTCACATTGGGCACACGTATTGCACAACTATTGCCGATTCATTGGCTCGTTTTCATCGTCTGCGCGGCGATGATGTATTTTTTCTGACCGGTTCTGACGAACATGGCCAGAAAATTCAGCGTGCTGCTGAAGCTAAAGGGGTAACACCAATTGAATATGTCGATGAAATCGTAGCTCTTTTCCAGCAGCTTTGGAAAAAATTGAACATTTCCAATGATGACTTTATTCGTACTACACAGCCGCGTCATGAAAAAGTAGTGCAGAAATTAATGCAGATTTCCTATGATAACGGCGATATTTACAAGGGAGAATATAAAGGCTGGTACTGTACGCCCTGCGAATCGTTCTGGCCGGAAAACAAACTGCCGGAAGGAAAGCATATCTGCCCGGACTGCGGCCGTCCGCTGGAATTGGTCAAAGAAGAAGCGTATTTCTTGAAAATGAATAAATACGCGGACCGCTGGCTGAAATTCATTGAAGAAAATCCTGATTTCATTCAGCCGGAATCACGGCGCAATGAAATGATCTCCTTCGTTAAAAGCGGCTTGGAAGACTTGTGCGTATCTCGTACGTCTTTTGACTGGGGCATCAAAGTGCCTTGGGATCCCAAACACGTTGTATACGTATGGTTTGATGCCTTGGCCAACTATTTGACAGCAGCCGGCTATATAGACGATCCAGAAAAATTCAAAAAATTCTGGCCGGCAGATTTGCATCTTGTCGGCAAAGAAATCGTTCGTTTCCATACGATTATTTGGCCGATTATGCTGATGAGCTGCGGCCTGCCTTTACCGAAGAAAGTCTTTGGACACGGCTGGCTGATTGTAGACGGCACGAAAATGAGTAAATCCCTCGGCAACGTCGTAGACCCGATTCCGCTGATTGACCGCTATGGTGCCGATGCGCTTCGCTACTATCTTCTCAAAGAAGTACGCTTGGGACAAGACGGAAACTTCTCCTTACCGTCCTTTATCAAACGCATCAATTCGGATTTGGCCAACGACTTGGGCAACTTGCTGCAACGTACCTTGGCCATGGTGGAAAAATATGAAGACGGCGTAGCTGCAGGACCGACCGTAAAAGAAGCTGTAGATGATGATTTGGCTGCTTGTGCTGTAAAAACGGCCAAAGACTTTGAAACGTATATGGATAGCATGAAGATTAATGATGCTATCAATGATGTCTGGGCACTTATACGCCGCAGCAACAAATATATTGATGAAACAACGCCGTGGGTTTTGGCTAAAGATGATGCCCAAAAAGAACGGCTGCAGACCGTGTTGTACAATTTGCTTGAATCCATGCGCATTATTGCGACCTTGGTCAGCCCGTTTATCCCTGTCAGTGCAGCTGAAATGTGGAAACAGCTCGGCTTAGGTGATTTTGCGGCAGCGAACATTCCCGATGCACAGGTATGGGGCAAATATCCGGCAAATACCAAAGTCTGCAAAGGCAATGCGTTATTCCCGCGGTATGATTTGGAAGAAGAAATTGCTGAAAGCGAAGAAGAAAAGAAAGAAGCACAGGCATGCCCGGCTGCTAAAGAACCGACAAAACCGGAAATCACGATTGATGATTTTGCCAAATGTGACTTGCGCGTAGGTAAAGTCATTGCCTGCGAAAAAATTCCTAAAGCCAAAAAACTGCTAAAATTCCAAATCGACTTAGGAACGGAAACACGGCAGATTGTCAGCGGCATATCCCAGCATTATGCACCGGATGAATTGATTGGCCACTGTGTCGTTGTCGTTACGAACCTCAAGCCGGTTAAACTCTGCGGTGTAGAATCGAACGGAATGATTTTAGCTGCTCTTGACGGAGCGGACAAACTGCAGGTCGTTAGCGCAGACGGCATGCCTGCAGGAAGCCGGGTACGCTGATGTTGTTTGATACACACTGCCATGTCAATGATGAAGCCTATGCAGCAGACCGGGAAGCCATGCTGCAGCGGGCTTTTACGACAGGATTGACGTACATGATGTGTCCCGGTACGGATATTAAGACATCGGCAGAATCCGTAGCTATGACACACCAATACAAACAGATTTATGCCGCCGTTGGCATTCATCCCGAAGAAGCCGCTTCGGCAACGCCGGAAGGGTTTGAACAGATTCGCCGCTGGATTCAGACAGAACCTAAAGTTGTCGCTATTGGGGAAGTCGGCCTGGACTATCATTGGCCCGAACCATCCCATGAAATTCAGCAGGATGTATTTATCAAACAAGTACAGATGGCTGTAGAGTTGGATGTACCGATTGATATTCATGACCGAGAAGCCCACGGTGATACCATGGATATTCTGCGCCAATACGGCAAGGGTATCCGCGGTGTATTCCACTGCTATTCCGGCAGTTTGGAAATGGCGGAAGAACTCATTAAAATGGGATTTTATATAGGATTTACCGGCACGATGGTATTTCCGAAATCGACAAAACTCAAACGGATTGTCAGTGAGCTTCCTATGGACAGAATCCTTATCGAAACAGACTGTCCCTATCTGACGCCGCCGCCGTATCGCGGCAAACGCAATGAACCAGCCTATGTACAGTACGTAGCGGCAGAAATTGCCCGTCTTCGCAATATGGATGTAGCTGACGTACAGCGGATTACGCTGGAAAATGGCAGGCGGATTTTTGGTATTACAGGAGAATAGTCATGGCAAGACCGAAAATTACATTGACATTAATCAAAAAAATCGGCACAGGGGGCTGCCATCACGGCCACCGCGTAGGTGATACTTTTGATTTTGATACGGATAGAGGCAAGCTTTGCCCGATGGCGATGCATGCGGCTTTTCCGTATGTCGATATTCTGCGGTATGGCGGAACTATACCGGGCCAGCCGGAAGGAACAGCTGTGTTCTGCTGTCCGGATGCGGATGTTATCAATGTCTTTAAGGCAGAAATCGTTCCCAAAACGTAACAATAAAAAGGGATGCAGCCAAATGGGAAATGAGCTGACCTCCAATCGTTAGATTTTTGGTCTAACAATTGGGGGTCAGCTCGGTTTTAATCCATTTGCTGCATCCCTTTTACTATACTGGTTTGCGTGCTGGAGATGAAAAGACTACAATATGCCCAAGCCTTCCAAGAGAATTTTCAGGCCTAAAAGCATTAATACGAGGCCGCCGAGACGTTCGGCTTTGGTTTTATATTTCAAGCCGAAGAGACTGCCTGTTTTGACGCCGACAGCAGAACAGCAAAACGTTACGCAGCCAATGGAAAGGGCGGCAGGAATGATGGCGACATCCATAAAGGCAAATGTGACGCCGACAGCGAGGGCATCAATACTCGTAGCGACAGCGAGAGCAAACATTGCCGGAACAGCCATGTTTGCATCAGGACAGGCTCCTTTTTCTAGCGATTCTTTTATCATATTGGCGCCAATGAGTGTCAAAAGAATAAAAGCAACCCAATAATTGTATGAAGTAATGATTTCCGTAAAAAAATTTCCCAGATAATAGCCAATAGTTGGCATGAGAAACTGAAAGCCGCCAAACCAGGCACCGGCAAGGCACATGTGTTTCCAGCTGATGCGGCCCAGTGACAGGCCTTTGCAAACGGAAACGGCAAAAGCATCCATCGATAATCCAATAGATAGAATAAATAATTCTAATGCGTTCATAAGAGCAGCTCCTTTTTTAATAGGTACTAGGGATTTACAATAAAAAAAGAGACTTAGAGACAGTCTGCTGACTGTCTCTAAGTCTCATCATTTCAAATAGCACCGGGCGGATTACGCCAGTATGTCGATACTACTGTACATGTCGGATGTACTGATTACTCCCTTAAAGCATTGCCTTGTATTATACGTGATATAGGGCATGTTGTCAATTTAGAAAAAAGCAAAAATAAGAGTAGCTTTTTAGGAGGAGAATATAGTAAAATAAAACATATAAAATGAAAATGATTCTATATAAGAGGTGAAAAACATGGAAATTACAGATCCGATTTCAATTCAATCGCTGCAGCTTACCAACCGTTTGGTTATGCCGTCAATGGCGCGGCGCATGGCTGAAAATGGCAACGTTCCCAGTGCATTATGCAAATATTACAGTGAACGGGCATTAGGCGGCTATTTGGGCCTGATTATTGTAGAACACTCCTATGTAGATAAGCTGGGGCGGGCAAATTCCAAACAAGTATCTCTTGGTGACGAAGCTGATTTGTTTGGCTTGCAGCAATTAGTTCGCAGCATCCATGCAGCAGGTTCGACGAAAGTCTTCGCGCAGTTGAATCATGCCGGTGTGGCTTCAGAAACAGCAGATATCGGCGGCGGTCCTGTAGGACCGAGTGCCGCATGGGTGCATCATCCATGGAACCCGGATGCCGTATTGCCGCATGAATTAACGCCGGAAGAAATTGCCGGGTTAGTTGTTAAATATGCCAATGCGGCTATTCGTGTCCGGTATGCTGGCTTTGATGGCGTAGAAATTCATTCAGCACACGGCTATTTGTTAGATCAGTTCTATTCTCCATTGACGAATCAACGGCATGATGCATACGGCTGCGATTCCGTTGAAAATCGCGTACGGTTCCATGTTGAAATTATTCGGGCTGTTCGCAAAGCTGTAGGTGCAGACTATCCGGTAGCATTGCGTTTGGGAGCCTGCGATTATATGGAAGGCGGCAGCACGATTGCCGACGGTGTGGCGGCTGCGAAGATTTTTGAACAAGAAGGCATAGATTTGCTGGATATTTCCGGCGGTATGTGCGGCTATACCCGTCCGGGCCATGAAGAAGCCGGGTATTTTGGCGATGCAGCCAAAGCAATTAAGCAGGCCGTATCTATTCCTGTCATGACGACTGGCGGTGTACGGAGTCTGGAAGATGCCAACCGACTGCTGGCAAATGGAACGGCGGATTTAATAGGCGTAGGCCGTCCTATTTTACAGGATGCGTTGTGGGCTAAAAAAGCACTGCAGGGAACGTGACGGATTGGATGTTGTGACGTCATTGTGATAAACGCATACACTACAAGTTTGCAGTTTTTTGTTTGCAGCAAATGAATCGTCATGCTGCAAAGGTGTATGCAAAACGGCATAGCACAAAGGCTGCGGCAACATGAATGTAAACATCTCGTGTTGCTGCAGCCTTTGTGTATATTTTGTGTATATTACACGATTTATTTGCTTTCAAAGAATGCTTTATACGCTAAGTAGCCGCTATAGGCATCGGCTTTGGCTACGAGTTCCAGCGGAGCGTGCATGCTGAGCATAGCGACGCCGCAATCGACGACATCACAGCCCCAATCAGCCATAATATACGCAATCGTACCGCCGCCGCCTTGGTCTACTTTGCCAAGTTCACCGATTTGCCAAGGCACATTGCTGCTGTTGAAGATTTGACGGACTTTGGCTAAGAATTCTGCGTTCGCATCGTTGCTGCCTGACTTGCCGCGGGCACCAGTGTATTTGCAGAGGCAAATACCGTAGCCAAGTTTGGCCGCGTTGTTTTCTTCATACGCACTGGCGAATACGGGGTCAAGAGCTGCGCAGACATCAGCAGACAAGACTTCACTGCTGCGGAGCATACGGCGCAGGTACAGTTCTTCAGTGTGACCCTGCAGGGCTAACAGTTCTGCTGCAAAATCGAGAAAATATGAAGAATGAACGCCGGTGTTGCCAACAGAACCGATTTCTTCTTTATCGGCAAAAAGAGCTACCTGTGTTTTTTCGCCGGGAGCCGCTGCGAGAATGGCTGCTAAATTGCCGTACGAGCAAACGCGGTCATCATGGCCGTGTGACATGAGCATGGAGCGGTCAAGACCGACTTCACGGCTTTTTTGTGCCGGAATGATTTCCAGTTCTGCACTGGCAAAGTCTTCTTCTTCAATGCCGTATTTGTCTTTTAAAAGGGAAAGAATCGTCGGTTTGGTTTTTTCTTCTGTGCTGTTTGTGCCGACGATAGGCATGAGCATTTCTCCCGTAATTGCTTCGGACAGTTTTTTGGCAGCTTGGTCTTTGCCGAGATGGGGCAAAAGGTCATTGATGTAAAAAACAGGATCTTCCGGGTCTTCGCCGATAGACACGTCAATTTGACGGCCGTCTGCTGTAAAGACGACGCCGATGAGGGACAGCGGCATGCAGACCCACTGATATTTTAAGAGGCCGCCGTAATAATGGGTTTTGAAGTACACAATTTTATTTTTTTCAACGACAGGCATAGCTTTCAAATCCAAGCGGGGGCAGTCAATATGCGAGCCGACAATTTTCATGCCTTCAACAATCGGTTTGGAACCAATTACCGCTAAAATGACGGATTTCCCTTTTTGATCCCAGTAGACTTTATCCCCCGGCTGCAGCGATGTATATTCGCTCAACGCCTTAAAGCCGGCGGCTTTGGCTTGGCGGAGAATTTCTTTATTGGCCAGGCGTTCTGTGCGGGCTGTATCCAAAAAATGTCTGTAGTTTACGCTGTATGCTTCCATTTGGCCGCGTTCTTCTGGTGAAAAACGGGCCCATGCACTGTGTTCCATATCAAATGGTTTCATGAGTATCCTCCCTTTGTGATTGAGATTTCATCTTAAATTATAAGCTTTCTTGGCAAAAAATAAAAGGGGGACAGCAAGGCCGGATGCGAAGGAAAACGAAGCGGAAAGCCTAGGCATTTAAAGTGGGGTGTGATATAATCAAGCATATTTTAAAAGAAGTTAGGGTGCGTCAAAAGGGGGAATTAACATATGGTATCTTGCAGTACAGTTAAAGCATTAGTCCAAAAATATACAGGTGATATTTGCAGTATGCGCCGTCATATTCATGAAAATCCGGAATTATCCAATGAAGAAACAAAAACGGCAGCCTACATGGCGCAGATGCTGCAGCAGTTTGGCATAGAAACAGAAGAACATGTAGCAGGCACGCATGCTGTCATTGGCAGATTGACAGGCGGCCGTCCCGGCCCGACGATTGCGCTGCGGGCGGATATGGATGCCTTGTCGATTGCTGAAGAAACAGGACTTCCTTTTGCTTCCCGACAGCCGGGGGTGATGCATGCCTGTGGCCACGATGGGCATATGGCAATTTTGCTGGGGACAGCGCGGGTTCTCAGTGAAATAAAAGATGAATTGGCAGGGACGGTGTTGTTTGTCTGCCAGCCGGCAGAAGAAAAATCGCCCCAAGGCGGTGCCAAAGCGATTGTTCAATCCGGAGTCTTGGATGGTATTGACGCGATTTACGGACTGCACGTATGGCCCAACCTGCCGACAGGCCAAATCGGCGTCAAAGCCGGGCCAATGATGGCAGCATCAGACCATGTGCGCGTCGTAATTCACGGCAAGTCGAGCCACGCTGCCATGCCTCATAAGGGAATTGATGCCGTCGTAGCAGCCGGACAGTTTATTACAGCGGCGCAGGATATTATCAGCCGGCAAATTAATCCGCTGTATCCAGCGGTCCTTACGTTTGGCCGTATCAGCGGCGGCACGCGATATAATATTGTGGCGGACACGGTGGAATTGGAAGGCACTTGCCGGACTTATGACAAAGAAGCGCAGGATATGGTAGAAGCCAGCTTAGGCAATATGCTGAAGGGACTGGATTTGATGTACGGTACGACAAGCGAGCTGCAGTATGAACGAGGATATGCCGCTGTCGTTAACACGGCCAAGCAGGCTGCGTTTATTGCCGACACAGCTGCCGCATGCTTAGGCAGACAGGCACTGGCTCCGATTCAGGAACCGGCGATGACGGCAGAAGATTTCTCCGGCTATCTGCAGGCCTATGACGGCGGTTTTTACTGGCTGGGAACAACCAAACCGGGGCAGACTATGTATCCTCTGCACAACTCTCATTTTGCTGTAGATGAAGACAGTTTGCCTATTGGCGTAGAACTGATGACGATGCTTGCCTGCAAGGCTCTTTCCAAATAAAAAAGCGGAATCTGTACGATAATCATATTGATTTTGAAAAATTCATAGATGATTTAGAAAAAACTCATAATAAAAAAAGGAGAATCGCCTCTTGGTCACGAATCTTATAAATAACGTGAGTATAGGAGGCGATTTATTTATGAAAGAATATACTAGTGAGCAAATTCGTAATGTAGCAGTACTTTCGCACGATGGCGCCGGCAAAACGGCTGTTGTCGAATCGCTGCTCCTTGCCTGCGGCGCAGTAGATGCTGTTGGCGTAGGCAAAGATAATAAGCATATCATGGATTATGAACCGGAAGAAATCAAACGAAACGTAACGATTCAGCTGGGAATCGCGCCGTGCGAATGGGAAGGATATAAACTCAACTTCCTGGATACGCCGGGGTATTCCGAATTTTGCGGCGAAGTGCGGGCGGCGCTTCGTGCCAGTGATGGGATTCTGCTTGTCATTTCTGCGGAATCAGGCGTGGAAATGGATACGGAACGAGCATGGGACTACGGCGTGGAATTAAATCTGCCCCGCATGGTGTATATCAACAAAATGGATGCAGAACATGCAGATTTCTTCGACTGCCTGAAAAAAATGCGCGATGTATTCGGCAAATCCATTATGCCGCTGCAGATTCCGATTGGAGAAGGCAAAGATTTCCGCGGCATGATTGATGTCTGCAAGATGATTGCTTGGGAATGGAAAGATGGCAAATGCGAAGAAATCAAGGTTCCGCCTGAATATATGGCCAAAGCCCGTGAAGTTCGTGAAATGTGTATGGAAGCGGCTGCTGAAGGCGACGACGAACTATTGGAAAAATATCTTGACGGCGATGAACTGACTATCGAAGAACTGCGCAAAGGGCTGCGCCAGGGGATGCTGACAGGACGCGTCTGCCCGGTTATGTGCGGCAGTGCTACGTATCATGTCGGTACGGCTGAACTGCTCCGCCGCATTATTACGTATATGCCGGCTGCTTCACAGAAAGTCATGATGGGAACGGACAAAAAATCAGGAGAACCGGTCGTCGTATATCCGAACAAACCGTTTACCGGCTTTGTTTTCAAAACGCTTATTGATCCCTTTGCCGGCAAGCTTAGCTATGTCCGTGTCTTCTCCGGTGAATTGAAGGAAGGCGACAAGCTGTATAATGTCAGCCAGGATAAAGAAGAAAAATTGGGCAAGCTGCTGACGCTGGTCGGGAAAGAACAGGTGCCTGTTACAAAAGCCGTGGCCGGTGATATTGTCGTATTGCCGAAACTGCAGCAGGCACGAACCGGCGATACCTTTGCAGTACCGGATTTCCCCATTGTTTACGATCCGATTCGTTTCCCCAATCCGCTGCATACAGTAGCTATGGTACCGGAAAAGAAAGGCGACGAAGAAAAACTGATGAATGCGTTGCTGCGCATCAGCGAAGAAGATCCGACCTGCCAAGTAGAAAAGAGCGTAGAAGGCAAACAGCTTATTGTTCACTGCATGGGTGATGTTCATCTAGATCACATCATGAATAAAATGGAACGTAAATACGGTATTAAAGCTGTATTGCAGGATGTCTATATTCCCTATCGTGAAACGATTAAAGGCAAAGCCACAGCAGAAGGCAAACATAAAAAGCAAAGCGGCGGGCATGGGCAGTATGGTCATGTTATATTGGATATTGAACCGCTGCAGAATGGCGAAGACTTTGAATTTGTCGATGCGATTTTTGGCGGTGCCGTACCGCGGCAGTATATTCCGGCTGTTGAAAAAGGGGTTAAAGAAACGTTGGAAAAAGGCCTGCTGGCAGGATATCCGATGATTCATGTAAAAGTTACCTTGAAAGACGGCTCATATCACTCCGTCGATTCGTCTGAAATGGCATTTAAAGTAGCCGCAGCTTTAGCGTTGAAAAAAGGCGTGCCGGAAGCCAAACCCGTATTGCTGGAACCGATTTACAGTGTCGATGTAGTAGTTCCTGAAGAATATATGGGTGATGTAATGGGTGATTTCAGCGGACGCCGCGGCCGTATTTTGGGTATGGAACATCACCGTAACCGTAAAGGCATTATTGTCGTCAAAGCGCAGGTTCCGTTAGCCGAAATGAAAGGCTATGTCACCGTCCTTCGTTCTATGACGCAGGGCAAAGGTACGTTTAACATGACTTTCTTTGATTATGAAGAAGTGCCGAAGAAACTGCAGGATGATATTATTGCCAAAAAACAGGAAGCGAAAAAAGAATAAATAATCCCTCCTCACAAAAAGGGGCTGCCGCGAAGATACAGCGGCAGCTCCTTTTTTACGTGTAGCGGCTACTGATAGTTTGCAGCTATGTAAATCAGGCAGCCATTGTCATTTTTTAAGATTGGTCATACAATACAGAGTATATAAAAATGCACTGCAAAGGAGAGACAGGTCATGGAGACAATGAAAAAAGCAGCATGGCAGTTTATAGATACCCATCAGAAGGAAATACTGGCCTTGTGGCGGGAGCTGGTTCAGATAGAAAGCGGCTCACAGTATAAAGCAGGTGTAGATGCCGTCGCGCAAAAAGTAAAGTCCCAGTTGGATTGTTTAGGAGCCCAAACGCGGGTCATAGAAATGCCGCATGCCGGCAACATGGTCGTTTCTTCTTGGGGAGAAGCGGACCGTGCGCCTATTTTGCTGCTTGGCCATATGGATACGGTATTTCCGAATGGCACGATACATGAAAGACCATTTACAATTCAAGACGGCAAAGCTTACGGACCAGGTGTCTTGGATATGAAAGGCGGTTTGGTCATTGCGCTGTACGCAGTCAAAGCACTGCAGGCGGCAGGCTATCAAACACGGCCGATTAAATGGATTTTGGCTGGTGACGAAGAAATGGCGCATCAGCAGTCCAACGCCGCTGCCTGCATACAGGCAGAAGCCAAGGGAGCTGCAGCGGCGTTTAATTGTGAAACCGGATTTTTGGACAATGGGCTGGTCGTGCAGCGCAAAGGCAGTGCCGTGTATACGATGCGTGTGCAGGGAGTCGGTGCACATGCCGGCAATAACCCCAAAGGCGGACGCAGTGCTATCTTGGAAATCGCGCATAAGGTCATTGACATTCAAAACGCAGCGGATTGGAAAAAGGGAACAACATTCAACGTGGGCTTGATTCAAGGCGGTACGGTCGTCAATGCCGTGCCGGATGCGGCTTCAATTCAGATTGATGTACGGTATTTACAGCCGGAATATATAGAAGATATTCAGCAAACGCTGCAGCAAATTGCGACAAAGCAATATGTCCCGGATACGAAGACAACCTTGCAGAAGGTGGCAGGTTTTGCGCCGATGAAGCGAACTGAAGCAACGGAACAGCTTTTTGAAACAGTCAAGAAAACGTATAAGGAAATGGGCCTTCCCAAGCCGCACGCCATGATGGTTGGCGGCGGTTCGGATTCAGCATATACGGTATTGGCCGGCGTACCGACGGTATGCGCCATGGGCGTCAAGGGCGCATATAACCATACTCCTCGTGAATATGCTGATACAGCGTCATTGTTTGAAAGAGCTAAGATATTGGCGGCCTGCATTATCAATCGACAGTAATGGCGCATGCATTTTTCCTCTAAAACTATCAAAAAAGGCGAAAATTTGCTATAATATACGTGTATGCGCTCATATATATCTATATAAGGGCGTCGTTTTTTAATTTTTATATGAGGTGAAATTGTGGACGAACAACAAGTAGATAAAATATTACCGGTCTGCCTGGAAAATGAAATGCAGACGTCGTATATTGACTATGCGATGAGCGTTATCATTACCCGCGCCTTGCCGGATGTGCGTGATGGACTGAAGCCAGTACATCGCCGTATTTTGTATGCTATGCATGAAGCAGGCATGACACCGAATAAACCGTATAAAAAGTCAGCGCGTATCGTTGGGGAAGTATTAGGTAAATATCATCCTCATGGTGACAGCTCTGTATATGATGCAACAGTCCGCCTGGCTCAGGATTTCTCCACGCGGTATCCTCTGGTTGACGGTCACGGCAACTTTGGCTCTGTCGACGGTGACTCTGCGGCAGCTATGCGTTACACCGAAGTGCGCATGGCCAAAATCACGGGAGAAATGCTGGAAGATATAGACAAAGATACCGTTGATTTTATGCCTAACTATGACGGTTCACTGCAGGAACCGGTCGTGTTGCCGTCTAAGATTCCAAACTTATTGGTCAACGGCTCTGCCGGTATTGCTGTCGGCATGGCTACCAATATTCCGCCGCATAATCTTGGCGAAGTCATTGACGGATGCGTTCTGTTAATTGATAATCCGGAAGCAAGTCTGGAAGAAATCATGACGAAAATTAAAGGCCCGGATTTTCCGACAGGCGCCAAAATTATGGGACGTGACGGTATCCTCAAAGCATATTCTACAGGCCGGGGCAGCATTAAAATGCGTTCCTGCGCAACGATTGAACCGATGAACAAAGGAAAAAACCGCATAGTCGTCACAGAAATTCCTTATCAGGTCAATAAGGCCCGCGTCATCGAATCGATTGCGGAATTGTCGAGAAACCGTGAAATTGACGGCATTACGGCACTTCGTGATGAATCAGACCGCAAGGGGCTGCGTATTGTAGTTGAACTGCGTGCTGACGTCAATCCGGATATTGTGTTGAACAAGCTCTATAAACACACGCAGCTGCAGGAAACGTTTGGCGTCATTATGCTGGCTCTTGTCGATGGTCATCCGCGTGTTTTGACATTAAAAGAAGTACTTCATTATTATCTGGATCATCAAAAGAGCGTTATTACACGACGCAGCAAGTTTGAATTGGATAAAGCCCTGGCACGTGCCCATATTTTGGAAGGCTTGCTGATTGCATTAGACCATATTGATGAAGTCATCAAGACTATTCGCGAATCTGCGACGGATGAAGCTGCTAAACAGGCTTTAATGAGCCGATTTGGCTTGAGCGACAAACAGGCAACGGCTATTTTGGATATGCGTCTGCGCCGCCTGACGGGTTTGGAACGTGAAAAAATTGAACAAGAATACAAAGACCTGGAAGAACGCATTGCATATTTGCGCAGTGTATTGGCCGATGAACACAAAGTGATGGAAATCGTAAAAACAGAACTTTTGGATGCGAAAAAGAAATTTGCTGATGAACGCCGGACACAAATTGTTGCGGATGCGGCTGATTTTGCGATTGAAGACATGATTCCTAATGAACGGATGGTTTTGACGCTGACACGGCGCGGCTATGTCAAACGGATTAATGCCAACGTATATCATACGCAGAATAAAGGCGGCCGCGGCATCAAGGGCATGGGAACTAAAGATGAAGATGCAGTTAATCATCTGCTGTATACTTCGGCACTGAATACGGTATTATTCTTTACGAATTTGGGCCGTGTATACCGGTTGAAAGCATATGAAATTCCCGAAGCAAACAGCCGCAACTCCAAGGGTATAGCTACGATTAATATCCTGCCATTGGCTAAAGGCGAAAAAGTAAATGCGCTGATTGACCTTGATCAAGTAGATCCGTCGATGAATCTGTTTATGGCAACAGAAAAAGGGTTAGTAAAGAAGACGGAACTCAGTGAATTTAAAAATGTTCGCCGCAACGGCTTAATTGCTATTTCTTTAGTAGAAGGCGACCATTTGGCTAAGGTTCGTCTGACTAAAGGGGACCAGCGTATCATTTTGGCAACTAAATTAGGCATGGCTATTTGCTTTAATGAAAATGATGTACGTCCTATGGGACGAAATACGCGCGGTGTTCGCGGTATTTCTTTGGCAGACGGCGACAGTGTTATCGGTGCCGATGTGTTGGAACCGGACTGCCAGGTACTGACGGTCAGTGAAGAAGGCTTTGGCAAACGAAACAATATGGATGCCTATAAGATTCAGCTCCGCGGCGGCAAAGGGGTAAAGAACTTTAAGATTACACCGAAAACCGGTGATATTGTAGGCGTAGAAGTCGTACATGAAAATCAGGAATTAATGGTTATCACGACGAACGGCATTGTAATTCGTACGGATATTGAAAGTATTGGCATCAAGAAAGGCAGAAACACTTCTGGCGTCAAGATCCAAAAACTGGAAGGCGATGACAAAGTAGCCGCATTAGATACCATAACTATTGAAGGCGACGAAGAAGCTGCACAAGACAGCTTGTTTAAAAAGTAAAGAGCATTACATACAAAGATGAAGAGAGAGCCGTGATTGGCTTTCTCTTCTTTTTTTTTGTACATCCAGATTGCAGCTCATGCAATGCGTGCATCAATGGAAAGATAACACAAAGATAATTTGAAGAATTGCAATGCCTTTTTGTAAAACAGATCAAAGGTTAAACGATTGTTTTGGCTTTGCAATATTTTTTTCAAATAAATTACTTGACATTTTACGCGCGTTGCGATATACTAAGCAAGTCGTCAGGAAATGAAGCGATGATGCAGCGAATGAATGCTGTATTTGCTTTATAAATGACGAAACATTCTGACAAAAAAGGATGTAAAAAAGTTCTTGACAAACTCGAATGAGTCTGTTAAAATAAACAAGTCGTCGCAAGACGGCGATGACCTTTGAAAACTGAACAATGTAAGAATCGAATGAACGCCAGATAAGCAGAGAATCATGTTTGAAGGAACCGTAAGGTGACGCGCAAACATGAGTGACTCGCTTATACCGAGCTTGACTCGGTAGTGCGAGGTCGTTTCTTTGGATTACCAAAGAAACAGACGTCAATCAATTCAAACGTTTGAAGAATATTCAAACACCAAAAACAATAATTTGAGCCAAAGGGCTCTTCACATATCATGGAGAGTTTGATCCTGGCTCAGGACGAACGCTGGCGGCGTGCTTAACACATGCAAGTCGAACGAGAGGACATGAGAAGCTTGCTTCTTATGAACTCGAGTGGCAAACGGGTGAGTAACGCGTAAGCAACCTGCCCTTCAGATGGGGACAACAGCTGGAAACGGCTGCTAATACCGAATACGTTCTTGTTGCCGCATGACAATGGGAAGAAAGGGAGGCCTTTCGGGGCTTTCGCTGAAGGAGGGGCTTGCGTCTGATTAGCTGGTTGGAGGGGTAACGGCCCACCAAGGCGATGATCAGTAGCCGGTCTGAGAGGATGAACGGCCACATTGGGACTGAGACACGGCCCA
>DJEN01000086.1 GCA_002431345.1 Megasphaera sp. UBA5897 | reverse complement strand
CGGCTTGATTAGTATATCGCAAAACAGCGTCTCTGTCAACTATTTTTTTACAAAATATTGCCAAGCATCAATGACATCAAGAAATACGCCGTCAAATCCTGCATTCATAATCTGGTCTAAATAAGCTGCATCACTGCCATAAAGAATATGTTTCCATTGTGGCGACCAATACTGTACTTTGTAACTGCCGGGCCAAGCCGGATTGGGATCGCAAATCCAACTTGGCCGCTCCTGATTCCATGCTTCTTTCCAATAAGGACGATAATCAGCTGCTTCGCCCACACTCATGTACGCTATGACCATGCGTGTTCCTCCTTGTGGTTTTATTTTCAACATATCCACATCGGCCTTTGTCAGCGGCGCATCACCATAATATAAATCAATGATAATTGCATCGTATTCTGTTTTTTTCAGCGATTCCAAATAAATAGATTTTTCCGAAAATGCGCCGGGATTTAAGAGAAACAAAAAATTTTGTGCTTCCTGCACCTGATGTATATCTTTAGTATTTACAGATGGTACTTGCCGCTGCGGTATCGTATCCAGTTGTATTCCTGAAAGGGCCATACTCACGTACCCATCTTCTCGCCCTAGCTGTTCATCTGCCTGCTGATGCTTGAGATTATCTATGTAATCTAATGTCCATACGGCTTTGCCAGCTGCTTTAGGTTTTGCAAACATTTCCCGCAAATACGTTACGTACGATGTGGGCTGTTTTTTCGTCTGGCCATTCGTATTCTGTTCATAATATACGGATTCTGTTAAAAAACCATCCAAATACGAAATAAGACGTTCTACATTGGTATTACTATTCGTTGGCGTTTCTTCTAACAATCCGGCCGCACCATTTCCAATAATTTGGAAGCTGGAATCTTTTTTCTGCGCATATTCTTGAATTTCCCCTATCAAGTTTATCATTTCCGTTTCTGGTGTGATATTGGATCTATCTGCAATACAGTGGGAAACAGACAGCAGGCCCGTGAAAGCAACTGCCGCGGCCAAGAGTTTTTTTAACATCATGAAAAGCTCCTTTTATCATGAATATAGTATCTATAATGTTTTCTGATACAAGGCAATAATTCCCCAGCCTTGATAGCTATTAGCGTGTTTATTATGGCGTCTATACCGTTCAACATCCAAACTCAGTGTTTCTGTCGGTGCATATTGCCATGAATAACCTGCCGCTAAAGAAAACCGTTTATATCCTGTGCTATTGAGGTCTAATCGTAACGGATCATAACTGGAAGATGCATCTTTATAATGTATCCAAGCATGCCATTCCCGTTTTTCATCAACATGATGCATCCAGCCAGCACCATAATACTGGGCATATGTATCGTCTGAAGCAAACCCTTTTGTCTTTTCCGTAAAATTTTGGATCGTATACAACGATAATTCATTGGTATCCGTTAGCGAGCGATTGTAGAAAAGCCGCAGCCCCCATTCATCACCATCTGTATAATGCTGTACGTTTCCTGCATGCCACGTACCAAGTTCATCTAAAAAAATACTATCTTGACTAGCCGATGAGCTCGAACTATGACGTACTTGAATCGAATACTGCTTCATTGGGCCTGCATGTTGATACGTTAACTCTTCATGGAAGATATCCCCTGGTGAAACATTGCGGCCTTTGATTTCTTTTGAATATTCATAGGCATTGCGAAACGTATACTGCATACGCCAAATCAAACTATCTTCTTCATTATAATGATGAATAACTTCTAATCCGGGTGTAACCTCAAACCCTGCTCCAAAATCGGTAAAACGGGCTAATCCTTCGGGAACAACAGCATGCTGATAAAAGCGATGCTGTCCTGTAGGTAAATTAAAATCCAATAGATAGCGTATACTGTTAATAACATGGTCATTATGCACTGCAACGCTTACCTGGGTATCCGCCATGCCAGATGCCGTTCCCTGAGAGATACCCGTATCAGACCGAAGATATCCCGTACTGATACCTATATCGGTCTTACGACCGCGAATCCGGGTCTGCTGTGCATAGGTCATCGGTAAAAACAGCTGATATCCGGTATGTTCACCTTTCCAGTGATAATATTCAATCCCCGTAGACCATCCAGCCCATTCGCCCAAATGTTCAAATGCATACTCTTGGAGTTGTAATGTAACGGCCATCTGGCCTTCTGCCGAAACGGCCCGATTCATCCAATCTTGGGCTTCCCGATCATATTGTTCTGCTTCGCGTTCGTCTTTCTGTGCTTGACCTAATTCGATAACTAAATTACTTATTTCATCCTGATAATTCTCTACTTCTTGACGGCTTTCTTCTTCCAGTTCCTTGGCCTCATTCCAAGCCGCTTCAAGGGCATCCATCTGTTCCTGTACCGCATCAAGAGCTTCTTGCGCCGTATCCAATTCATCACTCGCAGATTCCATCTGCGCATCTAATGAATTGAGCTGTTCATCATACTCCTGTTCTAACTTCTCAACATCTTCAGATATATCCGTTTCCTGCGCATCTACCATAGCCTGCGCTTCTTCCAACCGATTCAGTTCATATCCTACGGCATTGACAGCTTCCGCTACTAATTGCTCACGATTCGCTTTTTGAGATGCTTCTGCATTCTGTACAGCTTCTTCATATTCTTGGGATACCGTTTGTGCCTGACTTTCCAACGCATCATATACCTGCTGTTTATCTGCTGCATCTTGTTTTGCCCTCTCCAACTCAGGTCCATAGGCTTCTACCGCTTGCTGTGCTGCTTCAACGGCCTGCGTCCGTTCAGCCAAAACCGTTTGTGCCGTCGTTAAGGATTGGCGTATCTGACTCAGATTTTGTGATAGCGTACGGACATTCTCTTTGGCAGTAACTAAATTCGCAGCCGCTTCTTTTCGAGCTGTAACTGCTTCCGCTGCATTTTGACGGGATTGCTGCAAATCATGTTTCGCCTGAGCAACATCTGCTTCTGCCTGATGACGATAGCGGATTTCATCACGGGCATTGCGCAGTGCTATAATTTCCGCAGGAATATCGTGCATCGTGTCTGCATTAGACGCTTGTACAACCATATGGACAGCCGGAGTGCAAAGAGCAGCCAATACCAAGCAGCGCAGCAACCCCCGTTTTTTTCTATGAGTCATCATGAATCATCCTCTTTACCTAAACAATCTACCATCGGCCCATACAGACGGCGAGCCAGCAGTGTTGGCCAGCCGACATGCTGCTGATAAAACATAGGCTGACCGCAAAACACATAATAATTAATACGATTCACATAATAAACAATCTGCTGCCAAGCATATCCCAAGGAAATAGCCGCCGCTATAAAAAAGGTAAAGCCATAGACATTTTCTCCTACATATACCAAGCCCAGTATATTCAAAATTCCATTGATCAGAAAAAATGCAACCGAAATGCGAAGCAGTTGTCTTTGTGCATCAAAGTATTCCAAGATAATTCCCAATATCTGAAAAACACCAATCAGATACGCCGCCATGAGCAAAACATCGAACATATTCACAGCCTTATTTTCAATATGAGCCCAAGACAAAATATATGACCCGCAAGCCAAAAATACCATCGTAACCAAAAATTGAAATTCCATTGCACTGCGCAGTTCAAACCACAAAGTATGAATCATAGTCTTCCGTGTTGTTTCAATGTCCCGGAAATTCCCCTGGCGGGTAATCGCCTGAAAATAGTTCGCATAAGTTTCATAAAACCTTGTTTCCATGTAAACCACAAAAATCACCATCAATGGCAGTATCGATAAAAAGGCGTAGAAAGTAACAATGTCATACAGCGGAGCATAGCGATAGGTTCCAACTACAGTCTTGCCCCAATCGCTGCTCATCCAAGTCACAATGTTGGGTAAAAATACGCCTCCTGAAAACATCACCGCATATACAAAAAGCCGCCAATCTCTGTCAAAATACGGTAAAAATGCAAAATGACGACCGCCATGAGGCATGCCAAAAAAGCGGATAATCTGAGACAGAAACAAGCTTGCCATGACAGCTAACCCGGCATCTACGCCAAAGAGAGCAGCAACAGACGCTTGGGTAACTGCCAGATGCAGCAGCAAATAGACACTGCAAACACTGAGGCTCACACCAAAGGCAAACACGCCAAGAAGCGCCTTAAACTTTTTCAGTGCTGTCAAATACAGGCTTTCTGCCTCAATAACTAACAAAAGAGCAAAGAATAAGTACGCACTGAGTTTTTCCAAAATCCCTAGCGGTGAATACCAAAAAAAAACTGCTGCCACTGTGCTGCCTATTCCCAAAAGAATCGCTGTTAAGCCAAAACAGGACGCCGTCACATCCTCATACCGGTCCAGACTAATGCAATCTGCCAAATATCGTGTAACGACCTTCGTAAAGCCTGATGATATGATCTGCGAAAAAATAAATGCGTATACAGCTGAAGCTACAAACAGATCATTTTCACGCGGCAGTACATGAAACAACAAAAACAACAGCTGTACTGCCAATACCATTCCGGTCAGCAAGATAAACGGCCCCGTCGTAATCAACACGGAAAACGAATACGCTTTAAGATACCCGGCCACCGTACGGGCACGGAATAATTTTTTTAATTCAAACCCTACGCCAGCCATATCATTAATTTGCTCCTTCCTGTAAATAAATGTTTCGATATGAATTGATAAATTGCTCATAAGTATAATTACGCTTCGTCCGTTCATACCCTACTTCTGCCATCTGAAAACGCAGTTTAAAATCTCGGATCAGGCGCAGTATTTCCCGTGCCATAGAGCCAAAATCCAACGGCGGCACGACAGCACCGGCTGTCCCCAAATGATCTGTGCTGTCTCCATAAATCAGTTCTTGGCAGCATCCAACATCTGTCGTAACTGCCGGCCGATGGGCTGCAAAGGATTCCAAAACAGACAACGGCTGTCCTTCACTAATGCTTGATAAGATAGTAAGATCCATCTTTGGCAAATAGTCTGTTACCCGTACTGTACCAGTAAACTTCACGGCATCTTCCAGCTGCAGAAGACGCGTCATGCGTTTGCAGGTCTCTACATATTCCGGATTTTCTTCCATATTGCCCATGACATATAAGTGGGTATTAGGCATTTCTTGGTGAACCAGAAAAAAAGCCCGAAGCAGTGTAAGAATATCCTTAATCGGCACTACCCGGACGACGGCTCCCAGATTGATTGGCCCGTCATGCTCTTTTAATTGGGGAATGCTGGCAAAATTTTCCATGTGGATGCCGTTGGGAACGACATGAATTTTCTTCGGATCGCATCCCAAATCCGCTTCAATCTGAGCATTATGTTCAAACAGCGTGTAAACTTTGTCCGCCTGCTTGTAAGCAATCTTAGCTAGATTATAGAAATAATTGCTCCACACCGTTTTAAAATCCCCTTTGGCCCAGTCACTCTTGATAATTTCCGCTTCCCGTTCCCGGCAGTAGATGCCATGCTCTGTCAAAATGAATGGTTTGTGATATACTTCAGCTGCCATAGAGCCAATAATACCGCAGTAGCCTGTAGCCACGCTATGATATATATCGGCTTGGGGCAAATCCTGCTGCACGAGATAAAATAAAGGCAGCAGCATAGAACGCAGCGTCCAAAAGAAATCTGTAAACGGTAGGTATCCATACCGTTCTTTATATACTTTGCGGATAATATCAAAAAAATCCGATGACATAAAAATATCCAGCGGGCTATTCCAAGTATGCTGGCGGAAAATGTCAACAAGGCCAGAAATCTCAATAGGATTATCTCCCCGCACCAATTCCAGCAGAATCTGCCTCTGGGAATCATTTAACACATGTTCCAGCATCCTGGGAGAACGTAAGGCTAGAATCCTATCAAGAAATTCTTCCTGGATACCTGTGCAATTATCCGGAAACGTGTATTTAAACTTACCTCGATCTTTTTCTTCTGCGCCGACAGAATAAATGGTAAATTCAAATTCCGGCAGTCCTGTCATCAGCATCTGTACCCACGAAGATACGCCGCCGACAACATAGGGATATGAACCTTCCGTCAATAAACAGATTTTCATTACGAATGTCCTTTCCAATAAATATGGGCTTCTGGTTCTGTAACCCGTACAAAATACGTTTCATCACCAGCTTTTTGTACACTGCACCCTTTTGTAGAGCGTACTTCTTTCGCAGAATGCAACAAGAAGGAAGCACTGTTAACATACTGCCAGCAATGAATTTCCAACTCATCCGGCTTACGAATAACCCGATAATCCAAATCAAAATAACTGTCAAAATACGGCAGGCTTTCTGAAATAGTCACTGGTGTCAGCCAGCTATACCTTGTATCAATCTGATGTAAGAACGCTATAAGGCTTTCGCTCATCATATGCCAAGTCAGATCTTTACTTTCTTCATAAAAGAGCTCATCAGGATGAACAAAGTGGTTAAACACTCCGATAGACGTAATCGTAGTGCATTCAAAATACAGATCTAATTCTGGTGGTTTATATCCTGACGTAATGCGAGGTATATCATACGTTCCATTATCTTCTCGCTTAAATTCTTGATAATACGCTTCTTCATTAGATGGACCATCATATAACGAAGAAAAAATTCGAATATCCGGCAACGTTTCTTCTATCGTTTTTTTCCCTTGGGGACTGAGTATATTGGAAGGCGGTACATAGACTTGGAATGTATATTTCGGGAATGCTTCATGAACGTAACGGTTTAATTCCGTAAGGGCGTCTTTCATATCACTTGTACTCTGCCAAGGAACGTAATCCGGTTCATCATCTTGATATCCTGGAGGCACCAAGGGCTGATGATTATAGCCATGAATGCCCATTTCGCCGCCAATAGAAAGCAAATCATTGCCGTAAACCAAAAAAGCATTACGCCCTTCTTTTTCATAAATCGGTTGGAACGGGCCCTGTACTTGATCGCCATAGCTTTCAATAATAACTCCCGTATATTTGATGTGTTCCTTTTCTTGCAGCTCCTTCATATAAGGCCACCAAATGCGGCTGTAAAAATTACGGGTCGTCATCTGATATTCATTGCGGATTTTTTCTTGATATCCTTCCGGTATCGGCGATGGAAAATCATCAATAAAAAATATCTTGCAGCCAACAATCGGATACAGCGTATCTTCACCGCAATGGGCTAAAAAGCTCATCAAAAAACCGCGATTTGTTTTATCGGGACGAATAGCCCCATTATACACGTAGAACGATCCTTTTCCATAGGACTGCTGCCAAATGAGGGGCACTGTACCGTTATAATCACTAACGTGAACAACAGCAGAATCCAAAAGCGTTAACGAATCGACAAATGTATTATAATGAATATCACCAGCTACTTGAACACCTTTACTGCCCGGTAAAAAATCGGTCTGCATCGTAAGTCCTTGGGCAGTAAAGGATTTGGATTCGTCATCCAACTGGCTAATTCCCAACTTAGAAAGCGTATCTTGACTCATTGGCATATCTGGATTTTGTACCAATCTTGTTAACAAGACAGCCGTACCGCCCTGTTCTACATATGAAAAGACAGCTGGCAAAGAAACGACATGTACCAAATCCCCTGTTGCCAAGATGACACCGCGGACAGAATCTGTATCGATAGCAACAGCAGCATCGTTGCGAACACTTTGAAATTTCATCTTTTTTTCAGTAATCATCCGTTCTGTTTCATGACGCAGGAACATACTTTCTACAGAACTGGGATCATATATAATAAGATACGTGTCCGGCGTTACTTCTGCTGCCCCTTTCCATGGAGTACCGCTGTTTTCTTCCGTACTCATTCGGTTATTCGCAACTGTAAATAAATGCAAAAATCCATCCATGCGATTGTATTGAAAAAACAGACCAAGCAGCAGGACAATGCCAATAATCCAAAAAATGCCTTGTCTACGCATGACCAGCCTCCTTGTCCCAAAAACGAATAATCTGCATGGCTTCCGGCGATAGCCGCTTTGGCAGTGCTTTCAGTTTTTGTACCTGTTCCTGCAGCTTTTCTGCATCGTGCAGAGCTTGGTATAATTTTATTTTCATTACGATTGGTTCTTCTTGGCCCGCATGCGTTTTAGCAAATTCCAAACATGTCCTGCGGGCTTCTTCTAGACGGCCGCTAATAAGAAGCATGTGAATCCGTTCTGTATAATACACTGCTCGATCGGGAATCCGCCGGTTCAGCAATTCCAACGCAGCAATATAAGCTTGACGCTGCTGCTTTCTGGTCATTTCTGCGCCGTAGCCACTGTCGAGAAATACTTTTAATTTTGCTGCATAATCTTGCAGCAGCTTCGTATCGTCCGGTGTTTTTTTCAGTTGTTGTTCTAGTTGAAACAATTCATCACCGATTTCTTCCATTTTAGCTGTCATCAACGACACGGCAAAATAAGCAATTTCCCTATCGGTATCGTGAACTGCATCCTGAAGGATTTCTTGATTATCTACCATATCCTGCCGAATCGCATCAGTAAAATACTTGCGCTTCAATTTCGCGTCATCCAGGAGAAAAATATCATTCATCGGGATGATTTCCGCATTATAGCCTCGGTCCTGCAAAGAAAATACGTGTTCCGTTTCCGGCATCAAATCTACGCTTCCGTCATCCAACTTAAACATTTTGACACCTAAATGCAAAAACAACAGCATTAGGATTCCCAAACCAGGAAGCAGTAACATAATAACAAATTCAACTATAGCCTGAGCCCGGCCATAGCGGCGGCAAATCCGGATACAAAAAAACAAGTCTGCCGCGGCGTATACCACAGCAAGTATGACAAGTGCCATCATACTACCTCCTTCATATCTGAAGTAGGTACACCGCCTTGAGACAACCTCTTCTGTATCATCTCAAAAACCTTCGCATTGACATCCGGAAATACGAGCCACACGGCTTTACCAAGCATACCGATATAATCTTCCGTTCGTATTTGACTGCCGATGCACCGATCTATCTGTGCATAAGTCATTCCCGGCAAATCTACTTTCGCCATCATGATGGAATACCCAGGCTGCATTTGGCGCCGCTCCCGCAGTTTTTCAATAACCTGAGTGAATTTATGTTCCTTAAGAATCCGTGTATCCGGGACATAGTACTGCTGCATCATTTCTTCTTCCCATGAATACGCTCTGGCTAGGGCCGCCGATACCAAGCGGCTGGTAACTGCCATCAAATTCAATTCATAGATACTCCATTTGTCAAAATCCATCTGATAAATTTGGATAACGGCAATAACGCGGTCTTCATAGACTATCGGTGCTGCCATATCCGGAATTCCTTTCAGCAAGTCGCGGTTGATAAATAGTTTATGATCTCTCATTATCTGCTGTAGGTATGGATATTCCTCTATCTTAAGCGAATGTGGTTCTTGTGCCGTCTGGTCGCCAATACGCACTTTTTGGCGCAAGTATGCCTGATTCTTGCCGACAACGTAAATACTGACTTGGGAAACATCAAGAATTTGAGCTGTTACTAAAGCCGTCTTATTATATATATTTTCCGGCTCTACAGAATCCAAACTACTGACAATATGATAAATACGTCCCATGCTGTCTTGGGTATTCACAATCTGCCGGTACATTTTATCTTTTAGCTTCACATTTTCAGCAAAGAGACGCCGCAGAAACCGATACTGTCCCAAATCGTGAAGATGCTGCCAGCGTGCCGCATCTTCACGAAACCTCCCCTGTTCGGCAACATAGCCGGTAAGAACCCCTATGACCAAGTAAGACAGAAAATGAAGTAATTCTTCCGGCTGATACATGACGGCTATCATGCCAAAACCCAAATCGCTAAAGCTGGAAAACAGAAGGATGATATACGAAAAAAATACAGCTAAGAAAGCCTGCCTGCGGCCGTACAGCAACCCCATAATAGAAATGTACAAAAAATTAAAATCAAAGGGCACTATGGGATTAACTGTCTGTCCATTTTGAAGTCTTGTGATTCCCAACATGATTAACGCGCCGATACCGTTTTCTACATAGGGAATCAGCGTTTCTTTCCAAACTGCAAGACGGCGTTCGCGCCGTTTTTTCTGCCGGAGCTTGTTTTTTCGGCTTACAGTCCGCATAATATCTTGGTACATAGCGGCTAATTCTTCTTGGGACACACGGCTGCGTGCCTGCCACCCAATCTGCTGTTTAGCCAAGGCCGAACTAAGCAGTGCCTGTGCAAAGACGCCTTGTCTTTGCGTGTCGATAGAAATATTCCCTGCTGCAGCCGAATGAATCATGTCGTAAAATTCGTTATATGTCACGGATTGAGCAGGAGCAATATGCAGATAATCACCTGTATAGCCGCGTTCACACGTCTGTAAGACAGCATATGCCGCATCACGAACAGACAACAATTCCCGTCGCTCATCCGTTTTGTATACCGGCACGTTTTCATTTGTTGCACACGCGTAAAGATATCGAGCCGTAAATCCATCATACCGCCCCATCCCCAAGCCATAAATATCCGGAAAACGCAGAATCGTAATCGGGAGTCCTTGTTTTTTCCAGCTCAGAGCCAGTGTTTCCAGGCGGGCTAAATACTTTCCTTCCTCATTATCAGCTTGTATCTGCGCTGCTTCTTCTACTCCCGTTTGATACTTGTTAAATACAGCTGCCCCGGATAAAAGTATTATTCGGCCCGTGTGATAAGCTGCCGCAAGATGCAGCATTTGTTCTAAGTCCCTGACGGACTGCATACCCAACGTTTGCCGCAAGTCATAGACCATCAGATCAAAATGATGAACAGAAAAAACTTGCTGCAGTGCTTCACTGTCCAACGTACAGTCATAAGACATGACTTGGGAAAAACTTGCTTTTTCATTTCCCAAACGAAATATTTTCCAGTCTTCTTTCTGAAACAAGGGAATTAAGGCTTGTTCCATGTATTGGGCGCATTTTAATAAAATTGATTTTTTTATCGCATTCGTAATAAGATATTTTCCCATATTCTATAACTATATCTCTAAAAAATTTTATATTCATTTTTGTAATACAACATAGATTATATAGCATTTCTTTTATCTAGTAAAGAAAACAGCCATTGTTGTGACGTATTATTTCGACAACACATCTCAATGAAAAAAAAGGATGAACACATACATGTATTATGCGTCATCCTTTCTTATATTTTTCATATTATATTGGAAATTTGAAATAAGCCGCTTTACGTTACGTATCTGTTTTAAAAATGAAGAAGGGACTATTGCCTTCTGCCCTAGCCCTTCTTTGATATTCATTATTCTACAGTAACGCTCTTTGCCAAATTTCTGGGTTTATCTACATCATTGCCGCGGCTGACTGCAATATAGTATGCCAGCATCTGCAGCGGAATAATTGCCATAATTGTTACGACAAAGTTATCGGACTGTGGCACGTGAATCAGCGAATCCACTGTTTTACCTACTTCCGTATCGCCTTCTTGAACTACACCGATAACATAGGCATCACGTGCTTTGACTTCTTTGATGTTGCTGATCATCTTTTCTTCTACGTCTTTTTGGGTAGCCAGCGCAATGACCGGAATGCCTTTTTCAATCAAAGACAATGTGCCGTGTTTCAGTTCACCGCCGGCATAGGATTCCGCATGAATATAAGAAATTTCTTTTAATTTCAAGGAACCTTCCATTGCCAAGCCATAATCCATGGAACGGCCGATAAAGAAAACATCTTCTGCTGTTTTAAATGCGTCGCACAGTCCTTTGATGTCATCTACATGGTCAAAGATTTTTTGGCATGCATCCGGCACAGCCATTAAATCGCGAAGGATTTGTTCTTCTTTTTCTGCAGCCAGATTTCCATTTAAGCGTCCCATGTACAATGCCAGCAGGAGCAATGTAACGAGCTGTGTCGTATATGCTTTCGTCGATGCTACAGCAATTTCCGGACCGGCCCATGTATACGCAACCTGGTCTGCTTCACGAGAAATAGAAGAGCCTACTACATTCGTAATGGCTAATGAACGAGCACCCAAGCGTTTGGCTTCTTTGAGGGCAGCCAATGTATCGATGGTTTCGCCGGACTGGCTGATGATGATGCATAAGGTTTTGCTGTCCGTAAGCGGGTTGCGGTAGCGGTATTCGGAAGCAATATCTACTTCTACGGGAATACGCGCCAATTTTTCAATGAAGTATTTGGCCAATAATCCTGCATGATATGCCGTACCGCATGCCGTAATCATAATTTTACCGATGGAGTTGACATCTTCCGGCGTCCAGTTTAATTCATCAAAATGGACATGTTTGCCGTCTTTAGTAATACGGCAGCTCATCGTATCCCGGATTGCCTTCGGCTGTTCATAAATTTCTTTGAGCATGAAGTGTTCAAAGCCGCCTTTTTCAGCTGCTTCGGCATCCCAGTTTACTTCAAACACTTTTTTAGAAATAGGTTTGCCAGCTAAATCCGTAACCCATACTTTATCTTTCTGTACGATAGCAATTTCGCCGTCATTCATAATATATGTTTTGCGCGTATAGTTTAAGATAGCCGGAATATCCGATGCAATATAGTTTTCGCCGTCACCTAATCCTACAATCAGCGGATTGTCTTTTTTACTGCAAATGATTTTGTCCGGTTCAAATTTGCACATAAATACGAGGGAATACGAACCCCGCAACCGTGCCAGCACATTGCGTACCGTACGCGTGAAATCACCGTCATACATATCAGCGCACAAATGAGCTACAACTTCTGTATCTGTTTCCGATTTGAAATGGTATCCTTTGGCAAGCAGTTCTTCTTTGAGTTCCATATAATTTTCAATAATACCATTATGGACAATAGCAAAATTTCCTTTTTCATCGGTATGCGGATGGGCATTGACATCGGACGGACCACCGTGCGTTGCCCAACGTGTATGGCCAATACCGATGGTACCGGATACGGGATGGGCTTTGACTTCGTTTGCCAAATTTACCAAACGGCCCTGCTTTTTCCGTACGGCAATGGCTCCATTGTTATACACGGCAATACCTGCGGAATCATAACCACGATATTCCAGTTTTGCCAACCCATCCATCAAGAAGTCCGCTGCTTCTCTGCCTCCAATATAACCTACAATACCACACATAGTTTTATCCTCCTGCTATTCAATTATTACGGTTCATTGCTTCGCATGATATATTTGTTCATCGTGTTGCCACCATGTTTTGTTATCACGTAACGACTGAAGCTGCCGAGAGACATCCGCTGACTGTTCGATACTTCTCTTCCTCGTCCACCTTATCTGCAAGGTACTAGCGCTATCCATTTTACGAAGGATTTCCAAACGCCTGTAAAAAAACAGGAATGAAGTTCAATATGCTTAAACTCCATTCCCACATTATATATATTTTATCTTTTTAAGTCAATACCTGAAAATCTATTTAGAAGGACCCATTTCATGTTCAACGACAACGGCAATATCATCGACAATGCGTTTGAGCTGTTCTAAGTCAGGTCCTTCTGCCATTACGCGAATCAAAGGTTCTGTACCGGACGGACGGACGAGTATGCGCCCTTCATCGCCCAATTCTGCTTCGCCGGACGCAATGGCAGCCATAATCAAGCTGTTTTCTTCCCAGCCGGATTTTGTCTGTACGCGGACATTTTTCAAAATCTGCGGATAACGGGTCATTAAAGAGGCCAATTCAGACAACGGCTTTTGTTTTTGTTTCATAATGCTGAGAAGCTGCACAGCTGTCAGCAGCCCATCACCGGTTGTATTATAATCCAAGAAAATAATGTGGCCGGACTGTTCACCGCCAAGGCAGTACCCGTCTTTCCGCATCCGTTCCAGTACATAGCGGTCACCTACTGCCGTCGTTTCGGATTGGCAGCCCATTTCCTTCAGGGCTTTATGGAAGCCAATATTGCTCATGACCGTACCGACAACGGTATTTTGCTTGAGTTTGCCTTCTTCTTTCAGTTTCAACGCGCACAGCAGCATAATCTGATCGCCGTCCATTTCCTGTCCTTTTTCATCGACAGCCAGGCAGCGGTCTGCATCGCCATCATTGGCAATCCCTACATCTGCGCCATATTTCAAAACGGCTTCCTTTAAGCTTTCCAAATGGGTCGAGCCGCAGTTTTCATTGATGTTGATGCCGTTGGGTTCATGATGAATAGCAATGACTTCTGCGCCCAAACGGCGTAAAATTTCAGGACCTAATACGGATGCGGAACCATTGGCACCGTCATGTACTACTTTCAAGCCTGATAAATCTACATCGGTCGAGCTGCAGATAAAATCAGCATATTCTTTTTGTAAATCCGTCCATGTTGAAATCGTGCCAATTGCTGCACCTGTCGGACGGCTCTGCAGTCCTGCCCGTTCGTCTTTGAGCATGTATTCTTCAATTTTGTCTTCTGTTTCATCCGGCAATTTGTAGCCATATCCATCAAAAAATTTAATGCCGTTGTATTCAAACGGGTTGTGGGATGCTGAAATCATAACGCCGGCGTCCATATGATGGGTTCTTGTCAAGTAAGCAATGGCCGGTGTCGGAATTACTCCTACCATATAACATTCACCGCCGGCAGATGCAATGCCTGCTGCCAAAATATCTGCCAACATGGTGCCGGAACGACGTGTATCACGGCCAATTAAGAACGTAGGATGTTCTTTATTCTGTCCAAAAATATAAGCAGCTGCTCTGCCTAAATGATATGCCAATTCCGGTGTCAATGAATCATTAGCAACACCTCGTACACCATCTGTACCAAATAATCTAGCCATTTACTTTACCTCCAAAGGTTTATATTTACAAATAATTGTTATTGCCGTTTCGAGCCCATCTAAAAATGCACTCATAATGCCGCCGGCATATCCGGCTCCTTCCCCTACGGGATACAAACCGTCTGCCTGTAAGGCTGTCCGGTCTTCGCCGCGTAAAATACGCACCGGTGCGCTGGTCCGTGTTTCTACGCCTGTCATGACCACATGATTATCATCAAAGCCATGAATGCGCCGTCCAAAATACGGTAAGGCCTGCGCCAAGGTATCCGTAACAAAAGAAGGAAGAACATCATGCAAATCTGCCCAAGTAATCCCCGGGCGATACGTGTGCACAGATTTTTCTGCCCCGCTGCCTGGACGCTGCAAAAAATCACCGACAGTCTGAGCAGGCGCACAATAGTTTCTACCGCCAACTTCATAGGCTAATTTTTCATACTGCCGCTGAAACGCAATGCCTGCCAGCGGGCTGTCACCGCCCAAATCATCGGCCGTTACATTGACGACCAATGCACTGTTGGCTACGCCGCTGTCACGGCGGTACAAGCTCATTCCATTGGTCACGACATAGCCTTCTTCTGAAGCCGCGCCAACGACGACACCGCCGGGACACATGCAAAAGGAATAGCAGGAACGGCCTTCCGGGCTATGATATACTAACGCATAATCAGCTGGTTCCAGTCCCAATTCGGCAGCACTGCATCCATACTGCGCACGATCTATCACGTCTTGTTCGTGTTCAATGCGCACGCCAATGGCAAAGGGCTTTTTCTCCAAAGCAATGCCTTTATCATACAGCATATAATACGTATCTCTGGCACTGTGCCCAATTCCCATGATGACGATATCTGCCGGATACTCCGTTTTGCCGTTGACAACAACAGCCGTTATCTTTCCTGTGTCATCCCGTTTGATATCGGTTACGCAGCTTTGGAAACACACTGTGCCTCCTGCTAATTCTATCATATGACGCATGTTTTTTACAACACGGCGCAAAATATCCGTACCCACATGGGGATTATACGCATACAAAATTTCTTTTGGTGCGCCGGCATCTACCAAAGTCTGCAGGATATGCCGCAGCAGCGGATGATTGACACGCGTAGTCAATTTGCCATCTGAAAACGTACCGGCACCGCCTTCGCCAAACTGCACATTGGAATCAGGCCGGAAAACACCGCCGCGCCAAAATTCTTCGACATGCGCTGTCCGCGTATCCATGTCGCAGCCTCGTTCAAACACTAATGGCTTATATCCCCGCTGTGCCAGCATCAAAGCCGCTGCCAAGCCGGAAGGTCCCATGCCAATGACTATGGGCCGATGAGCTAAAAGCGTGCTGCCTGCTGCAGGCGGTGTAAATACGTCTTCCTGAATCTGCCGTACATCCTTGTTGCCCCGGCACCGCCGCCATACCTTGGCTTCATCATGGAATACGACATCGACAGTAAACACTAAATAAATCCGTGGTTTTCTCCGGGCATCAATCGAACGACGTACAATGCATATCCGTTCTATATCCATCAAGCTGCACCGCAGTTTTTTGGCAATCAATGCTTCTAATTTCTTTTTCATTGGCACAGCTGTACGAATATTCAATACTCTAAGCACACAATCCTCTCCTTTATTACTCTACAGTTGCCGTAACGTCTACGACATCAGGATTCACGATGACGCCGTTTATCGGTGATACAAGAATTTTCCATTCTTTATCCTCTGTCAGCCCCTGCACATTCACAGGCGTTAAATCAATACGAGATACGCCCTGCAGTACATTGGCATCGCCCCGCACTTCTACCGTATCCGGATTGGCTTTTAACTCTTTTAGCGTCAGCCCGTCATGTACCGTGCCGTACGACGTGACATGGACAGGCACATTCTTGGATGCTGCATGATGGCCAATCGATACGCGCAGATTACTCTGCCACGGCGTCATTTCCAATCCATCTACCTTGCTGCCGTCTGCTGCCAGCAAATGAATTTGTGCCATCAAGGAAAAATCTTCGTTTTTATCGCCTACCGGAATTTCGACTACAGCCTTATCCACTTTTTGAATCAGCCGTCTTGCGCCGCTGACAACGACTTTTTCCGGAACAATTTTCAAGTTGCTGATAAACGAATCCGCATCCATTTTGCCTACCAAATGCGGTGTCAAATTAAATTCACGCACAGCATACACATCGACTGTAATCTTTGCTGTTGCCATGCTTTGCTTCTTCAGCTCCGTCCCGGAAGGAATTTCAACATGAATCGGCACCTCCATATCTCCTTCCTGCACTTCCGACAAATCAATGTAGGCTTTAATATCCGACGGACCTACATTAATAATCGTATTGCGGGGGCCGGACAAACGCACGTAAACGGTCTTCGGCACGTTGGACGTGATATATTGGGAATCCAAATTTTCCACGACGACAGGAACGGTATAACTTCCTTCACTGACAGGATTTTGTTCGTTAATAATAAGAAACCACAATATAATTGCCAATAAAAGGCATACAATTTTTAACTGCCATCTTTTATCTAGTTTATTCATTGGTTACGGCCTCCATTTAAAAATATTGGCCAGTCCCTGCGGTGTTTTATTCAGGAAGGTCTTCAAGATATTGCGCAGTGCATTGCCATCCAAATGCCGGTAAATATGCCCGCCGTACGTATACGATATAGCACCTGTTTCTTCACTGACGACAATGACCACAGCATCTGCTAATTCGCTGATCCCGATAGCCGCCCGGTGGCGTGTCCCCAATTCCGTCGACAGAGAACGGTCCGAAGTCAGCGGCAGCAGGCATCCTGCTGCCATAATACGGTTTTCACGAATAATAACAGCGCCGTCATGAAGCGGCGTATTCGGAATGAAAATATTACCCAATAATTCCCGCGACACAATACCGTCAATGGCAATGCCTGTATCAATATAGTCATTCAGCCCTACTTCGCGTTCAAAGACGATTAATGCTCCGGTCCTCGTTTTGGACAGCGATTCCGATATGGCAACAATTTCATCAATCAGATGTTCCAATTCTTCCATATTAATGACATGTCCGGAACGCAAAAAACGGCCGCGTCCAATTTGTTCCAATGCCCGGCGCAGTTCCGGCTGAAAAACAACCGGCAGCGCAACCAAAATAACCGTCATGCCCTGCTGCAGCATCCAATTGATGACATGCAAATCCAGCACTTTACTAACCACAGTAACAGCACCTAAGACGATTAACCCTTTAATCAGCGCTACAGCCCGTGTATTGCGAATCAAAATAAATAATTTGTACAATACAAACGCAACCAGCAATATATCTAATATGTCAAGCAGCCGAAAACTGCTGATAAATCCCTGCACAGGTACATACATAGGCAACTCTCCATTATTACAAATATAAAAACACAAACAAATTAATTGTACAATATTTTTCCTGTAAAATAAAGAGATTTCAGCCCCGCAAAATGAGAATAAAGCCACAATAGAATATCCGCTTCTACTGTGGCTTTATATTAGTCAGCCCGCTGGGCAGCTTTTTGTTTTTCTTCAATGTCGTGAACAGCCTGCAGCCGCTTTTCCTGCTGCGCTAAATCCTCAAAATCAATAGATTTTAATTTATTAGCCAAATCGCGCTGAATATCTGCAAAGGCAGCATAAATAGAACACATGCCGCTGCAGCCGCGGGAGCAAGAGCCAATATCATGTAAACAACGCTGCAGTTCCGTCTGTCCTTCGACCGCTTCGATAATATCAAACAATGTAATATCCTTGGGCAGCCGCTGCAGAGCAAAGCCGCCGTCTACGCCCCGGTATGATTTCATAATACCGGCAGCCGTCAGACTGCGCATTATTTTCAGCAAAAACCGTTCCGGAATATTTTGCTTTTCTGCCAAAGCCGCACCTGTAATCTTCGTTCCTTCCGGCAAAGATGATAAATACAGCACCATACGGAACGCATAATCTGTCGCTTGGTTTAACCTCAATTTACATTCCTCCTTCCTTATCTTTACTTGTTACATCTAATTATACAATGAGATACCAAAAAAGTATAGTTTAAAATGAAAATAATAAAGCCTGCAAAAGAATTTCCTGTTTTCCTTCTTTTACAAGCTTTACTTTTATTTCTTATAGCAAATCAATGAGCGTATAAATAATCGCCGACATTACCGCACTGATAGGTATGGTAACGCACCAAGCAACCAGCATGCTCCTTGCTACGCCCCAATGGACAGCCCGTACCCGTTCTGCCGAGCCAACGCCCATAATAGAACCGGAGACAACATGCGTCGTACTGACTGGCAAATGAAGGAATGTAGCAGAAAAAATAACAAGAGATGAATTCAAATCGGCAGCAAATCCATTAATGGATTCTAGTTTAAATATCTTCGTCCCCATGGTCGAAATAATGCGCCAGCCGCCGGCCGATGTCCCCAATGCCATAGACGTAGCGCAGGCCATTTTAACCCAAATAGGAATATCCATCGTTTCGATATAGCCACCACTCAGCAAGGCCAAGGCAATAATCCCCATCGCTTTCTGCGCGTCGTTGGAGCCATGCGAAAAGGCCATCAAACAAGCTGATACCAACTGCATTTTTCTAAAATTACGATTCAAGGCAATAGGAGAATAATTCCGTACAATCCAAAGCAGGGCGATCATGACAAAATAGCCTGTAGCCAACGCTACAACAGGCGAGAGAACTAACGACATGATAATCTTTTCAATCCCTGTATAATCCAAAGCTGCCGGCCCTACACTAATCGACACGGCGCCAATGACCCCGCCAATCAATGAATGGGACGAACTGCTGGGAATCCGATAATACCACGTAACGACATTCCAAATAATAGAGCCAATCAAGGCCGCCATAATAACTTCCAAACTAATCTGAGCCGGATTGAGCACCAAGTCGCCGCCAATCGTCTTGGCGACACCTGTACTAATCATGGCGCCAGCAAAGTTTAAGACCGCTGCCATCATAATCGCGTGGCGCGGCGAAATAGCTCGCGTCGATACGCTCGTAGCAATCGCATTCGCAGTATCGTGAAATCCGTTAATATAATCAAACAACACAGCCAACAAAACGATGGCCCAAATTAACCAATGCTCAGGCATACTTCAATACGACCTTTCTAAATGTAACGACCAAATCTTCGCAGTCATCCGTAACATCTTCAACGGACTGCAGGATTTCCTTCCATTTAATAATTTCAATCGGGTCTTTGCATTCTGTAAACAGCTTGGCCATTTCCTGGTGATATAAGTCATCACAGTCTTGTTCCAATTTCAATACTTTTTTACTGCGTGCTTCTACTTTTAAGAAGTTTTTCTTTAAATCTTTCATATACGCTATGGATTTGCGGATTTCTTTCATCGCTTTGGCCGCAATATTCGTCATCTGCTTAGCGCCTTCTGTCGCTTCGCCAACGCGATACATGCACATTTTATCCATAATTTCACTGATATTGTCAATGGCCGTATCCAGCTGGTCAATCAACTGTTGAATATCTTCTCGATCCATAGGAGTGATAAACGTCTTCTGCAGCCGTTTCAACGTTTCCATTACTAACGTATCAGCTTCATCTGTAAGCGCATCAATTTTTTCCAGTGCTTCTTCTTTCGGTATTTCTTCGTTCATTGCCTGACGCAATAAATCAGCGGCTTCATAACTTAACGTCGCATGCTGATCCAATAAAGCGAAAAACTTTTCTTCTTTGGGCTTCAAATGAAATGCCATATTAATCAGTTCTCCTTAATTTGACGAATTCACTAACTTTTCATAGTAATGACATATTTTTTACTATTTTTATACATTTCGACTACTTTGCATTATACCATATGACGATTCATTATTCTATAAACGGAACGGATTTTACTGGTAAAAAGCAAGGTCATTCTTTCCAAATTTGCATGCATACATATCTTATTTGATATAGTTTGTGTATATTATCTTTATCGTTATGACACTATCCTTTACATAAATGACTTTCTTTTCTCTTTATTGTAAAGAAAAAAGGCTGCTTCATACCCGCAGCCTTTTTTCTTTATACGTTACGTATGTGATATATCGTTTTTATTTTACGACAGCATTGTCAATAATTGCCATGAAATCATCGACTTTAAGGCTGGCGCCGCCAACGAGTCCACCATCAATATCCGGAGAACCTGTAAGTTCAGCCACATTTTTACCTTTTACGCTGCCGCCGTAGAGAACAGATACAGCATCAGCTGTTGCCGCATCATACATAGCAGCTAATTTTTGACGAATAATAGCGCAGACTTCCTGAGCCTGTGCAGCTGTCGCCGTTTTGCCTGTGCCAATAGCCCAGATAGGTTCATATGCAATCACTACTTTGGTTACGTCAGCTGCGCTGATGCCCGCCAATGCGTTTTCAATCTGGCCTTCAATCCAAGACTGCATAATGCCTTCTTCACGCTGCTCCAGTGTTTCACCGCAGCAGACAATCGGCGTAAGCTGATGAGCAAGAGCTGCTTTTGTCTTTTTGTTTACTGTTTCATCGGTTTCGTTAAAATACGTGCGGCGTTCAGAATGGCCGATAATAACATGGGTAACACCAATATCTACGAGCATAGTCGGAGATACTTCGCCAGTAAATGCGCCTTTTTCTTCCCAGTGCATGTTCTGTGCTGCAATATGAATCGGTGTTCCTTTCGTCAGTTCTACAGCCTGGGCAAGATACGGAAATACAGGCGCAATAATAACTTCCGGTTTGACATCCTTAGGTACACGGTTGACAAGGCCTGTAATCGTTTCTTTGGCATCTGCGCCAAGATGGTTCATTTTCCAGTTGCCGGCAATAATCGTTTTTCTCATGATAATCCTCCTAATTTGACAGTTATGCTTGTATGATGCCCTATATTATTTATCGCTCAGTGATACAACGCCTGGGAGCTGTTTGCCTTCCAAATATTCCAGTGAAGCGCCGCCGCCTGTAGAAATATGGCTGATTTTATCAGCAAGGCCTGTTTTGTTGACAGCCGATACGGAATCGCCGCCGCCGACAATAGATACAGCGTCAGAATCAGCAACTGCTTTGGCAACTGCTTCTGTGCCTTTGGCATAATTTTCCATTTCAAATACACCCATGGGGCCGTTCCAAACGATTAATTTCATCGGTGCCAATTCTTTCGCAAAGAGTTCCTGTGTTTTGGTACCAACATCCAAAATCATCCAATCAGCCGGAACCTGGTCTACGGGGACTACTTTATGTTCTGCATCGTTGGCAAAAGCAGCTGCAACGGTTACATCTTCCGGCAGGAGAAGTTTAGTTCCCTGTTCTTTTGCCTGGGCAATCAAGCTTTTTGCCAAATCAATTTTGTCTTCTTCGACAAGAGATTTGCCAATGCCGTAGCCCTGGGCTGCCAAGAACGTGTTAGCCATGCCGCCGCCAATAATCATCAAGTCAACTTTCGGAAGCAAGTTGGAAATGACTTCGATTTTGTCCGAAACTTTGGCACCGCCAATGATAGCTGCAAAAGGATGTGCCGGGTTGTCTACAGCACCGCCGATGAAACGGATTTCTTTTTCCAGCAAAAAGCCGGCAGCCATCGGCAAGTATGCCGCAATGCCTGCAACAGAGGCATGAGCGCGGTGGCAGCAGCCAAATGCATCATTGATGCCGACTTCTGCTAATGCAGCAAGCTGGCGGGAAAATTCCGGGTCATTTTTTTCTTCTTCTTTATGGTAGCGAAGATTTTCCAAAAGCAATACTTCGCCAGGCTGCAGCGCATCTGCCATGGCTTTCGTTTCAGCGCCAATGCAGTCCGGTGCAAATTTTACGTCGATGCCAAGCAATTCTGACAAACGTGCAGCTACTGGTTTCAACGAATATTTAGGAACAACTTGTCCCTTCGGACGGCCTAAATGGCTTGCCAAAATAACAGCGGCATGATGATCTAGCAAATATTTGATTGTCGGCAATGTTTTTTGAATGCGTGTATCGTCCGTGATTTGGCAGTTGTCATCCAACGGCACGTTGAAATCAGCACGTACAAACACTTTCTTGTTGTCCAGCACTACATCCGTAATTGTTTTTTTCATGAGAAATCCTCCTCTGCATCCCAGAATACGTGATGCCATCATAATATATTTATCAGCGATTGCTGAAAATCCCTATGTCCATCTTGTACTTGAATGCATCCTGTCATGCAGTATCTGCCACGGCAGAATCAGAGTCCCTTAGATGCCAGAAAACGAACCAAGTCCACGATGCGGCGGGCATAGCCCCATTCGTTGTCATACCAGGCAACAATCTTGACCATGCCGCCGTCCATGACCATATTCAGCGGCAAATCAATCGTCGTCGTGTGTTCATTGCCGCGGTAGTCTACGGAAACGAGTTCATCTTCATTAGTATCAATAATACCGTGATATTTCCCGGCTGCCGCTTGTTTAAACGCAGCATTTAATTCTTCTAAGGTAATATCTTTTTTATCTAATTCTGCAACAATATCGATAATCGACACATCCGGCGTCGGTACGCGGACAGCCCGGCAGCTGAGTTTGCCTTCAAATTTAGGCAGAACTTTAGTAATCGCCTCTGCTGCCCCTGTCGTAGTCGGAATAATCGACATAGCTGCCGCGCGGGCGCGGCGCAGATCTCGATGGGATACATCCAAGATTTTTTGATCTGTTGTATATGAATGAATAGACGTCGTCATACCCCGTTTTACACCATATGTTTCATCCAAAAAGTGCAAAATTGCTGCCAGACCGCAGGTCGTGCAGGACGCACCGGAAATGACGCGGTCTTTTTCAGGGTCGTACTCGTTTTCATTTACGCCAAGTACGACAGTTATATCATCGATAGTAGACGGCGACGTAATAATTACTTTTTTGACGCTGCCGCCAAGGGGCAGTCTGTCTTGTGAAGAAGCGTGGATGCGCCCGGAATATACGCCCGATGATTCTACCAGAACATCGACGCCCAAGCCGTCCCAATCCACATCTTTGACATTTTTTTCTTGAAACAGCGGATAAGGTTTGCCGTCAACAATAATATGTCCTTCGTCATACGACACATCATTGGGCATAATGCCGTAGATGCTGTCATATTTGAGCAGATGAGACATCTGTTTCGGTGTTCCAATATCGTTAATTGCAACGATTTCCATGTCATCGGAAAACCGCTGGGCAATTTTGAAAAAGCTTCTTCCTATACGTCCAAATCCATCTATACCAATTTTTACCATGTGTTTGTACACCCTTTCTCTTAAATCATATTCATGATTCGTTGAGCCGCTCCTTCATCTGTAACGAGGGTGCCTGTGCGGCAGGTGCGCATCACAGAAAGAATCGCTTCTGCTTTGCTGGCCCCGCCGGCCACAGCAATCACATGCTGATGTTTGCGAATATCTTTTAATGAAATACCTATATTGTTGGAACCATACAAAATGCGGCCGTCAAAGCTGCAGTAACAGCCCAGCGACTCACCGCGGGCGCCTAAAGTCTGCAACGTCTGCCTTTGATGGCTTGTCATACCTCTTTTTTTGGCCATATGGTCTGCACGGCCGATGCCAAAGAGGACGACCTGGGCCCTGGCTGTCATAGCCACATTTTCTTTAGCCTGCGCATCGGATTCATACATAATCCGAAGGGCTGATTCACTCAGGTTTTCCGGCAAATGAATCATGCGATAGGAGCTGTGCGTTTTAGCGGCTATATTGGCTGCAATATAATTTGCCTGAAACTCTACATGGTTTCCCATACTGCCGCGGGCCGGCAGTATGACTGCATTGGTATTACTTTCAGGAAGCATGCGTGCGACTTCTGCCATCGTAGAACCGCCGCTGATAGCCACGATGTCGGCACTGCTCAGCAAATCGTTTAAAAGCAATGCCCCTTTGCGCCCCAGTTCTTCTTTCGCGGTCTTGTCATTGTCACTGTCGCCGGGAACAACATATACGTTTTTCAGCCCCAGCGCCTGGCGTATCTTCCGCTGCATATCATCCAGATTGTTCAAACGCAGGAAACATTCCAATAAGTCCGGCATCAATTTTTTTCCTTCTGGTTCCAAAGATATCCCCATCGTAGTAAACCGGACGATACCGCTGCGCCGCAATACATCTACATGAGATCGTACGACTCGTTCAGATAATCCCGACAGGGCGGCAAGCGTACGCCGTCCCACGGGCTCTGCATCAGCAATATGACGCAGCAGCAAATATCGTTCTTTGATTGTTCCCATCACATCAGGAGCAATCTTTTGAAAGATACTGAGAGTATCTTGTTCCATTGTTACCTCCTATTTGCCGCTTGTCATGATGCAGAACAGCTCGGAATCAATATCCTTTAGAAGCAATATATGATGCCAAATCGTTTACACGAAGCGAATAGCCCCATTCATTATCATACCAAGCGACAACTTTTACCATATTTCCTTCAATAACCTGCGTATCCAGTGAATCAACAATTGAACTATGCGTATCACTAATATAATCCGAAGAAACAGTCGGCGCTGTCGAATACGCCAAAATCCCTTGCATCGGCCCTTCAGCCCATTTTTTCATAGCAGCATTGACCTGTGCTGCCGTAACGTTTGTTTTTAAAATCGCTACTAAATCCGTCATAGACACATTCGGTGTCGGTACACGCAGTGCCATGCCGGTAAATTTCCCCTGCAGTTCCGGCAGTACCAGCGCCACCGCTTTGGCAGCTCCCGTCGATGTCGGAATAATCGACTGCGTAGCACAACGGGCACGCCGCAAATCTTTATGAACGCCGTCGACCAGCTGCTGGTCATTCGTATAAGAATGTACTGTCGTCATCATGCCGCGGACAATACCAAATTCACGAGACAGTACCTTGGCTACCGGTGCCAGGCAGTTGGTTGTGCAGGACCCATTGGAAATGATATGCTGCGTTTTCGGGTCATAGGTTTCTTCATTTACACCCATGACAATCGTCGCATCCGGGTCTTTGCCTGGTGCCGTAATAATGACTTTCTTGGCTCCGTCTGCCAAGTGTTTCGATGCAGAAGCTCTGTCCTTAAACTTCCCCGTCGATTCTACTACAATATCTACGCCCATTTTTTTCCATGGGATATTTGCCGGGTCCGTTTCATTGGTCACAGGAATAGGACGGCCGTCAATCACCAATGCCTGTTTTTCTGTATCAAATGAAACGTCATGATCCCACGTTCCATGTACAGTATCAAACTTCAACAAATCTGCCATAATAGGTCCGACAGAGCGATTATTGACCGCTGCAATTTCTACTTCCGGATGCAGCAGGGATGTACGAAACGTACATCTGCCTATTCTGCCAAAGCCACTAATACCAATTTTTACTGCCATTGCGTTTCCTCCTTTTGAAAGACACGGCCGCAGCCCTCTATGCAGATGCATAAAGAGCCGCTACCTCTTCAATCCATTGATTAGTATACTCTTATATACTTATCTTGTAAACTATTTAATAGATTTGTGCTCTTTTTCTTAGGATTGTGACGCATTTTTATTTGCTATTTTCTATTTAGTATATGCTATTATTTTCTTATATCTGTCTTGTTATTTATCTTATATACAGGATATACTATTTACGCACTAATAAACTTTTGCCGGTCATTTCCGCCGGAATGTCCATACCAGCCAGCTGCAGCAGTGTCGGTGCTACGTCAGCCAAAATACCATCCTGCAGCGTATCATGTTTGTGTTCTTCACTGACTAAGATACAAGGCACATGATTGGTTGTATGGGCTGTATACGGGCACCCGGTTTCCGGATCTGCCATCTGTTCCGCATTGCCGTGATCGGCAATAATAAGAAGCTGGCCGTCTACTGTTTTGAGTGCTTCTATAATCTGTCCTACGCAGGTATCTACTGTTTCCACTGCTTTAACAGCTGCTTTCAGTACGCCTGTATGGCCTACCATGTCCGGATTAGCAAAGTTAAGCATAATCATATCATATTTAGCTGCTTTGATTTGTGCAATGACTTTTTCCGTAACAATGGGCGCATTCATTTCCGGCTGCAAATCATAGGTTGCTACTTTTGGAGAAGGCACCAAAATACGGTCTTCACCATCATTGGGCGTTTCTTCGCCGCCGTTAAAGAAATACGTTACATGCGCGTATTTTTCAGTTTCAGCAATACGAAGCTGTGTTTTCCCAGCTTTTGCCAATACTTCACCCAACGTGTTGGGAATGGTTTCTTTATCGTATACGACATGAGCCGGCAGGTCATCTTCATACCGTGTCATCGTCGCAAAGTATACATCTAACTTTTTCGGGCGCGCAAAGCCTGTGAAATCATCACTGACAAAGGCTGTCGTCAGCTGACGCGCGCGGTCCGGACGGAAGTTGAAGAATACCAAGCTGTCGCCGTCTTCTACAGGATGTTTGTGAATAACTGTCGGTACGACAAATTCATCGGAAACATCAGCAGCATAGGAATTTTTCAAGCAGGTCTGTGCATCCGGTGCGGTATTTCCTTCGCCAAGCGCAACTGCCCGGTATGCTTTTTCAACGCGTTCCCAGCGTTTGTCACGATCCATGGCATAGTAACGGCCGCTGATTGTTGCAATTTCGCCAACGCCAAGTTCTTGGCATTTGTCTTCTAATTCCTGCAGGTATTCACCGGCACTGCGCGGCAGTACATCACGGCCGTCCAGGAATGCGTGTACATATACTTTCTGTAAGCCGTATTGTTTTGCCATCTGCAACAAGCCAAACAAATGCTGTTCACTGCTGTGTACGCCGCCTGGAGAAACCAAGCCAAGCAAATGCAGGGCAGACCCTTTTTTCTTGGCATTTTCCATTGCTTCTACCAATACGGGCTTTTTAAAGAACGTGCCGTCTTTAATATCTTTAGTAATTTTCGTCAGTGCCTGATAGACAATACGTCCGGCACCAATGTTCAAATGCCCTACTTCAGAATTGCCGATTTGTCCATCCGGAAGCCCTACGTCTTCACCGGAGGCTCCCAAATAGGAATGCGGATATTCTTTCCAAAGTGTTGGCAGTACTTTTAAATCTGCTTGGGCTACTGCATTGTCTTTTTCATTTTTGCTGCAGCCAAAGCCATCCATAATGACCAGCATTACAGGTTTCTTTTTTGTCATGATTCTTTCTCCCTCGATTTGATTTCTCTTGGTTCAAAGAAACAAAAAAGCAGGGACTTTCGCAATCCCTGCCTTTTATTACTTCATTTTAATATCAGTCTGGATTTGTAACGGGAGGCTTACCCGTTGGGAAATGCGTCGCTACAAATTAGTGTTTGCTGTTGTAATCGTTCATGATAGAAATGAGGTTGAGTACTTTGTTGGAGTAGCCGATTTCATTGTCATACCAAGAAACAACTTTTACGAATGTATCGGTAAGTGCGATACCTGCTTTAGCATCAAAGATAGAAGTGAGCGGGCAGCCGAGGAAATCAGAAGATACAACAGCATCTTCCGTGTAGCCGAGGATACCTTTGAGTTCGCCTTCAGAAGCTTTTTTCATAGCTGTGCAGATTTCGTCGTATGTAGCCGGTTTAGCGAGGTTTACTGTGAGGTCAACGACAGAAACATCGAGAGTCGGTACACGCATGGACATGCCTGTCAATTTGCCGTTCAATTCCGGAATAACTTTGCCTACGGCTTTAGCTGCACCCGTAGAGGACGGAATGATGTTGCCGGCTGCTGCACGGCCGCCGCGCCAATCTTTCATGGACGGGCCGTCAACTGTTTTCTGTGTAGCTGTCGTGGAATGAACTGTTGTCATGAGGCCTTCTTTAATGCCGAATGCATCATTGAGGACTTTAGCAATCGGAGCCAAGCAGTTTGTCGTGCAGGATGCGTTGGAAACGATTGTCTGACCTTTATATGTATCGGTGTTAACGCCGCAAACGAACATATCTGCCTGACGGCCATCTTCACCCTGTTTGGAAGGAGCGGAGAGTACTACATATTTAGCACCAGCCTGCAAATGTTTTTCAGCAAGATCCATTGTGAGGAAACGGCCTGTAGATTCAACAACATATTCAGCGCCAACTTCGTCCCATTTGAGGTTTGCCGGGTCTTTTTCAGCTGTTACGCGGATAGCTTTGCCATTAACGATAAGCTGGCTTTTTTCTACGTCAGCTTCAATCGTACCGTCAAAATGGCCATGCATGGTATCATATTTGAGCATATAAGCCATGTAATCAACCGGGCACAAATCATTAATGCCTACGATTTCAATATCGTCGCGAGTCTGTGCTGCACGGAAAACAAAACGACCAATACGACCAAAACCATTAATACCAACTTTAATCATTGTCGATACACTCCTTTTTACAAAACCCATTATTCAAATAATTATTATCGTTTTACTTGTCTTACACGTTTAGTATGCCACATCGGGTACAATTTTGCAATGACATGGGCATTTTATGTCCCACTTGATATAAAAACGAAGCAGCCTGCCTTACTGCATACGGCAAGCTGCTGCTGCGATTCCTACATATTCTTTAATCGCCAAGCAGGAATGATATAAAATATACGCCTGCGGCACCACTGCATAAGCAGACCAATGGAAAGAATCGCTAGCCCGGTAATCGCACGGATACGGCGTGAAATCCATTGCTTCTCTGGCAAAAAAACGAACCGCCCGCGGCATATGAAAGGCACTGGTAACTACAATCGGATGATTCCAATTATTTTTTTGACACAGCTCCTTGGTAAATGCAGCATTTTCTGCTGTATTGCGGCTTTTCATATCAACATAAATCATATCCGACGGAACATCCAGCGACAGCAATAGTCTTTTTTCTATTTCCGCTTCGTTTGCATCGCCGTCCAGCAAAGCGCCGCCGGACAAAATAATCGGAAGATGCAGTGCTTTCTGCAGGCGAAGAGCTGTCAAAAATCGGTTGGCTGCCGCTTCCCCTACCTGCCCCGTGCCGTCAAAATCAGGGACGCCGGCTCTGGCACCGCCGCCCAGCAGCACTATGACATCGCCCTGTACCTCCTGCGCCGTCGGCTGGGAACACTGCCGTTCCAACGGCCACAGCAGCATATCTCCAATCGGTTCCAGCGACAACGCGTATAACACCAGTGTAAAGACAAGCAGCCCTTTACGCCCCGGACTTTGATGGCGAAACATATAGATAAGAACCGCAATCAACGCAGCAACAATGCCGCCCAGCGGTAAAATCCATAAATATATCCATTTAATAATATATAACATCATGAATGTCCTTCTTTCATTTCTCGATACGGCCCTATTATAGCACAGTTATCTCTATAAGTTATCGAATATTTTTTATCTTTCCCCCTTACACATTGGCCCAAGATATGCTATACTATAATAATTCATGGGGATGTAAAGGTTTCGACGTGGATGGTTGTATCATGAATAGCGAGTCGGGGTTTCATCTGCCCGTAAAACGGTGAACCTTTAAATTAAACGCAAAAGAAGAAAATTTTGCTTTAGCTGCCTAAGGGCGGCTAACGTCTCTTTCTGCTAATCCTGCGGGCAGATTGCAGACGTCACTTAGCGGGATACCCTGCAGCCACTGCTTGAAAGCTGCAGCGGGAAACTTACAAGCTGGAACAGTCTAGTTTGTCCTTGTACGACAACTGTTCGAGATACCAAACAACGGACTGCACTCGGAGAAGTTCATGGGGCTGCATTTGCGGACAGGAGTTCGACTCTCCTCATCTCCACCATATATAAAAAAGGGTAAAATAATATATCCCCTTTAAATATAGAAATACAATATAGTAAGAGTGTTTCTACTGAAACAATCCTCCCATTATTATGTTATTCTAATAATAGGGGGGATTGTTTTTATATGTATAATTTTATTGGAAATTAAAAAAAACAGTGTTTTTATTTAATTTGTTTTTTATTTTTAAATATTTTCGTTTATTTTTCTTGACTTTATATCAGGTATAAAGTTTAATATGTTTTTGTAAGCAAATTTTGTTTACAGGCCTTTTTATAAAGTGTATATGGAGTCTTCTATTCACATAGAATTGGGTGTAAATCCACTAGGGGGATCCTATATGCTTGCAACTATATTAAATTCAATTAATAACTTTTTTTGGAATATACCATTTATTTCTTTCGTTCTTTTAGTTGGATTATATTTTATGATTGGTTCAAAATTTTTTTCCATCATTCATTTTGGGCATATTCTCAATCATACAATTTTTAGTGCAACTGATATAAAAAAAGAAAAGAAAGCCGGAACCGTTTCCCCATTTGAAGCCGTTTGTATTGCTATTGGTGGCAGTGTCGGCGTCGGATGTATTGGAGGGGTCGCCACAGCAGTAGCAACTGGTGGTCCCGGAGCAGTATTTTGGATGTGGATTTGGGCATTTTTTGGTATGATGATTAAATGTGTAGAAACATCACTAAGTGTTCACTATAGAACTAAAAATGAACGTGGTGAATATTATGGCGGTTCTACTTATTTTATTGAAAAAGGAATCGGTCATCAAATGCACCATCCTAAACTTGGAAAATACTTGGCTATTGCTTTTGGCATTGGTTTTGTTGCTCAATTTTTAGGCGGGTCACAAGTGTATACAATTGCTGAGATTTTAAATAAATCTTTTGGCATTAATATGATCTTGGTAACACTTATTTACTCGGCTTTTCTTTTTTATATTATTTTCAAAGGCGTACCTCGTATTGCTGCTTTTGCTACAAAAATTGTTCCTCTAATGTGCGTATTAGTAGTCATTGGTGGGGTTATTATCATTGTAATAAATTATCAAGCAATTCCTTCAACCTTATACATGATTTTTCACGATGCTTTCACAGGTACAGCTGCTACAGGTGGATTTGCTGGAGCTGCTGTAACCAAGGTAATTGGCGATGGATTAGCCCGTTCTATGAATGCTAACGAAGCTGGACAAGGATCCGCTCCATTTATTTATGGTTCTGCTAATACAATTCACCCTATTCGACAGGGATTATGGGGTTCCTTTGATGTTTTTGTTAATACAATTGTAGTTTGTTCCATTACTGCACTTGCTGTATTAACTACGGGAGTCTGGAATTCCGGTATTACAGGAGCAACATTAACAATCACTGCTTTTGAACATGTATTTGGTCAAGGCGGAGATATATTTTTAGGTATTATTGCTCTACTATTTGGAATTACAACAACAAGCGGTTGGTTCACTTATTATGTAGCCGTCATTAATCATGGATTTCGTTGTAAACCACAACTTCGCGATACCCTTATAAAAACCTTAAAATTTATTTACCCTTTGCCCAATATT
>DJEN01000087.1 GCA_002431345.1 Megasphaera sp. UBA5897 | reverse complement strand
GACCAAAGCAGTGCCGTTGGGTTGGCAATGTGTTTGCCTGCAATATCCGGCGCGCTGCCGTGAACGGCTTCAAACATAGCATAGTCATCACCGATATTCATGGAAGGCATAAGACCTAAGCCGCCGATAAGACCGCTGGTAAGGTCTGATAAAATATCTCCGTAGAGGTTGGGCGTAACGATGACATCCATCGTTTCCGGATGCATAACGAGCTGCATGCAGGTGTTGTCAACGATTTTGTCATCACTTTCAATCTGCGGATATTCTTTGGCAATGGCTTTGAAAATATCGAGAAACATGCCGTCTGTCATTTTTAAGATATTGGCTTTATGAACGCAGGTTACTTTTTTGCGGTTGTGGGAAACGGCATATTCAAATGCCGCCCGAATAATGCGTTCACTGGCTTTGCGTGTAATAATTTTAATGGCATGAACAGTATCTTCGTTAATTTTATATTCAACGCCGACATACAAGCCTTCTGTGTTTTCGCGGAAGGTGACAATGTCTACATTCGGAAATGGCGTCGGTACGGCAGCATTGGATTTAGCCGGGCGAATATTGGCATACAGGTCATATTTTTTGCGCAGCGTTACGTTGAGTGAACGAAAGCCTTTGCCGATAGGCGTGGTAATAGGGGATTTTAACAAAAGATGTGTTTTTTCAAAGGACTGAAATGCTTCTTCTGGGATAAGTGCGCCGTTTCGTTCGTATTCGGCAGCACCGACATTGAAGAATTCATAGTCAAGCGGTGCGTGAGCTGCTTTTAAAATATCAATAACGGCATCTGTAATTTCCGGGCCGATGCCGTCGCCCTTAAATACAGTAATTGTCTTCATCTTATCTATCCTCCATAGGTATATAGTCCATTAAATCGCCAACGTATTTGGCAGCCGGGCGGACAATCCGATTATCATACAGTTTATGTTCGATATTGTGAGCCAGCCAGCCGACCATACGGCTGATTACAAAGAGCGGCGTATACAAATCGCGGGGAATGCCGAGCATATGATAGGCAAAGCCGCTGTAATAATCGACGTTGCTGCAAATATCCATGCCTGTTTTTTCGGTCAATACTTTAGTGGCAATGCGTTCGAAATGATTGTAGAAGTTGAAAATATCTTCCATGCCTTTTTCTTTAGCCAGTTTGCCGCAGTAATGCCGCATGATTTCCGCACGGGGATCGGACAGCGTATATACAGCGTGACCAAAACCGTAGACAAGACCGTCTGTATTGTCTTTAAATTTTTTATCCAAAATTTTTTGTATAATCCCTTTGATTTGGCTGTCTGTGGCTTTTGTACCGATAGCATCGATAATATTTTCCATCATGATGGATGTACGTACATTGGCACCGCCGTGGCGCGGTCCTTTCAATGCGCCGACAGAACTTGCCATGCTGGAATAAATATCGGTGTTGGTCGAAGAAACGACGACATTGGTAAAGGTGGAGTTGGTGCCGCCGCCGTGATCTGCATGGAGAAACAGGAGCAGGTCGAGAAGTTGTGCTTCCTGTGCTGTAAATTTGCTGTCAGGACGCAGCATAGATAAGATATTTTCTGCTGTAGAATAGTCTTTGCGCGGATAATGAATGACAAGGCTTTTCCGATGATAATAGTGAATTTTGGACATATAGGCATAGACGGCAATAGACGGAAGCTTGCTCATGATATTCAGTCCTTTGCGAAGCGTCTGGTATACGTCCGTATTATCCGGATCGGGGTCATAATTGTATAATGTCAGTAATGCGTGCTGTAATTTATTCATCAAGTTTTTGCCGGGAAGACGCAGAAGATTCATTTCCAAGAAATCATCCGGCAGGTCATACCCGTCCTGCAGTACATTGCAGAATGCGTGCAGTTCGTTATGAGACGGTAAATACCCAAATAGCAAGAGGAAGCTGGCTTCTTCATATAAATAGCCGTTATATTTCTCTTTTTTAACTAAATCGCGAATATCGATGCCGCGATAATAGAGTACGCCATCACAATTGACTTTATTCCCAGAAGCGTCACGCTGATAACCGACAACATCGGCGATGCGAGTCAGCCCGACAAGTACACCCGTGTGGTCTTCATTGCGCAGGCCTCGTTTTACACCGTATTTTGAGTACCATTCACGGGGAATCTGGGTATAATTCTGTGATTTTCCATAGAACTGGGCTAAGTAAATATTTTTGTCCAAAGTGATTCCTCTCTTTCCTGCAAGGATAAATGTCCATTGTTAATTATTCCGTGATATTCATAAAAATTCTTTACGAACAAGACGGCGGCTCTTCTTGCAAATTATAAGTTATTATAGCATAGTTAAGATAAAAATAAAATAAAAATAATGAGAAAAAGAAAGAGGCAAGGCTAGTCATAATAAGAATAATTATGATATAATATGAGGTGAATGCAGAAAAATTTTATAATGTGAAATTTGATTGCATAAATTTCTGTATGAGAAATTGCTACGATACAACAGTCTTTGGGGCTGTGCAGAGGAGGCTAAACCCATGATTCAATTGTATGGAGGAGGCGCGTATTTGATTCATGGTACAGAAATTGTACCAGAACAAGAAGCGGCTAAAATAGAACAACTTACTGGAAAGAAGCCAAACCGGGATGAAGCTCGGAAGGGAACCATCGCGTATTCCATTTTGAAAGCGCACAATACAGCAGACAATATGGAACACTTGAAAATTAAATTTGATGCCATGGCATCCCATGATATTACGTTTGTCGGCATTATTCAGACGGCAAAAGCTTCCGGTATGGAGAAGTTTCCTCTGCCGTATGTGCTGACCAACTGCCATAATTCGCTTTGTGCAGTTGGCGGTACCATTAATGAAGATGACCATGTATTTGGTTTGTCTGCAGCTAAAAAATACGGCGGTATTTTTGTTCCCCCGCATGTGGCAGTTATACATCAGTACATGCGCGAAAAAATGGCAGGATGCGGCAAAATGATTATCGGCTCGGACAGCCATACCCGCTATGGCGCGCTGGGTACGATGGCTGTCGGCGAAGGTGGCGGTGAACTTGTAAAACAGCTGCTGTGCGATACGTATGACGTAGCGTATCCTGGCGTTGTCGGCGTATACTTGACAGGTAAACCCAATCCGGCTGTAGGTCCGCATGATATTGCCATCGCGATTGTTGGCGCTGTATTTAAAAACGGCTACGTCAAAAATAAAGTAATGGAATTTGTCGGACCGGGCGTGGCGTCTATGTCTACGGATTACCGCAACAGCGTAGATGTCATGACGACAGAAACAACGTGTCTGTCTTCTGTATGGCGCACGGACGAAGATACAAAAGCCTACTTAACGCAGCACGGCCGTCCTCAAGATTATAAAGAATTGAATCCTGCTGATATTGCATATTATGACGGCATGATTTACATCGATCTCAGTACGATTAAACCGATGATTGCTATGCCGATGCATCCGAGCAATGCCTTTACCATTGATGAATTGAATGATAATTTGGCTGATATTTTACATGAAACAGAAGAAAATATTAAAAGCCGGATGAGCAATAAAAGTATACCGTTTAGCTTGACGGACAAAATCGTAAACGGCAAACTGCATGTACAGCAGGGAATTATCGCTGGCTGTGCCGGCGGCAATTACAGCAACGTCATGGCAGCGGCTCACATTTTAAAACATGCCAGCTGCGGCAACGGCGTCTTTACGCTGGATGTATATCCATCGTCTATGCCTGTATATATGGATTTGGTACGCAAAGGTGCGGCAGCAGACTTAATGGCTGCCGGTGCTATTATGAAAACAGCATTCTGCGGGCCGTGTTTTGGCGCCGGAGATACGCCGGCAAATAATGCCTTCAGTATTCGCCATACGACGCGTAATTTCCCGAATCGTGAAGGCTCCAAACCGGGCAATGGACAGTTCTCGGCAGTTGCGCTGATGGATGCCCGCTCTATTGCGGCGACAGCGGCTAACGGCGGTGTATTGACCTCTGCCGAAGGGTATATGGACGATTATAAAGAAGTTCCTTATGAATACGATAACACGTCGTATGAATCTCGCGTATATCAAGGATTTGGCAAAGCGGAAACCCAGACGCCGCTGGTTTACGGGCCGAACATCAAAGACTGGCCGTCCATGGAAGCATTGGCTGACAACATTTTGCTTAAAGTCTGCTCGAAAATTATGGATCCGGTCACCACTACCGATGAATTGATTCCTTCCGGAGAAACTTCGTCATATCGTTCCAATCCGTTAGGCTTGGCTGAATTTACCTTGTCACGGCGCGATCCTGATTATGTAGGACGTGCTAAAGATGTAGACGTAGCAGAACGGGCGCGGATGGCAGGCGAATGTCCGGCAAGTATCGATTCGCATCTAAAAACAGTATTTGCCAAAATAAAAGAAAAATTTGCAGATGCAGATATGTCTCAAGTGGAAATTGGCAGCATGATTTACTGCGTCAAACCCGGAGACGGATCGGCTCGTGAACAAGCAGCCAGCTGTCAGCGTGTCCTGGGCGGACTGGCAAACATCTGTAAAGAATATGCGACAAAGCGATATCGTTCCAATGTTATAAACTGGGGCATGCTGCCGTTTCAAATGAAGGAAGATGCTTCCTTTGAAGTTGGCGATTATATCTATGTGCCACATATCAAAAAAGCTTTGGACGGCGATATGAAAAATATAAAGGCATATGTAGTCGGCAATACGCTGCAGGAAATATCGTTATATATAGCTGATATGACAGAAGATGAAAAGAAAATTGTCAAAGCAGGATGCTTGATTAATTATAATCGAAACAGATAAATCAAGATAAAAAAGCCCATCGTGCTCATTCGAGCAGGTGGGCTTTTGCCATATGCGGAATTCCTTTTTTGGGAGATTGACCGTAGTGTTTTTTCCAGGCTCTGTAAAATGAAGAATATTGTTTAAAGCCGCTGTCGTAGCAAATCGTTGTCAGCGGCAGCTGCTTTTTCATGAGCTCGCGGGCCAGCAGCAGTCGTTTGGCCGTGATATAGGTTCGTATGGACTGTCCGGTTTCTTCTTTGAATAGATGCATGAGATAATCCGGACTAATATATAATTGGCTGGCAAGCGCAGCAATGGATAAGTCTTCTGTAATATGTTCGTGGATATACTGCAGAATTGCTGCTATTTTTTCGTTTTGTCGGCCCGTTTTGACAGAACCGATATGATGAGTTTCCAATGCATCGGTCAGGTAAAGCAGAAATTCTAAAAATAAGGTTTTCTGCAGTACTTGCTGCCGTGCACTCTGCGCTGCATTGCAGGCCTGGCGCAGCCGACTGGATACGCCGTATAAAGAGCCTGCTTCTTGAGGCTGCCGCAGAACCGAAGCTGCAGACGGGCTGAAAATCGCTGTCAAGTGACAGCCCTGCTGCTCATACTGCTGCAGGTAGTCAGAAGAAATGTAGGCAATGATGCGTTCATATACCCTGTCTTCATGGATAATGGGACGATGCATTTGGCCTGCACGGACGACGACGATGTCGTAGGGCTGCAGCGCATAGGAATGGCCTTCTATTTCATACGTTACATGGCCCTGCAGAAAGAGCATGATTTTATCAAATCCATGATAATGATACGGACATTCCCAGTCTTTCTTGTCCAATAGATAGAAAAGTTTTAGTGGTTCGTTTAAATAGCCGGTTTGTTTTTTCATAGGCAGACTCCCTAATATAACAGGATTTGCAATAAGTATAGCATTTTTTTGATATAACTGCCATTTTCCGTTGTATATAATAAAGAGTAGATACTAGATAACATAGTTGTCGTTCCTGCGCAAAGGAGGATATATCATGAAATTTGTAAAAATGCATGGCTTAGGTAATGACTTTGTATTTATAGAAGATAAACAAGGAGCTGACAAGGATTTTTCCCAGTTGGCTGTTAAAATGTGTGCCCAGCATACCGGTGTTGGCGCTGACGGCTTGATTGTTATTGTGCCGAGTGAAAAAGCAGATGTGCGTATGCGGATTATCAATGCTGACGGCAGTGAAGCGGAAATGTGCGGCAATGGCATTCGCTGCTTTGCCAAATACGTATATGACCATGGTATTATTACGAAAAAAGAATTTGCTGTTGAAACGCTGGCTGGTATTATGAAGCCGAAAGTTACCGTAGGGGATGACGGCAAAGTCAGCTTGGTTACGATTAATATGGGCAAGCCTTTTACAGACAGAGCGCAGATTCCTATGGAAGGTCCTGCCGGCCCTGTAGTAGATGAACCAATTGAAATTGATGGCAAAACATACAAAATTACCAGTCTTTTGATGGGTGTGCCGCATACGATGACGTATGTCCGCGACGTAGATGCGGTAAACCTTCACGAACTGGGACCGAAATTTGAAACGTATAAAGCTTTTCCGCGCAAAACCAATATGAACTTTATTCAGGTGATTGACAACCATACGATTAAAGTACATACGTGGGAACGCGGTGCCGGTGCTACGCTGGCCTGCGGCACTGGTTCTTGTGCCTGCGTAGTCGGTTCGTATCTTAATGGGTTTACCGGCCGCAGCGTTGACGTACAGCTGTATCTCGGTACGCTTCATATTGAATACAACGAAGAAGACGGCAATGTATATATGACCGGTCCGGCAGCAGTTACCTTTACCGGTGACTGGCTGGAAGATTAAGAATCGGATAGAATGATACAGAGAAATAGGCGTGTGCAAAGCACGTCTATTTTTTTTGTAAAAAAATAAGAAAAGTTATTAGCACTCTCTTGACAAGAGTGCTAATAGGGCATACAATGTACATGTAATCGGAAAGAGGTTACAGAGAGATACATTAAAAGGTCAAAAGAATAAAAAGACTAAAGAACAAACCACTTGCCGATGCGACAACCAGTTGATGATTTTGAAAGAAGGGTTTTATGATGAAAAGCTTATTTCCAGTAACAAACAATGATTTCTTATTTCCTGATCACGTATTTAACAGCTTCTTCAATGACTTCATGAAACCGTCTGATGGTTCCTATAGCATTCCGAAAGTTGATATTGAAGATACAGACAAAGCGTATATCTTGACAACCGATTTGCCGGGTGTTGCGAAAGAAGATATCAACGTAACATATGATGATAATGTATTGACCTTGTCGGCTAAACATGAAGAAACAAAAGAAGAAAAAGATGCCAAAGACAAGAAAAATTATATTCGCAAAGAACGCACAAGTCATGTGTTCTGCCGTCAATTCAGTGTACAGAACATTCAAAAAGAAGGTATTCAGGCCAACTTTAAAGACGGTGTTTTGACTATTGTCATGCCGAAGGAAGATCCGAAGAAAGTCGCCGAAGGTCATCGAATCACTGTACAGTAATCGGTGTATGATTTGAAGTTTGTGTAATCAGAAAAGAAGGTATGCGTTATGACTAGCTTATTTCCTATTGTAAATACAAATGATTTTGCTGTTCCTGATGTTTTTGATAATTTCTTCAACAACTTTATGTGGCCGGCAGACAGCTCGTATAACGTACCTAAAGTTGATATTGAAGATAAAGGTGATGCCTATGTTTTGACAGCAGATATGCCGGGCGTTGCCAAAGAAGATATTAATCTGACTTATGACAACGATGTGTTGACGTTGTCGGCTTCTCATGTAGAAAGCAAAGACGAACAAGATGAACAGAAAAACTATATTCGCAAAGAACGGATGAGCAGCTCATTCTGCCGTCAGTTCCCAGTCAGCGGTATTCGCAAAGAAGGCATTCAGGCATCCTTTGAAAACGGTGTCTTGACGATGACGCTTCCGAAAGAAGAACCGCAGCAGGCAGAAGCAAAACATACGATTGATATTCAGTAACACAAAAATCCCTACATTGAATTGGTTTATCATATCTCCCTAAAAAGACAGCCGGACCCACAGCGGTTCGGCTGTCTTTTTATGATATACTAAGTAAAAGCGCAATTCCCAAAGGAGGAGAATAAAAATATGGAAATAAACCAACATCTCTATAAGGGATATTTTATAGACAGGCCCAACCGCTTTATTGCTCATGTGGAATTGGATGGGCAGGCGGTTGTCTGCCATATGCCCAATCCGGGCCGCATGTGGGAATTGCTGTTTCCCCGTGTGCCGATGTATCTTCGAAAAGCCGCAAAACCGGGACGAAAAACAGCCTACGATGTCGTAGGTATTGAGCGGGACGGCATGCCTGTTTTATTGGACACACAGTATAATAATGATACAGCAGCCTGGCTGGTGCAGCAGCATCTGATTCCCGGCTGGGAAGATTGGGACTTGCTGCGGCGGGAAGTGACTGTTGGCGACAGCCGTTTTGACTTGCTTCTTTGCCGCAAGGATGAATTGTTTTATGTCGAAGTCAAATCCTGCACGCTTTTTGGCAAAGACGGAGCCATGTTTCCCGATGCTGTCACGGAGCGGGGAAAAAAACATATTTTGGAATTAGCTGCCATGCAGGATAAAGGAATTCATACAGGTGTATTGTTTTTGGTTCATTGGGATAAGGCACACTGGTTTTTGCCGGATTACCATACAGACCCGGCTTTTGCTGATGCCTTTGCGCAGGCAGCTCCCAGATTGGATTGGAAGGCGCTGGCGCTGCGGTGGGATGCCCGCTTTGCAAGACCGACGCCGGTACGGCTGTTGGCATATCCAAAAGAAATTCTCCGGCAGGAAAATGAAGATCGCGGTGATTATATGGTTGTGCTGCAGTTGGCAAAAGATGCGGATATAGGCGTCGGTGCTCAGGGACTGATTCATTTTCCCAAGGGATACTATGTATATGTTGGTTCTGCTAAAAAAAATATGGCTGCCCGGCTGGCTCGGCATCAGCGAAAACGCAAGCAGATGCATTGGCATATCGATTACCTGCGGCAGCACTGCCGTGTCACGGCAGTGATTCCCATTCGAACGGCTGCAGACCTGGAACATGGGATAGCGCAGGCTGTTGATGCGGCTGCTTCTTGGCATATACCGGGATTTGGCTGTACAGACTGCGGCTGTGTATCGCATCTGTTTGGCTTTGCAGATAATCCCATACACTGCAGAGATTTTATGCAGATTGTAGAAAATTTTCGTATGAATCGTCTTACTACGCTGATGCAGTAATCAGCCCATGTCATAACGGCATGGGGGCATAAAAAAAACGCCGTCACTGTTTTGCAAGTGTACGGCGTCTTTTTCTATTAGGTATTAAAAAGCTTCAAAACTAATGATAAAGATAACCATGAGGAATATACCCAAGCCTAACGAATACGCGCAAAGCTTTTTTTCTATAGGCTGCAGTTCAAAATATTCGTCAGCATCTGCGTCGAGCTGTGTTTGATTAGTTTGTTTGCTGATTTTGTTGTTTGTATGTTTGTAGTAGTATTCATCCGCTGTAGATGCCGATGAGGTAATAGTGTTAGTAGCCATAATACATCGCTCCTTTCCTTGTTATAACACAGGTTAAATTGTGGGCGGTACAATACCGTGATAGAAAATATAAGAAATAAAGAGGCCGACCCAGATAATGAAGCCAATCAATGCGACAGCATAGACACCGACTACTCGACCAAGACCGGCTTTCCATAATTTGCGGACGTTCGTAACCAAACCGATGGAGAAAAAGCAAAAACCGAAGAAAATGGCACGCAGGAGATTGGCTTGGCCGGCACCGGCTTTAGCGGCTCCGACAATATCCGGATGAGTATAACCTGCCAGGAAAATAATGACAAGAGAAGCGACAAAACCAATGATAAATTTTGGGAAGCGGTCCCAAATTTCTCGTTTGGAAATTTTGTAATTTGTATCCGTAGCGGCGCTGCGGCTGTTAAGATGATATACAGACCAGACAATAGCCAAAATAAAGGACCAAACCCCAATGAAGACATCGATAAAGACTTTGGAAGTTGTCGTTGCCATGAGAATCCAGCCTTCCTGATAGTTGACGCCAAACTGCTGCAGAGCACTGTTGCGAATCAGTGTATCAGCAATCGCGCCGGATGCTACGGCCCCGCCGTCACTTTTGACGACTAAGCCGAGCCAGGAGCCGGCTACCATAGGTTCGCTGGGCAGAAAATAGGCAGCAGCAAACGGAAGAATGAGTAATTCTACAGCAACAAAAACGATAATAACAGAAGCCAAGATAGTAGGAATGATTTGACGTGCCCGGATGGCGCTGCCTGTAGCAATCGCTGCGGCAACACCGCAAATAGAAATACCGGAAGCCATAGGAGCTGCCCATTCCGGCGTAAATTTGAAGAATTTACGGGCAATAAAATATACAATCGGCCAATAAATGAGGTACGCTTCTACGACTGCGCACATACCACGGATGATGACTGTACTTGCCAGGTTCATGGCACTGATGGTTTGGATGCCAATGTTCATGCCTAAAATCACAATGCCTGTTTTGATATACCATTCCGGTTTGGCTGCATCGGAAAGAAAAGCAGTAACTTTAGGGAAGAAGTTGCCAATAATAAGACCGGCGAGAAGAGCAAAGACAAAGCCTAATTCTCCCAAACTTAATGACCAGCCGATGTGAAAGATTTCTCTCTTGTTGGGCGTAGCGGCTAAATAGGCATAATTGCCAAAAATATTTGTCAAGATCGTAATCCAATAGATAACAGTAAAACCAAGGGCGAATTTCTTTATTTTATTTCCCATGAAATATGCGCCAATTGAAGTAACAATAAGTGTAAAAAGATATGTCGCAATGACGGAGCCAGCACCGCCGAGCCAAGCAAAGCCTTTGGAATTGGCAGCTATGGATTTTGCCGGATCTATCCAAACACCGAATGATGTTACCCATCCGAGTAAATCCAGGCCCCAAATTTTTCCGGCACCTAATGCAAATATAAAGAGTCCCAGCCATACAGCCCACCAATCTTCGCTTTGAAGCAGGCTGGAACGATGTATTGTGGTTGTTTCCGTTGCCATAAAAGAACACCTCACGTTTTTATTATGAAAATCAGCACTAAAAAAAGCGCCACCTATACAGATGGCGCGTATATAAACGGGCAAAGAGATACTTTGCATGCTGCTCATCTGTCAGGTAAAAAATCCTGCTGGAATTGGCACCGTTCCTATAGGAGGTTGCCGCAGCGTCATTAGGCCAGTCCTTCAGCTGCTCTGGATGATGAAGTGTGCAGTTTAAATTATAACTTCTTTTGTAGATGTTATCCGTGATGCTTGCTGCACATTCGCTGGCAGCAACAACACATGATGGTCAAATTTTTTAAGTACCCCATAGTGAAAACCCCTTGAATATATTGTGTAATCAATAAAAACATAGAAACTAAGTAAATCACATTGCAATGTTGTAATGGAT
>DJEN01000076.1 GCA_002431345.1 Megasphaera sp. UBA5897 | reverse complement strand
CGTTCTTTCTGCAAACGCTGCATCATGTTGACGATTTGTACCTGCACGGATACATCAAGAGCAGAAATCGGTTCATCACAAAAAATACATTCCGGCGATACGGCCAAAGCTCTGGCAATGCCTACACGCTGCCGCTGGCCGCCGCTGAATTCATGAGGATACCGCTGGGCCGCTTCCTGCCGCATGTCGACTTCTTCTAAAAGCGCGCTTACTTTTTTCCGCCGTTCCTGATTGGTTTTGCAAATACCATAGTTGCGCAGCGGTTCACTAATAATGTCTTCTACAGTCATCCGCGGGTCCAATGAGGAATAAGGGTCTTGAAAAATCATCTGTACATGCCGGCGGTACTGCTGCCGTACAGCGGCATCCTGAATCGTTTTTCCTTTATAAAAAACATCTCCGCTGCTTGCAGCATACAATCCCAGTACTGTCCGGGCAAATGTCGATTTGCCGCAGCCCGATTCTCCCACCAAGCCTACCGTTTCTCCTGCATGAATTGTCAATGACATATCGTGAACTGCTGTTACTATTGTTTTGGGCCGTCCCAACCAATTGGTTTCGACAACAAATGCTTTTGTAATATGACTGGCTCGAACTAAATCCATGATGCCTTTTTCCTTTCCGGCGAAAGCAGCCAACAGCTGGCCCGATGGCCTGCATCTATATCATATACAGGAGATAGTTTCTGCATGCAAATCCGCATCGCATACGGACATCGCCTAAAAAAACGGCATCCTTGGGGCATATGAAATAAATCCGGTGCCTGTCCTTTAATGCCTTTTAATATTCTGTCTTTATGCGCCGGGTCCGGAAGCGATGCCAGCAGCCCCTGCGTATAGGGATGTGCCGGCCGGTAAAAAATGTCTTCTGCCGAGCCTTCCTCGACAACTGTGCCTGCATACATGACATAAATCCGCCGGCACATCTGCGCAATGACACCTAAATTATGAGAAATCAATACCATCGCCATGCCGGTATCACGCTGCAGCTGCTGCAGCAACGCCAATATCTGTGCTTCTGTCGTGACATCTAGTGCCGTAGTCGGTTCGTCAGCAAACAACAGCTTGGGCCGGCCGGCCAGTGCCATAGCAATCAGACAGCGTTGGCGCATGCCGCCGGACAGTTCATGGGGATACTGGTAATATCGCTTTTCCGGCGAGGTGATGCCGACTGCCTGCAGCAGTTCGATGGCTTTTTTCTTGCGCTCTTCTTTGGATATAGACTGAGTACGCTGCAGTCCTTCACAAATTTGGTCGCCAATCGTCAGTACAGGATTCAGTGCCGTCATCGGATCTTGGAACACCATCGCCATGTCGCGGCCGCGCATTTCGTTGATTTGCGATTCCGACAGCGGCAGAATATTTATCCCCTGCCAGTAAATCGCTCCGTGTGTATATTGTGTCGTGTCTGCCGGCAGCAGTTTCATAACCGCCTGGGAAGTAACTGATTTCCCGCAGCCTGATTCACCAACAATGCCAACTGTTTCTCCTGCCTGCACAGACAGAGACACCTGATGCAGCGCTTCCAACACACCGCGATAGGTTGCAAACGATACAGATACATGGTCAATCTCCAATAATGGTTTCATCAGCTGCCTCCTTTTTGGCTCTGCGGGTCTAACGCATCCCGCAGCCCATCACCCAGGAACATAAATCCCAGCATCGTCAGACTCAAGGCAATAGCCGGAAAAACAAGCTGGAACGGGAACGAACGAATACTGTTAATCCCGTCTGACGCCAATACGCCCCAGCTGGCCATAGGAGCCGAAACACCAAGGCCGATAAAGCTGAGAAACGCTTCCGTAAAGATAGCATCCGGAATGGATAACGTCAGCGTGACAATAATCGGGCCGACGCAGTTGGGAATCATGTGCCGGCACAAAATATGCCAAGTCGATGTTCCGCAGGCCCTCGCCGCCAAAACATATTCCTGTTTTTTCAAACTCAAGATTTGTCCGCGGACTATCCGTGCCATATTCAGCCAATACGCAATCCCCAATGCTAGGTATATGTTCAGCAATCCCGGTTTAAATACGACCATCAGCAGAATCACGTACAACAGCATAGGAATAGAATATAAAATATCGACAATGTGCATCATCACACGATCTGTCCGGCCGCCGACCAAGCCGGCAATCCCACCGTATACAATACCGATGCATACGTTAATCAAGCTGGCAACGAATCCAATAGACAAGGAAATACGGGCGCCGTACAGCACCCGGACAAATAAATCCCGTCCCAAGGCGTCGGTACCAAACCAATGCGCTGCAGACGGCCAGGAATTCGCCATGGCAAAATCCTGATCAGCGTAATCATACGGAGCTGCCATGGGGCCAAACACTGCCAACACGGTCATGACACAGACGATCGCCATGCCCCAAAGTGCCAGACGGTTCTTTTTCATCTGCCGCCAGCCTCGCTCCCGCAGTTTCTGCGGTGGAATATACGGCTCCATGCGATCTTCCGGCCGAATAGGTTGAAAATCACTGTTTTTCACACGCTATTCCTCCCTTCCAGACTTGAGCGTAATGCGCGGATCTAACAGCGGATACACTACATCAATCAACAAATTCATCATCATGATAAGGAAACTATAAAAAATCGTAATTCCCAAAATGACCGTATAGTCCCGGTTATAAATACTCGTCACAAAATGGCGGCCTAAACCGGGAATGGCAAAAATAGATTCAACAACAAAACTGCCTGTAAGCAGTGCTGCTGCCAGAGGGCCAATATAGCTGACAACCGGAAGCAGAGCATTACGCAATGCATGATGGCAGAGAAGACGCCGCGTACTAATGCCGCGGGCACGGGCCGTTCGGATATAATCCTGTCCCAAGGCATCCAAAATGCTGGAACGGGTCAGACGCATAATAAAGGCCGTAGGATGCGCTGCCAACGCCAACGCCGGCAAAACTACATACGCAGGGCCTTTCCACATCGCTGCCGGCAACACGGGCCACGTAAAGGCAAACAGCTGAATCAACACCGCCGCAATAATAAAGCTGGGCACCGATACGCCCAAGGTCGCGCCAAGCATTAAGAGATAATCAATCCAGCGGTTTTTATACCACGCGGCTGCCATGCCGCAAAGAACACCCATGCCAACAGCCAGCAGCAAACTAATCAGTCCCAATTCTGCCGAAACGGGAAATGTTTCTGCGATAATATCATTGACAGTCTTTCCGGGATACTTATACGACGGTCCTAAATCCAACACTGCCGCATGCCGGACATAATCGGTATACTGATTCCACAATGAATCATTCAAATGATACCGTTCTTCTACCGTTGCCATGACAGCCGGCGGCAGCTTCTTTTCCTGTGTAAACGGACCTCCCGGGATAGCATGCATGAGTCCAAAGGTGATGGTAATAATCACCCACAGCACCAGCAGCGTCCCGGCCAGTCGTTTTACCAAATACATAACCATGCGAATTACTCCTTACTTATAAATCACAACGATACTTTATTATATAAACCTAGGCTCAATTCAGCAAGTCTCGCTTCTGTAGAAAACGGATAAAGCGGCTGTATTTTATTTCTTCAGTCTTTTATTGACATTGCAAAAAAATACTGTATAATAGATAAATTCCAAAGAATGTATGTATCCAACATCTAGGATAGAAGATAGAAAAGAGGTTTTATCTATGAATTGGAAATTTTGCCTGGCTATTTTAACATGCAATGTTGTCTTTATGTCGGGCAGTTATACAATGCTTGTCCCCTTTTTGCCCATGTATTTGACGCACGATCTTGGTGTCGATCCTTCTGCCGTAAATATCTGGTCCGGCGTTGTCTTTTCTTCGTCCTTTGCCGTCAGTGCCATCATGGCACCGATTTGGGGGCGCATGGCCGATAAAAAAGGCAAACGGCTGATGGCGATTCGTGCCAGTCTGCTTCTTTCCATCAGCTATTTTCTTGGCGGCATTGTCACCTCTCCCCTGCAGCTGACCTTCATGCGCATGTTCCAAGGATTTGCAGCCGGCCTCTGGCCTATGGAATTGGCCATTATGACCATTTATGCACCTCCCAAAAAACTGGGCATCTGCTTAGGCATCATGCAGGGTGCGCTCACGGCAGGCGGCGTCATCGGGCCGTTATTCGGCGGCATTCTTGCAGAAATATTCGGCATGCGCATGTCTTTCTTTTTGGCTGCCGCAGCCTTGTTCTTAAATTTTCTGGTACTTGTCTTCTTTATTAAAGAACCGCCGGATGATACAAATCAAACAACAGAAAAACAAGCAGAAGAAAAACCCAATCTGTGGAAAAATCCGCTTATCCGCAATATGCTCATTTACGCCGTGTTTGTACAGTTTGTCATCTTGATCATTCAGCCTGTTTTGACGACATATGTTTCTGAATTAGCCGGTCAGATGGACAATCTGATTTTTATCTCCGGTCTGGTCTTCTCTTTGGGTGGTTTTGCCAGTGCAATTTCCGCCCCGCTTTGGGGACGTTTCGGCCAGCATCACGGATTTCATACAGCGTTAACGTATGCACTGATTGCGACGAGTATCTGCTTTTTCCTTCAGGCACTCCCCAATGATTTGACGCTGTTTGCAGCCAGCCAATTTGCCGTCGGTTTGTTTTTTTCCGGCATCTACCCTTCTATCAATGCCATTCTTGCAGAAAACACAGATGCGCATACCAAAGGACATGTCTTTGGCCTGCTTTTTTCTGCACAGCAAATCGGTTCTATGACAGGCCCCTTGTTAGGCGGTGTTGTTGCTACCTTTTTAGGCATCAAATACATTTTTATTTTAGCGGCTTTTATTGTGTTGGCAATTAGTATTGCCGCACAGCGGCAGCGTAAATTTGAACGGCCGGAATAACTATATATAAAAAATGCCTTGCCGCTGACAGCTCATATAGCTGCAGACGGTAAGGCATTTTTTATGCTTCATGCATGAAGACCTACGCAAAATACTGATAGCCAAAAACTAATACAGGCATTGTGACGATAGACAAAATCGTCGATAACACACACAATTCCGCAGAATAGGACGGATCTTGATCGTACAGTTCTGCCATCGAGGTAACAATCGCTGCCGTCGGTGTAATCGAGGCGACAAAAATAGTCAGCAGGATGTTTTTCCCATCTACAACATACCCGCTCAAATGCAGAACGGCAAACAAGGCGACCAATAAAACGGGATACGCAATCAACCGAATAAAAACCGGCATATAATTGCGTGCTTTCAAGAATATTTCTTTTAAGTCACAGTCCGCAATAGCCATACCGGTAATCAGCATCCCAATCGGTCCAATGGTCGAGCCGACAGATGCCATTGTCTGATCGAGCAGTACAGGAAGCTTGATTTGCAGTAAAAAAAGAACAGCTCCCAAGATAATGGCTAAGACATTAATATTGCTGAAAATTGTACGGAACCGGATTTCACCGCCGCCGCAAAGCAAATAACTGCCATGCGTCCAAAGCAGTACCAACTGCACCGCCATATACGTACACGGATACATGACGTAATCCGGCCCTAGCAGCGCAATAACAAGCGGGATAACCAAAATACCGGCGTTACTGTAGATGAGAGATGCCTGTTCTACAGCTTTCAAACGCAAAACCGGACGCAGGCAGGCCGTTGCGGCAATAAAAATGAAATGCACGGCTGCCGACGCTGCCAGTGCAAACAGCAAGCCGGCTTTAATTTCATCTGCCGCATCAATCTGAAATGAATGAATAATGACGCACGGTAAGATTAAATATACCAGCAGTACCGACAAGGCCTTGCCGTCTGCTGTTTTTAATTTTCCTGTACGAATAAGTGCAAATCCCATAAGCATAATAAGAAATAATTTGATAATTTCCTTCAGCAAAATCAAACTGATTTCCATACTGTCATCCCCCAGCTTTTTCAAAATAAAAATCGTATCCTCATGAATATAAGGATACGATTTATCTTTATATTTTCTTTTAGCGATACCGTTGAGAAATTTCTACTTTTCCTGCTTCTGCAGCCCGTTCATCTAAAAAAGCAGCTGTTGCTTTGACTAATCCATTGCCTGCGGCAACAAATACGACGCTGAGGATTATGCTGTACAGTAATAAATCCATGATGATCGCTCCCTTTAAAAAACAGAATTGTTAGTTGTCATGGATTATTCTACATGATTCGGCATCAAAGTCAATAATGCAGAGCATAAACCGGTCACATTATTATCTCATAAAAGATATATCATTTATTTATAGACGCATACACTGCATTACGGAAGCATGGCATCCCCTTTGGCCAGTTTTATGCGTATAATCCGTTTTACTTTTTCATCTACCAACTGGCGGAATGCTTCATCTTCCTGATACGCTTTTACCAAGCCTTCATAGGTTTCCCGTTCATGACCGTAGTCATGGCAGACGAGTACTATATCTGCACCGGCTTTAACCGCCATAACTCCCATATCCGAAAAAGCATAATGCTTGGCCATGGCTCCCATTTCCATATCATCGGATAGTATCAGTCCCTGATACTGATATGTATTGCGCAGAAGGTCTGTCATCACGTTGGCCGACAAGCATGCCGGCCACTGTGCATCCAACGCCGGGAAGGTGACATTGGATACCATCACAAAAACATCGTCCTGAGGTACTTGCTGCAGCATATCATGAAATGGTTTCAGCTCCTGCTGTTCCAGCTCTTCCCGTGATACCTGCACACGGTCGCCGTCAATATGTGGATCTGTTTTGGCTCGTCCAATACCGGGGAAATGTTTAAGAGCACACCAAATGCCAGCTTCACGATACCCCTGGCAGGCCTGCAGGGCAAACGCCGTAACCGTATCTGGATTGGTGCTGTACGACCGGCCTGCATTAGAACCTAAATCGACAACCGGCGCAAAGTTCACGTTGATTCCCATATCTTTTAGTGTTTGTCCGGTCACGACGGCCCATTTTTTCGCTTCTTCCGGTTTGCCGCTTTCTCCAACAGCCGCTTCCCCAGGCACAGCGGGGAAATCTTGGCGCATGCGCAAAACCTGGCCGCCTTCTTGATCTAGCGCAATAAACGGCGCAATATGACTTTGCGCTGCAATCTGCCTGCGCAGCGCTGCTGTCAACTGGCGTACTTGCTGCTGTGATTCCATATTGCGGTCAAACAAAATAATATTTCCTATATGGCATTTCTCAATTTGTTTGGCTGCCTCAGCATCCAATGCCGGATGCTGGATACCTGCCATCAGCAGCTGACCCACTTTATCTTCCGGCGACATAGCAGCAGCAATCGCAGCTGCTTTCTCCTCTATCGTGGCCGTCGGCTGACTGGCATGTTCGTCTGCTGTCTTTTCATGGCCGTAAAAGAAAAATGCATAAGCAAATACGGCCACAACGCATCCGATCCGAATACCCCACTGGATTCCTTTTTTAATAATTGGTGATTTCATCATATACTAACTCTCCGGCAATTATTGTTTGTTTTACATGAAAATCGTTGCTGTCCAAGACAACGATATCGGCCTGTTTTCCTTCTTCCAGCGAACCAATTCGGTCGTATACACCCAAATCCTTGGCTGGATTGATCGTTGCCATAGCTACTACATCAGGCAGAGAAGCTCCCGTATTCAGCAAAAAGTTAAGCACGACCTGATTCATTGCTGCTGTGCTGCCGGCCAGCGTGCCATCTGCCAAACGAGCCTGGCCGTCTTTGACAAATACCTTCTGGCCGCCTAATTCAGATTCTCCATCAGGCATAAGGCAGGCGCGCAGTGAATCCGTAACTAAAATGATGCCGTCCCGGCCTTTCATCTGATATGCCAGCTTCTGTGCTGCCGGATGCACATGAAGATTGTCACAAATCAATTCACAGTGCGCTTGGTCAGCTAGCAAAGCCGCCCCGACAAGTCCCGGCTGGCGATGGTGCAGCGGTGTCATCGCATTATACAAATGCGTTACATGACAGATGTCACATTTTTCCATGGCATCCATGGCATCTTCATACGAGACGCCGCTGTGGCCAAAGGAAGGAACAATATGATGTGCTGCGCATTCTTTTAAGAAAGTCTTGTTTTTTAATGTTTCCGGTGCCAATGTAATAATCTTGACAACATCGGCATACGGTTCTATCCATGAAAAATCAGGAGCTGCAATATGTTCTTCGGCCTGTGAGCCTTTATACAGCGTGCTGATAAACGGTCCTTCCATGTGAGCCCCTAAAATTTGTGCGCCCGGATTGTCTATAGCCCGGCGGATTCGCTGCAGTGCCCGTTCAATCGCATCACGCTGCATGGTCATCGTCGTCGGCAGGAATGACGTAACCCCCGTTTTAGGCAGTATGTCCTGCATTTTTTTCAGCGCGTCTTCGGTTTCGTCCATTGTGTCGGCACCAGCACAGCCATGGATATGTTCATTAATAAATCCCGGTACGACAAAACCGCCGTTGGCATCTACTAAATCCGTACACATGCCTGCCCGAAATTCTTTGCGGGAAACAATTTTCCAAATGTCTTTTTCATACATCAATATTTTTCCTGTTACGATTTCATGCGGCAGGACTAATAATCCATCAATAATTGCTTTCATCTATTTTCCTCCTATAAGCGTGTGTATATATGATACGTAAAAAAACATGTTTGTGGATAACTTTATCTAAATCTTTAAAAAAAATAAGATTTCTTGGCTTATTTCTTACGTGTACGCATGGGCTTCTATGTATCCACAGCCTGTGTGTAACTTCTTATTTCCAGTTATCCACTTTTTTATTTAATTTATACACATTCTATCTCTATCGTTTATATGTTATGCTATTCGCTTAACCATGCCGTTTATAGTGGCATGCAAACGATTGTTTTCTTTCTTTCAGCCGTAGTTATCCACATTTTCACAAAAATAGCTTCCAAAATATGCACAGCATTCCACGGCGTATTTACGCCTTTTGTAAAAAACATCCACATTCTAGCCACCGTATAATGTGGAGAATGTGGATAACCTGTGGATATGTCACACAGCCTTATGTTTCATGCATCAACAGGGCGGCTCCAGTCAACATGCACGCCCAAGGACCGCCAAATATAGCACAATGCCAGTTTCAGCGTTTCCAAACTGCTTGCCGGCACGGCACTTACTGTTTCATAATAGGATAAATCCGTAAACCGGTGCATGCCTCGTTCTGTCGTCAAATATTCATAGACTTTAGCATTGACCGTATCATCGTTCAAACAAACATTCAACTCTTTGGACTCCAAATCATATGCAATGTATCCGTTATTATTGTCACCCGTATGGGCTGCTACTTTAAAAATGGCCATAATACGCATACCCTCCCATTCATACATATTTTTATTTATCTTTTTCATGGGACATTTCCCATAAAAAACCTTTCATAATTGCCTTGCGGCCAAACCGCTGCTGCAGCTTGTCAATCGCTTCTACGACTTTTTCCTGCATTTCTGTATCTTCTGAAAATAAGTCCCCCTGCACTTGCCACGGCTGCAGCTGGCTGACTGTCAAGCCCAGCAAGCGAATCGGCTGATCTTGCCCCCGCTTGTTGTACAGTCGCTTAGCTGCAAAATATAATTGTTCTTCTGAACAAGTTCCCATATCCAAGGTCAGGGAGCGGGTAATCGTTTGAAACGATGCAAACCGAATTTTTAGTGTAATCGTGCGTCCCATAATATGGTTTTGCCGCAGCCGCCAAGCCACTTCATTTGCCAACAGCCGAAATTGTTCATCGACTTCTGCCTCTGTCAGCAAATCGTGCAAATACGTGTGCTCGTTGCCCACGGACTGCGGCCGCCTGCTTACTTCCAACGGTCTGTTGTCTTTGCCTAAAGACAATTCATAAATCCGCACAGCCTGATTGCCTACGATAGGGCGCAGTGCTTCCGGCCCGGCTTGAGAAATGTCGCCAATAGTACGAAATCCCGCTTGTCTCAGTGCTTCTCCCGTCACTTTGCCAACACCCCAAAGCCTGCTTACAGGCAGCGGTGCCAAAGTTTCCTGTTCTTTTCCGTATGGAATCCATACCAAACCATCCGGCTTTTGCAAATCCGATGCCAATTTTGCCAAAAACTTATTGGGGCCAATGCCTGCAGATGCCACGAGCCCCGTAGTCCGGCGGATATCTTCCTTGACAGCTTTGGCAATATCTGTTATTTCCGGGTATTTCAGCTCCATTCCCGATACATCCAAAAAAGCCTCATCCAACGCCAAGGGTTCTATCAACGGTGAATAATGGGAAAGGATCAGTCGTATTTGATGTGAAATACGCCGGTAATGAGACATCCGCACAGGCAGGAACACGCCATTAGGGCAAAGCCTGCGGGCTTGTTTCATACTCATTGCCGAATGGACGCCAAATGATCTGGCCTCATAGGATGCCGTCGCTACTACGCCGCGGTTCATCAGACCGCCCACCACGACGGGCATACCCCGTAAAGCCGGATTATCCCGCTGTTCAATCGACGCATAAAATGCGTCCATATCGACATGCATAATCCAACGTACAGCCATGTCATTCTCCTCTCTTCCTTTATGCCTTTTATTATACAACGTTTTGCCCTGGTAAATATAGATGATATATACAAAAAATAGTACAATCTCTATATAAGGATATTCTATTCTGTATGGAAATATGGTACTATTAATGATATTAATGTGAGGTGATTGAGTACTATGGATTTATTCCAATTAACATATTTTATCGAAGTAGCCCATAAAAAAAGTTTTACCAAGGCTTCTAAAGCATTGCATATCAGCCAGCCTTCTATCAGCAAAGGCATCAAAGCGCTGGAAGATCATTGGAATGTACGGCTTTTCGATCGTAAAGGAAAAAACATTGAGCTGACCGAAATGGGAGCCTATTTGCTGCCCAAAATCGAAGAACTCATGAAAAACTTTACCCGCATCAACGAAGAAATTGAATCGCCCCAGTTGTTAAACGCCGGGAAATTGACGATCGGCGTGCCGCCGATGATTGCTTCTTCCTTTATTTCACCGTTTATCAGTCATTTTATCAAAGCGTATCCCAACATTCAGCTTGAATTAGCTGAAGTCGGTTCGCAGGACATTGTATCTGCCATCGACGAAGGGCTTATTCAGGCCGGGTTCGTCGCTTTGCCGATTACAACGGAAATGCCGTATGATTTCTTCATTTTCAAGCAAGAACCGCTGGAAGTCGTTTTGTGGCCCGGCCATCCGCTGGCACAGCGCACGGCACTGACCTTGGAAGAAATCAAAGAAGAACCGCTGGTATATTATGCGAAATCATTTACGCTGCACACATATATCCGTGCCTTCTATCAAGAAATCATGGCACATCCCAAGACAGTCTGCGAAAGCAGCAACTGGGACCTGATGGTGGCTATGGTGCATTCGCATTTGGGCATCGCACTGCTGCCAAAGAGCATTTGTGCCCGCATACCGGCAGAAAAAGCTGTGCATATTCCCTTAATAGAGCCTACTATCCATTGGACGCTGGCCATGATTTGGAAAAGCAAGGGCTTTTTATCGCACCCAGCCCGTACATGGGTGCAGTCGTTTAAAAATTACTTCAAAGACACGCAAACATCGTCGCGTGTATAAATTTATATATCATATAGAGGAGCATGATTCGTCATGACACAGCAATTATCCCGAGCGGATAAAACAGAATTATTTTCCCATCAAAAAGATAACGGACCGTTCAGCGCACTTGCCGTAGAAACAGCCGGATTAAACTATTTAGATCGGCTGAACCGCCAACGCTTAGATCCGCTGGCACCGGCTGCGGTACGTACCAAAGCACTGCACCGATTAACCGCATTAGAAGCCAAGCTCTTCCACTACATTCAAGCAGAAACACCGTTAAGTTATTTCGATGCGGATTTCCAAAAAGAAACAGAACAATATATCCTCATGCGTACGTTGTTTCTAAAGGCTGTCGATTTTACCTTCAAACGGCACCGACTGGCATTTCTTCTCGATTTGCTGCGTTTGTATGCAGAAGATCCTTGCAATATCCTGCCGGAACGCGACATAATGAAAGACAAGTGGGAACACACGCTCCTCTATGACTACCTGCTTCTCGACATGGGGCAAAAAAATACCGAAGATATTGGTCGTGAAGCTGTATCCAACGGCTATCATGAATGTGACTATACCTTGGAAATTGAAGAAGTATGGAAACAGCCCATGAAAGCTGTACCCAGAACCAACTTCCGCTACGTGGTGCAAAGCCTGCCGTACAGCCAGGCAGCCAAGGCAGTTGCCGTGCATATGAAACAGCATGTACAACAATTAGCATTTAACCGCTGGGTAGTCAATACAAGCGAAATTGAAGCAAGTATGGGGCAGCCGTTGGAAGACGTTGCTGCAGATACCATTGCACAAATCGAAAAAACATATCAAAGCTTTTAACGACAGGCAATATCATATCACGCTATACCAAAAAAGACTTTCGACACAGCGCGGAAAGTCTTTTTTGTCATATGAATACAAGTTGCCGCAGGGACGTTTTTCTAATTAAAAGGCATCCCATTCAGCAAACCGTTCATTCATACGTTTCTTTTTTACTTTTATCTTTTCTGTTTCTGCTGACGCAGCAAAAGGCATGCGGCCGGCAGCAATGGTCCGTTTAAAAAAAAGTTCTATTGCTTCGTCTTCGCGAAGTCCCAGTCGTTTAAATATCTGATTTGCCTGTTTGCGAATTTCTTCATTCATGCTGTTTTCTCCTTTGCTCATGCCGTTTTTCGGCTTCGGCATTAATCCCGTCCAGTGTCGCCATATGCCATACAGCATATATCATAGACTTCATTATGGTCACTGCAAGCACAGCGCCCGTCCCTTCTCCCAAAGACATATCTGCCTGGATGGGCACATCATACACATCGATACCGCACAGCTGCAGTGCCGTACTCATGCCCGGTTCCCGCGACAGATGGGACGGCAGGGCATAGGACCGAACAGCCGGCGCAATCCGGACAGCACATGCCAGTGCCACAGCTGTAATAAATCCATCGATATAAAAAGGCATCCGATTGTCTGCACAAGCTATCATCGCTCCACATAACGCAGCCAAATCAAAGCCGCCTACATACTGCAGCACATCGTGCGGCGTGCGCAGTTTTTCTTTATATGCTGCCAATGCATGCTGGATAACTTCTTCTTTGTGAAGCCGCAATGCATAGTTGCCTTTTGCTGAACCATATCCGACCAGCAGCGACGCATACGGCGAAGCCAGCGCTTTCAGCACGGCAGCAGATGTCGTCGTATTGCCAATGCCCATTTCTCCAAACGAAAGGAAATTACAGCCGTCTGCCTTGGCCTGCGCTACCCGTTCCCGTCCGACAGCCAATGCTCTTTGGTACTGCTGCGGCGTCATCGCCGGCTGCTTTGAAAAATCAGCCGTTCCCCTGGCAATTTTCCGGTCAATCCCCACGGCATCGGAGCTGTCAATACCTACGTCTACGACTTCATAGGGTATCTGATTGCAGCGGCAAAAACAAGTAACTGCTGAAGTACCTGCCACCATGTGCTGACTCTGCATATACGTAATATCTGCCAGCTGCGCAACCACGCCGGAATGGACGACACCGTTGTCAGCAGCAAAAATAATATGGCGCGGCCGCAGTTCCGTTTCCAGCGTGCCCCACGCCAAAAACACCTGTCGTACTTGCTGTTCCCATAAGCCAAGACTTCCCGGCGGCTTTGCCAAATTACGCAGTTTTTCATCCAGTTGTTCTGCAAAAGTCACTGTTCCACTTCCTTTCATACTGCTATCATTGTACCATAGACCTGTACCTAACGATAGACAAAACAATTTGCCGTCTCCGGGGTTCATCTTGAAAATTCGACATATTTATGTCAAAATATAATAAATTGAGGAGGTATTTCCATGTCTACGATTAAAGATATTGCTCGTGAAGCCGGTGTTTCTATCGCTACGGTTTCCATTGTCTTAAACGGCAAGGGACCTGAACGAAAAATATCGGCTGAAACGCAGAAAAAAATATATCATATTGCCCAACAGTTGAATTATGTTCCAAATCAGTCTGCCAAAAAACTGCGTTCTGCCCATAAAGACAGTTATGCCATTGCATTTTACTGGGCAACAGACTTCCGTATTAACTATTTGGCCCGCATCACCCTGGGGATTCAAAAAGAAATTATGCGTCAAAATAAAGTCGTCCATTTGACCGTTGTTCCCTATGAAGTAGATAATTTGAAAAAGCAAATGGAAACGACACAAAATGAATTTTTCAACGGTATTATTATTGCTAATATGTCCGATTCCGACATGGATTATCTGAATTCCTGCAATATTTCATACCCTGTCGTTTTGTTTAACCGCGAATCTCCTAAATACAGCAGCGTAACAATGGACAACTATACGATTGGCTGCAATGTAGCGCAGCATTTTCTCGACAAGGGCATTTATGATGCCGGGGTTTTGACGCATGATACAACCTTTCCTATCATGCGCATGTGGATGAACGGCTTTTTGGATACGTTTGCTAAAGCGGGACACCCGGTGCCAACAGAAAATATTATATTATGTACTACCTCTTCTTCCAGTGCCATTGATGTAACGAAAAAGCTCTACGATTCCGGTCATATGCCGCGCGCTATGTTTTGTGAATCTGACGTACTGGCCCACGGCATGCTCTACGCCTGCCATGAATTAGGCATTTCCATTCCTGACGACGTGGAAGTCTTTACTATCGGTATCAATATGGCCGAACTCAATGATTATGCCATCCCGTCTCTGTCCCGCATCGACATTCCGATGGGAAAAATCGGCGAAGAATGTTTGCATTTACTCGTCAACTTGATTGAAAAGAAGCAGGAAAACCCTGCCGTCGTTTATATTGAAGGGAGCAAAATTATTGGGCAGTCATCACCGATGCCGCAGAAATAAAAAGTATATGTAAACTTGATTGTTATGTCATGCAATGATATACTAATACTAATGGGGGAGTAAGGGTTCTGGTGTGCCCTCTGGTCTTCAAAACCAGCATGAGGAGTGAACAGCTTCTTAGGTAGGTTCGATTCCTACACTTTCCCGCCATGCAGACGCAAGCTGTCGCACGATGCGGCAGCTTCTTTTGGGTTACATGATAATACTTATAGTAAAGGAGCGCGATAAGAATGCCTCGTCCCCCACTTACCATGGAAGAAAAACGTACTATTGCTACATCGCTCATTCACGCAGCACAGCAGATTATCTTCACAGAGGGCCTTGCAAATGTTACATTGCGCAAAGTATCTAAACTAGCCAATGTCAACACAGCCATTTTATACCGGCATTTTAGCGATTTGGATGAACTTCTTCTTTTTGCCAGTGTCGATTTATTAAAAAAAATGACATTTCAATACGTAGAACGGAAAAAAAACAAACAGTCAACAACGCCTTTTGAAATGTATATGCAAGAATGGCGTTATTTTTGTGAATGTGCATTTCAGCATCCGGAATGCATTAATCACGTATTTTTTAGTCGACACAGTCATCGGTTAGATACACTTTTACAAGATTACTATGAACTATTTGCTGATGAACTGATTCATGCAGGCATTACGTTGGATGATTTACTGTACTGCGGCAATTTATGCAGTACAAATTATTTTCTCCTCACCAAACTGCTGGGCAGTCAGGCAGATAAAACCGCGTTGGAATTACTCAACGACGTTATTATTTCTTATTTCCATCAGTTACTGCTGCAGAAACTTTCTGCCGGTGACAGTATGGATGACAGCGTACTGACAGAGAAAATGCTCTATGCCTGCCGCACGCTGCTTAACTGGGCCGCTCCCAAATAAATAAACGGCATATATAAAGCCCCCACGCCTATCTAGCTGTGAGGGCTTTTTGTTATGCATCAAAGATGCCTTGATACTATTTCCTGCAAACAGTCCCGTACAATTTGCGGCATGCGGGACAGCTCTTCCTCTGTCATCGTGCGAACAGAAAAGGCTATTTTATGTTGGTGTATGCGGCCGATAACAGCCGGCCGGTGGTGCCGCAGCCGCTGCTCCCATTCATTTGCCGCAATAGACGGCAAAGATACCGTAACCATATATCCCGGCAGCGTACATCCCGGATAGGCCCCGCCGCCGATAACATCCTCACACGGCACTATGTCAATTACCAATGCTGCATCAATGCGGCACAGTAACGCAGCGAGAAACTGCGCTTTTTTTAAGCAGGTTTCTCTAGATTCTGCCAGCATGGCTAATGTCGGAATTTCTTTTATCGGGTCTTTTTCTGCATACAGTTGCAATGTGCCTTCCAAAGCGGCTAACGTCATCTTATCTACACGTAGTGCCCGTAAAAGCTGATTTTTTTTCATTTTTTCAATATAACGTGCCGAACCGGCAATAATTCCGGCCTGTGCGCCGCCAAGCAGTTTATCGCCGCTGAAAAAGACTGCGTCGCATCCTTGCTGCAGTACCTCTTTGACTGTCGGTTCATGCGGCAGGCCCAAAGGCTGTAAATCTATTAGCAAGCCGCTTCCCAGATCATAGAACAGCGGCACATCCTGCTGATGAGCTAATGCTGCAATGTCTGTTATTGACGGACAAGATGTAAAGCCTATGACCCGATAGTTGCTTGTATGTACTTTTAGTATGACACCCGTCCGTTCACCGACCGCATGAGCATAATCGGCAAGATGGGTCTTATTCGTCGTGCCCACTTCATGAATGATGCCGCCGCTTTGCCGGATAACTTCAGGCATGCGGAACATGCCGCCGATTTCTACTAATTCTCCCCGCGACAATACGACTTCCCTGCCGGAAGCAACTGTTGATAGTGCCAACAACACGGCGGCGGCGTTATTATTGACCACCAGGCAGTCTTCAGCACCCGTCAATTTTTGCAGCAGCGTCCGCACATGGCTGTACCGTGAGCCACGCCTCCCTGCATCCAGCTCGTATTCTACGTTGGAATACGTACTGGCAATTTGAGCAATATGATGGCTGAGTTCTTCATTGAGTCTGGCCCGTCCCAAGTTGGTATGCAGCACGGTTCCGGTCGCATTAATCAGTGAATCTAAGTGATACGCCTGCTGCCGCTGCAGCTGTGCCGTGATATCTGCAGCCAACTGTGCCATAGACGGTGCTTCTGCTCCCTGCTGTATACGCTGCCGCCACTGCTGCAGTACCTTGTGTATAGCGTCTTTACAAGCAACGCGCGACGAGCTCTGCTGCCGCTGCTGTAAAAACGGCTGCCGCAAAAGCCAATCTACTTGAGGCAATGCTTGTAATTGTTGCTGTATCCATTCATTCATGTGATTTCGTCTCTCCCAGCATCTGCAGTCCCCTGCGGTCCAAAATACGATATGCATCCTGTCGTTTTGTAATATGCTGCCTGTCCATGCATTCCAATATCCGCAGTGCTGCATTACGGTTCGTCTGCAGCAAATCCCGGCAGTCTGATAATTTGATTTGCCGCTGCGCCGCAATATATCGACAAATACGATGTACTGCGTTTTGATAGACTTTACGGCTTATGACGTATTCGTCTGTCAAAAACAACAAGTCCTGATTATGTAACGCATCGACAACAGCAGGCGCCTCATTTCCCAATTGAAAAAGATCTGCTTTTTTTACGCCCTGGCAGTCTTTTTGCTGCAGTATTGTCCGTATGGCCTGGCATATTTTTTTCTCTTTTTTTGTAAAGGTCACTTGAAACTGGCTGGCAGCAATGACATGTCCTGCGCGGCGGCAAACTCGCCGCTGCAGCAACAGTTGTATCATAGCCGCTGCTTCTGTTTCCAACAGCCATTGCCCCATGCGGGCTTTCAATTCACAGCACGGCATGCCTGCCCGCAATGGATATTTACGGTGATATGCCCAAAGTATTTGCAGCACCTTCGCCTGCCAAGTTTTATACGCTGTCCAATAAATACAACCGGCTGGCGTATGCCACAGCTGCTGCTGTTTGAGCAACGAAGCGACTGCAGCAGTACATACATCGTTAGGCAGCTGCAGCTGTGCTGCTATTTCTGCCATACTGGCAAACGGCGTGTGTTTTCGGCAAAGAAAATCTGTAACAGCCGCTTCAGCGCCGCCTTCCTGCAGCTGCCGCAGCCGTTGTACAACATCCGGGTGAAAACGGCGGTGTTTTTTAGGATGTATATCCAACACTTCACCGCCGGCAATCGTCTGCATCGGAGAAAAAGTCCGTAAAATAAAACGGTCCCGTACATTGACAAATACGTCCTTTTTCTCCAAACGAAGCTGTAAAAATCCCGTTTGTCCCGGTTTTATCTCTGCCGCGCCCAAGGGAACTGCCCGTCCTATGACTTCTTCCGTGCCGATAAGAAGACGCACGCGGCTCCACAAAGAGATGGACACCGGAGAATCAGCTAAACACTGTATATAGACATCCAGCATGCGCGTACCTTCCAATACATCGGCCGTGCATAATACATCACCGCGCTGTATATCTTCTTTGGCAATCCCCGGCAGGTTCAGTGCCGTCCGCTGCCCCGGCAGTGCTTTGGCAGCCGTTTCTTCATGTATTTGTATCGATCGGATTCGCAGCTTGCGGCGGCCCGGATAGAGGTACACATCATCACCGACATGCATAGGTCCATCCAGCAGCGTACCTGTCACAACCGTGCCAAACCCTTTAACAGAAAACACGCGGTCTGCGTGCAGTCTGCCGCTGCCAGTTTCCGGCACATCTGCCAGTTGTTCCGCTGCTTCTTGAATATACTGCCGCAACGCAGGAATCCCGTACCCGGTTACCGCATCTGTTTCTATGATCTCAGCCCCGGCAGCTTCTGTCTGTGACAATTCGTTTCGAATTTCTGCCGCTGCCAGCTGCCGCAGCTCTGCATCCATCGTTTCTACTTTTGTCAGCACAACCAATATATGCCGTATGCCCAGCAGTGACACAATGTGTATATGTTCTCTAGTCTGTGGCATGACGCCTTCATGTATGTCAATGGCCAGCAGCACCAGCTGTATGCCCGGCATGCCGGCAACCATATTTTTAATAAACCGTTCATGACCGGGGACATCGACAATGCCTGCCCGCCGATGATGCGGCAAATCCATGTACGTAAATCCCAGCTGTATCGTCAGGCCCCGTCTTTTTTCTTCTGCCGTTGTATCTGTATCGTTGCCAGTCAATGCTTTGACCAATGCCGTTTTGCCATGATCTACATGACCGGCTGTCGCTATGACCATATACGCTGCCATAAGCTAATCCTTTCTCCGCCGGGTATACACTGCGGTCAAACCAGTCTGCACTGCCTCATACAGCCCGTCATAGGCGATATGCATTTGCTGCAGCAAGGCCAATACCTGCGCTTCTTCAGCTAGTTCATACTTCAACGAAAAACCGCAGTTGGCTTGAATGCGTCCCGGCGTCGGAATAATCCGAACCTGCAGCTGCCGGGCTTTCGCCTGTTCTTCTGCAGCCATCGCGTCCCGCGTAGACTGAATCAAGATAATACCGTACCGCTCTGCCATGTGTTTACGGCCGCACAATGCGGTCTGCCGTCCGCATGATTTCAACAATACGATACATGTTGGTAATTTCACCAATAGCTACCTTGTCTGTCAACTGATAATAATTAAGGCAGGCACCGCACGCATAGATAGAAACTCCCTGGGATGCCAATTTTTTCAAATCCTCCAGCGACTCCGAATCTTCTGTTACCAAAGGTACGCCGCCGTTATAAAAAAGAATCGTCTGCGGCAGTACATCTTGTTCCGTCAGCGCATAAATAAACGTTTTTAGCAGCTGTTTGCCCAGTGCTTCATCACCGGTTCCCATCATGGGTGAATTAATCACAACAATATAACTCTCCTGCCGTTTCGCTGCCAAAATCGTCTGGCTTGTTTCACTCGACTGTTTTTCTGCATCTTTAGCAAGTACGACGGTATAATGTGTCGGTGATTCCGCCGTCATCGCATAGGTACATCCCATATCGTCTGCCAATTTTTTTAAATTTTCTGTTGCAATCTTATTATCTACCGTTATTTCTACGGCATCATGTTCTTTTAACGCTTTATGTGTTTCAATCACAGGCAAAGGGCACGCTTTGCCAAGAGCATCTATTTTAAACATCGTACATCACCTCTATTAGAATACGCCTATAGTATACCATAGGCCAAAATATTTTATCAAAAATTTTCAGTCATACATATCACCATTGGCAGCTCCATGTCCCGGTCTAGCGGTCTGCCAATTCACGCAAGGCCTGCACCGCAGCTGTTACTTCTTTTTGTGTTGTAAAACAAGAAAAAGAAAACCGCAGTGCCCCTTGTACGTCTGTATGGAGCGCTTTATGCATCAACGGCGCGCAGTGAAATCCGGCGCGTACAGCCATGCCGTATTCCGTCCACAACGCATCGCTGACAAGAGCCGCATCTGCATCGCCTATATTCAGCGCATAAACACCAACATGCGGCTTCGTTACATCACCGTACAGTGTAATATTGGGAATATGCTGCACGCCGGAAACGAATATGTCTGCCAGCTCCTGCTGATGCGCCATGCGCTGTGCCACGCCGTCCTGCAAAATAAGCCGAATACCGGCTCCCAGCCCCAGAATACCAGCAACATTCATCGTCCCGGCTTCAAACACAGCCGGAATTTGGCAGGGCTGTTCGTGCTCAAAAGAATGAATGCCGTCGCCTCCGGTCAAATACGGGCGTACTGTCGTATCTTTCCGCATGCAGATGCCGCCGGTGCCGCCGGGACCATACAGCGACTTATGTCCTGTAAAGCAAAGCGCTGTCACGATACCGTCTGATATATCAATGGGATAGGCTCCGGCTGTCTGTGATACATCGACAATCAGCCCGATATGATGCTGTTGGCAAAATGATTTTATCCGCTGCAAATCAAGTACATTTCCCGTCACGTTGGACGCATGGTTACAAACAAGATAGGCTGTGTTCGGTCTGCATTTTTGCTCCAGTTCATCATAGTGAAGCTGTCCCGTCACGGCATCACTGGCTATATAATCAACGGTTACACCTTGTTTTTCCAGTTGATACAGCGGCCGCAAAACCGCGTTGTGTTCCCACGTCGTCGTCAATACATGGTCACCCGGCTGCAGTACGCCTTTTAATACCATGTTCAAAGCCGTTGTCGAATTATACGTAAATGCCACTTCATACGCATCTGATGCATGAAAAAGCCGCTTGACGTCGTCTTTGACTGCTAAGACCCGGCGATAGGCCTGCAGGGCATAGGCATGTGTACCCCGAGACGGATTCCCCAGTTCACCGCTGCACAGTGCCTCATACACAGCCTGGGCTACAGCCTGCGGTTTTTGTACTGTCGTCGCAGCATTGTCAAAATAATACATGTATACCACCTAACACCTTTCTGCTATATGATTCAGCACACCCAATCAGATTGTATCCCATACGAAAAAAACTTCCATAAGAACACGCTGTACATGTCTTATGGAAGTTTTGTTGTCATACAGTCAAATCCGCGCTGTGATTATAATCCAAAGCGGGCAAATATCGTATCTACATGACCAAGCATTTTCTTAACGTCAAAGCAAGCTTCGACTTCTTCATTCGTCATATATTTAGCAATATCTTCATCTTTTTTGAGGTTTGTCAGGAAATCTTCTCCTTCCAGCCAGCGTTTCATGGCATTGCGCTGTACCCAGCGGTATGCCTGTTCGCGGACAGCACCCTTTTCAACCAGCGTATTGAGCAGAATCGGGCTGTAAATCAAGCCGCCTGTCAAGTTTAAGTCTTTCAACATCTTATCCGGATATACGAGCAGACGATCGATAACACGCGTAAACGTCTGGAGCATATAATCCAATGCAATCGTGCTGTCCGGCAAAATGATGCGTTCGACAGAAGAATGAGAAATATCGCGTTCATGCCAAAGCGCTACATCTTCCAGCGCAGCCTGCGCGTTGCCGCGGATGACGCGGGCAAGACCGCACATGCGTTCACATGTAATCGGATTGCGTTTATGCGGCATGATAGAAGAACCTTTTTGTTTAGGACTGAAGTATTCTTCTGCTTCGCGTACTTCCGTGCGCTGCAGATGGCGAATTTCTGTAGCGAATTTATCAATCGAGCTGGCAATAACAGCCAACGTCGTAATGTATTCAGCATGACGGTCACGCTGCAGTGTCTGAGAGGAAATCGGAGACGGCGCAATACCGAGATGTTCGCAGACATATTTTTCTACAAACGGATCTACGTCTGCATAGGTACCGACAGCACCGGAAATCTTGCCGACAGAAATCGTTTCCTTAGCCCGTTTCATGCGTTCAATATCACGTTCTACTTCTGCCAGCCAGTTGCATAATTTCAAGCCAAATGTCGTTGCTTCTGCATGAATGCCATGCGTACGGCCAATGCACGGAGTATATTTGAATTCAACAGCACGACGGCGCAGTACGTCGCGGAATGCTTCCAAGTCTTTCAAAAGAATTTCAGATGCCTGCTTGAGCATATATCCCAATGCCGTATCTTTTACATCTGTAGAAGTCAAGCCCAAATGTACATATTTCCCTGATTCCCCGATATTTTCGGACAAGGTAGATACAAATGCAGCAATATCATGATGTGTTTCCGCTTCGATTTCATGGATGCGTTCGACAGAAAACTTAGCCTTTTCACGAATTTCTTTCGCAGCTTCCTTAGGCACATTGCCAAGTTCGGCCTGGGCTTCACTTGCCAGGATTTCAACCTGTTTCATCGTGTCCCATTCATTGTATTCTGACCAAATATGACCCATTTCCGGTTTCGTGTAGCGTTCGATCACGTTGAATCTCTCCTTTTTATTCATGAGTACGGTTTATAAAAAAACTCACCTGTTTTATTATACACTATATCGTGTAGAGAAGGTAGAGGAAAGTCCGCGAATACCAAGAAAAACTCTGTTTGTCCATCTGCAGTCAAACTTTTTTGCATCTGCACGTTCTGAATGCACTGGGCTTGGCGCCGCACCGCTTTTGGGGCTGGAAAATGATACCTCAGCACCGGCAAGACTTTGGAAATTATACGCTGCGTTTATTCGTATAACGCCAAATATTCATTTTTTCTGCCGCTTTGATTAAGTCTTCCCTAAAATCCGGATGGGCAATGCTAATAAGCTTTTCTGCGCGTTCCCATGTCGATGCACCCATCAAATTGACCATGCCGTATTCCGTCGCTACCCAATGCACCTGCGTGCGCGGGTCCGTCACAATCGTACCATTCAGCAGAGTCGGTTTAATGCGCGATTCATCCTTTCCTGTCTTTTTATTATGGAATGTCGAACGCAAAGCAATAATGCTCTTGCCGCCCCGTGAACGATAGGCTCCATCCGCAAAATCAAGCTGTCCGCCGCTGCCGCTAATATGATGAAGGCCTGAAGATTCAGAAGATACCTGTCCAAACAAATCAATATCTACACAGTTATTAATAGAAATAAAGTTATCCAGCTGCGCAATGACACAGGGGTCGTTGACATAATCGACCGGATATCCGGCTAAGTACGGATTATCATCAATCCAATCATACATATCCTGTGAGCCAAGTGCAAATGCCCAAACAGCTTTATCTCTGTCCAATGTTTTGACTTTATTAGTCAATCTGCCTTCTTTGTACATCAGATAGAACGCATCCACCAACATTTCCGTATGCATCCCCAAATCTTTCAAATCTGACTCAGCAATCATCGCGCCAACTGTATTCGGCAAACCGCCTACGCCGAGCTGCAGCGTCGCGCCGTCCGGAATCGTCTTGACAATCATTTCAGCAATCGTCGTGTCCACTGCATCCCCTGTCTTAAAAGGAATGGTCGGCAATGGCAGTGAACCGGCTTCTACGATAGCCGTGACATCGGAAATATGAATGTGTTCGCCGCGGCCGCCTAAGGCACGGGGCATCGCTTCATTGACTTCTACTATAACTTTTTTTGCCTTTTTGGTAATCGCTTCATTAGCAGAAATGTTTAAGCCAAAATTAAAAAATCCATGTTTATCCATAGGTGCTACGGTAATCATAGCGACATCGACATCGAGAATATCCCGGTACATAGACGGTTCATTGCGATAGCACATCGGGATGAAATTCATCAACCCTTTGGCACACATTTTGCGGTCATAGCCGCTCATATGCCAGTTCATTGCCGTAAAAGTTTCCCGCTGCGGGTCGCATTCAATAATTTGACGCGGCATAAACGAAAACGACATGCGGACTTTTATATCTTTCAGCTCTTCTTTTCGTTCTGCCAACGCCTTATCCAAAAGAATCGGTTGAGATGTTGCCATGCCATAATCTACCCAATCGCCGGATTGTACTATCTTCACGGCTTTTTCCGGTGTAGTCAGTTTCTGCCGATACATATCACTCCATTGAGACATTTTCATTCACCATACCTTTCTCGTATAACAAGACCGTTTATGTTTAACTACTTGTATTATAAAACGTTTAACGGGCTTACACAAGAACTATATGGCAAATATGGCATGCATATATATCATAGTATTATCATGTATATGTGCCATGTATTTTCAACGTACATGCCTGCAATTCATTCGCTTAGTATCGAATCATTAAATCTTTTCGCATAATATAATCAGTCTGCTCATCATCCCCTACGCAAAAAGAATGGGTTCCCTGTTTATAAAAACCATTTTTATGATAAAATCCCAGCGCCTTTTCATTTTTCTCCCAAACGCCAAGCCAAACATACCTTTTCTGACGTGCCTCAGCTATATGAAGAGCTTGTTCCATCATATATTGTCCCAAGCCTTTTCCCTGAAAGCCGCTGGAAATATATATTCTTTCGATTTCCAGTGACAAGGTATCGTGAATCTCTGTCTGTGCCGGTGCTTCATTTAATTTCAAATATCCTGCAGCGGCTCCGTCAGCACGCAAAAAGAAAAACTGTGAATTGGGGTTATGCAGTTCTCCAAGAAGTTTATTTCTGTCATATGCCTGTTCCAAATAGGTTTTCATATTTTCCGCCGAATTCATAGCCGCAAAAGTTTCATAAAATGTTTTGATAGATAACGCCCGAAGTACGTCTACGTCCTCTGTCGTACAAGACACTAACGATGCATTCATTTTCTTTCTTCCTTTCTTGTTAACGTGTATATCACACGATATTCCCATTCCTTTTCGTCAAAAAAATAGGGCAAGAATTTGTTAAAATACTTCATTCTTACCCTATTCATCATAATATTAGTTTTTACGTTTACTCTAATACGAGAGCCGTTTCTGCTTTCTTGGTAACATAGCCGATACGTTTTGCACAAGGAATAGCCTCCTGCAAATTTCGTTCCAAGGCAGACGCATATTTTTCTGCGACAGCGATTAGCAAGCCGCCTGATGTCTGCGGATCGTACAATATATCCAGCAGCGGCTCCGCAGCTGTCTGCTTCATAGTTATATCCGGAGAGGCAAAATCACGGTTGCGGTATGCACCGGCAGGGACCAATCCCATAGCAGCCATTTTATATGCTTCCTGATGGTATGGTATAGCCGATAGATCAAAGTGAATCGTTTTTTTGCTGCCCCGTGCCATTTCGCAGGCATGGCCCAGCAGGCCAAATCCCGTCACATCCGTACAGCTGTGTACGTCATACTGAATCATGATGTCCCGGGCTTTTTTATTCAAGCAGGCCATTTGTTCATATAATTTTTTGAGCAGGCTGTCATCCACAAAATCTCCCTGCGCGGCAGTCATCAATATGCCTACACCCAGCGGTTTTGTCAAAATTAGCACATCGCCTTCTTTTGCCGAAGAATTGCGCAGTAGTTTATCCGGATGGACAAACCCAGTGACGGCGAGACCATATTTCGGCTCTTTGTCTTCTATAGTATGGCCTCCTGTAATCAAGACATTGGCTTCATAGGCTTTGCTGTAGCCGCCTTCCAAAACGGCTTTGACCGCATCCTGTCCCATTTGCGGCGCAATGCACATCACGTTCATAGCCAGCCTGGGTTCTGCCCCCATGGCATAGACATCACTCAGCGCATTGGCTGCTGCTATCTGTCCAAATAAAAACGGATCGTCAACAATAGGGGGAAAGAAATCAACGGTCTGCACAAGGGCCAAGTCGTCACGGACGGCATATACCGATGCATCGTCACTCTTGTCATAGCCTACCAGCAGTCTTTTATCGTTTCGTGTTGGAATCCCGTCCAACAGTTGAGCCAGTGTACCGGCTCCTACTTTAGCGCCTCACCCGGCGCAGGCGGCCATTTTAGTCAAAGCAATCTTATCCATTGTCCCTCTCCTCCTTTCATAAACTGGGCGTCACTTTAGATTATATCCTACTTGCTGGCAAATGCAAAAGATTTATGCGTGTTCTTCCCGTGCCAATATTTCCTGTCCCACTGTAACACCGGCTGCGGATGCCTGCACAAGACCTCTGGTAATGCCGGCTCCGTCGCCAATAGCGAAGAAGTTGGGGATTTTTGTTTCCAGTTTGTGACTCAGATCTAAACGGTTGGAATAGAATTTGACTTCTACCCCGTATAACAACGTATGACGAGAGTTGGCACCCGGTGCAATTTTATCCAGTGCTTCGAGCATTTCCTTAATATCCTGCAAATGACGATACGGCAGGACCAGTGATAAGTCGCCTGGCGTTGCATTGGGCATCGTAGGCCGTACTAAGCCGCGCTGAATCCGTTCCGGCGTAGAGCGGCGGCCATCGAGCAAATCGCCGAGCCGCTGCACGATAACGCCGCCGCCGAGAATGTTTGCCAAATTAGCAATGTATTTGCCGTATTTAATCGGTTCATGGAATGGCTGCGTAAATTTCTTAGAAACAAGAATTGCAAAATTCGTATTTTCACTGCGTTTATGCGCATAGCTGTGCCCGTTGACGGTAAGCAGGCCGTCATTGTTTTCTTCTACGACAAAACCATAGGGATTCATGCAGAATGTACGAATTCGGTCATCAAAGGACTGGCTGAAGTAAATCAACTTGGATTCGTAAACAACATCCGTAATTGTTTCCAGCACTTCTGCCGGCATTTCAACACGCACGCCAATATCCACAGCATTAGATGTCAATTCCAACCCCAGCTTGCTGACTTCATGAATAAACCATTCAGAACCTTCTCGGCCCGGCGCACTGACCAAATAGCGGCAGGCATAAAACTGGTCTTGAATCAACACGCCCTGAATCCTGCCGTTGTCTACGACGATATGGTCTACAGCCGTATCGGCCATAATATCCACTTTGCCGTCAAGAAAATCTCTCATATTCGTCAGTATTTGTGCATTGACATCAGTTCCCAAGTGCCGAATGCGGGCAGGAATCAAGCGAAGGTCCGCAGCAGCTGCTTTCCGCTGTATATCTCTGATTTTATCTTTGTTTTCATCTCCATATACTTTTCTGTCCGCGCCGCCAAACCGGCAGTATACACTGTCAACATAATCTATTTTTTCCATTAATTCTGCTTTGGACATGTAGTCATCCAAATTGCCGCCGTATTCGGTGGTCAATGTCAGCTTGCCGTCACTAAACGCGCCGGCTCCGCCCCAGCCGCAGACCACGTTGCGAACTTTATCTTTGGAAAGGGCATTTTTATTTCTGCTGGTAGCAATTCGTTCCCGAATATCCTGCCCTTTTTCTACCATCAATATCTGTAAACCTTTATCTGCCAATTCCAACGCTGTAAAAATACCTGCCGGACCGGCACCAATAATGATAACGTCATATGTTTTTATTGCTTTCATGTCTATCTACTCCTCCTGCGGGGCATAAAAATAGCCCGTTTGGGGGAATTCCCAACGGGCTGACACACAATTCTCTTTTAGAGTATCCTCATTTAGATTACCACGATGCACAGACCCTTGTCAATCATTACATCCTATTTTTCTTCTAAAATATGCTATAATATGTATGATAATGATGACGAAGGGAGGTGTTTCATATGGTTCGACCGCGTAACCGTCATCTGCAGGAAGAGAAAGAAAACATGACCGATTTACGGCTGCAAAAAAACATTTTTCTAGGAACGTTTACCTTGATGATTATCCTTTTGGTATCTCTGTATCTGCGGATTAGCGTCATCTTTTCCGGTATTGTCGCAGCAGTACTGCTTATTTCAACTGGTATTATGTATGTTAAATATAAAGATTTTTATACCCTGCGCGACCGGGGACAGCGTACATGGTGCGTAACCATCTCTATGTATGCCAGTCTTCTTCTTACCTTGGGATGCGCATGTTATTTTTCGCAGGATGCACCGCTGACAGAGGACTACGCATTAGTGTTTTTATTTGGTTTTATGTTTTTTACCTATATGGCCTACCGCACCCTCAGTCCAACTATGGTCGTCGGCAATAAACGGCGGCGCATAAGAAAATGATGGGAAATAATGCCGGAATGGTTCCCAACACCCTCTCATCTATTCATTCTTTTTCGTGCCGCTGAAAAAGAGAGTCTACATTCCGAGAGAATATATCCCTTTTGCCCATTTTTCTTGTAAACATGCCGTTTACATTGGCGTATGTACTTTTTCTTTCTGTGCG
>DJEN01000060.1 GCA_002431345.1 Megasphaera sp. UBA5897 | reverse complement strand
GATACACCGGCGATAAATGACAAAGACAATGCGGATGCACCGGCAAGATTGGCGTCTTATCTTTCGGAAAAATACCTGCCCCCAATCCCCATAAATCTGCATGGGCATACATATCGCATATATCAAAATGCGGATGGCGGCTGGATAACTTCCAGCGATATGCCGCAACTTCTGCATCCCCATCATACTGATAGTGGAACCCGTCCGCCCATGCTCTTGCCGCTTCTGTCCGGGCAATACGCTCGGCAACATAGCGGCTTTTTTCTTCTACGGCTGTTCTGATGGCGTTTTCTATAGCCTTAGTGTCATTCTCTTCGACAGCCTGCAATAATTGCTTGTAGGCCGTCTTGAGTGCTCTGTTTGGCGCGCCATGGGTTCCCAATCTCTCCGTTTGTCTTTCAGCACGGCGTACCAGCCGCATCAATGCATAATAATCATCATCCGGAAATTCAGAACGCCTGACAAAATGTACGACCTGTTGCATATATTTGGGCAATTCCTGCTTGCGAACAACATGTATGCCGCTGTTGTACCCATCATATAATGCTCTGGCCGCCTGCATCGCATGATTCCCTAATTTTTGTTGCTGCTGTATCGTCGATATAATAGCCCGCCGCATTTCTTTCTGTGCGCCATGCAGTTTTTCTGATAAATTCATTCCCGATGGGTCCCAAGCGTCCCGCAGTTCCGGAAGCAAGGGAATCGTCGGTATGCCGGAGCCTTTGGCAAAGGCTTTTGCAATTGCCGCTTCTACAGCTGTTTCCCAAAACAAATCCATTTGCGATTCCTGCAGGGATTTATCTACCGCTTCTTCTGTATTCATATGGTCTTCTACAATATATGATATGGCCAGACGCACCACGACGCCCGCCTTGCTCATATAAGCAAAAGAAGCTTCCTGAAGTATTTTCTGTATTGGGCTTGCCATGAGCTGTCACCTATTCTTCATCCCCTGCGTGCATTTTATCATTCGTTTGTTTCTGCAGCTGTTCTACCAATTCATCAAACCGTTCATCCGGCATATCCGGGCAATAAGCTGCCATGACTTTCTTCAGCACTTCTTCACGCAGGCCGTCACCCAGTCCCATATCCAAGACAGCTTGTGCCTGTGCCAATTCTTCCGTTACATCTACAATGCCAAAATTATCCGGATACGCTACGGTATACGTAATATCTTCATTGACCCATTGGGCAACCAAATTCATCACAGCTGTTTCTGCATGCGCACACTGTGCCGCAAAATTAGCCAACTGCTGATTGGTGCGCTCAAATTCCCATTGTCTGGCAATGCCGCTGTTATTGTTTTGCGTCGTGCTGATAATAAACGATAAGTTGGCCATGCGATACATTTCCTGCACCAACGAAGCTATCTGGTTTTGTAAAATAGTTGCCGGGTCAGACGGCGGCGCAATGAAATTAGGTTCATGACTGTAATCCGGATTATATCCCAGTGCGTTGTTCGTGCCTATCACCAAGTCTTTGGCATCCAAAGAGGGTATGGTCAGCAATGGGAATGTTTGATTTCGCAATATTTCCCCCAGCCATGAGCAGTGATTATACAAGGCTTTGGCCGTCCGGGCAATCGGCAGCAGTTCCGGCGTCGGCCGCATCGTTTTTTGTTCCAGCATCCGGCTGAACAACGGCACCACTGGAACACGGCCAAGGTTATGCGTACCCTGCTGCAGTGCAATGCCGTCTCCCCAAATCTTCCATGATGTTCTGTCAAAATATACATATCGGTATTGGATGGTTCCGCTTTCTATGTGGGCGATTTCCTTAAATTTGATATATTCCAAATCACCGGTCTTATCAATGCCATATTCTTCCAGATTATCCGGCTCTAATACATAGGCATACGGAAACTGCCGCCGCTGCAGCATTTCCTGCTGGCTGCGTGAATCGACGTTTCGGGCATTATCCACAACGATAAAAGATATACCGTATACTTTGGCCATTACCGCTGCTCGTTTTATAAAGATTTGGATATTTGTGCCTGCAGCATCTGCATCCAGCGAAAAGCTTTTAATAATTCGTTCGGCCGAGCCGTGATAATCACGCAGCGGATTCTTTTTAAAAATGGGATCTACCAATGCGTTGACAATCGGCGCAAAGTAATTCAAGTAATAGGCGTTATTTCGTCTAAACGTGTAGTCTTCCTCACTTTCCCGTTTATGCTTACTCAGATAGGCCCCTGTTTCAAATCCTCCCGAACCAAAATACGCGTCTCGTAATAGCTGATAACCAAACATAGTGCCTCCTAATAATTTACTCGTCTTGCTACAACCTTATTTCGCGTCATAACCTCAGCCATGGCATAACGAACCGCATCAATGGCATGATTGTTTGCATCCGGGTAGGCGCTGATAAATTGCCCATCTTTATTTCGTTCGTACTCATAGCCGACAAATTCGCGGTACGTATTCGGGCATCTTCGTTTGTCAATGTAAATATGTGCCCGGTTCTGCAGCCATTTCATGCCATAGTCAATGCTGTCCGGCCCTTTTTTGGCACCGGATATATTTAGTCCTGCAAGCCCCATCTCTGCAATCGATTTAGGTTCTGCCGCATCCGCCAAAATTCTATGACTGTGTATTCTTGGCTTGATGCGTTCCGCAGCCTGCTTATTGGTCAATTTCTGCTGATAAATCTCATCGAAAATATACAAATCTTCATGTTTGGCGTCGTAATACATCGCCACGAAAGCCAATGGATCGACAGCAAAGCCAAAGTCCAAACCGTAATACAACCTGTCAAAATTTCTTACAAGTTCGTCGCTCATAGCCATATCTTCCACATTCTCGAAGACGGCACCGCCGGTTCCTGTAACTTCACCAAGGTATTCATGCCTATACAAGACTTCGCTTTTTGCCTTGAGCTTTTCCGCTTCCAAGATAAATTGCTCGCCCAGCCAGTCACGGGGTACCTGCCGATACGTAGAATGATGAACAAATCGGTCCGCATCGTCTGCCAGTATTTCCTCATTGACCCAGTTATTCCGGCTTTTGGGCGGGTTGTACGTGCAAAATACCCAGTATGTGGAGCCGCCACGCAGGAGCGACTGCAGGACATTACGGATTTCTTCCATACCGCTGAACTGATCCAATTCCTCGAACCACACAATCCCGACATAGCCAAAGGGCAATTTGATAGATTTTACTTTTGCCGGGTCATCCAGCCCGAAGAACAGTATCTTCTGCCCTGTCGGTGTGTACGTAATCTCATGAGGCGATGTGATGAATTTGTACCGATCCAGCACGCCAAGCCGCTCAATACCCCACTGAATTTGAGGATATACGCTGTTTTTAATGGTATTGCGTACTTTGCGCAGCACAACAGCATGACACTGCGGATGCTGCATTAAGAGAAGCGGAATGTCTACGCCAACAAAGGAAGATTTTGTGGAACCGCGCCCGCCGGCAAACCAATAAAAAGTATGTCCATGCTGCTGTATATCCCAAAA
>DJEN01000052.1 GCA_002431345.1 Megasphaera sp. UBA5897 | reverse complement strand
TCGGCTTTGGGATGTACGTCAATATATACTTCAAAGAGGCGGTTCCACGGCAGCGTGACTTGAATCGTCTTGGGGTCTACGCCCAGATATGTCGCAGCATACCGCTGTACTTGTTCTTTTGTCCGGCTCTGCATTTCTCCCATGACGGTCGGGTAATACCGTTTGACCGTGCCGGCTTCTACTTTTTGCTGCATGCGGTAGATGTAGTCGCGGATGTTGGCTTGGTACGCCCAGTTGTCCAAATACTGCGTTGTCAACATGTTCCGGTGCGCGTCATCCGTCATATACCGGAACAGTACGCCCTGGGAGATGCCGTATCCTACGGAGTTGCTGGCCGTGTTCCAGCCGTTGTAGGCTGCCAGCCGGTACATCATGTTATCTTGATACAGGCCATAGACCAGCGTATTGTCTGAACCGTTGGAAAAGGCCATATCGACCAGGCTGACCGGAATGCCTGCCGTGACAGCTTTTTCTATTTGTGCCAAAAAGTCTTTCGTAGACTGCAGCATAATCGGGAAGTTTTCAAAGTTTCCTGATTCACTGGTCGAGGTCGTCAGCGGCGTGTTGACTGCCAATACCAAATCCGGCCGTTCTTTGTCCGTCATCGTGCCGCCAATGGCTTCGACATGAGAGGCAATCGTCTTGCCAATCGCCTGTCCGTCATAGCTGGGGACCGTCTTTTCGCCGCCGCCCAAGGGATAAATGACCGTCACTTTGGGATGGTAGTTGTTGAAATCGTTATTGGCCCGGGTAATCAGCAGCAGGCCTAGCTGGTCCGCGCCGGGAAACGAGCCAAAAGATGTCTTGGGAATCGTTTCTCCTGCCATTTCCAAGTATTTCGATTCCAGCGAAGACTGGGTGTTGACGGAGTTGTCGTCATGGCCCAGACTAAAATACGTAAAAATGCCTTTTTTGGCATCTTGAATCAGCCGGCAGTTGATCATCATATTTTTATGCCGCCGGTCGTACCAGTCCTGCAAGTATTCCATAGGCACGCGGCGCATGATAGAAAACCAATCGCTGCGTTCCTGCGGGCTCAGGCTTTCTGTATCCATTTTGGCCTGCAGCGACGCCAGCTGGTACATATCCGAGCCGTACTGCAGGTAATAGTCCGGTTCTACGCCCTTGCCGCCTGCCCAGGGGCTGCGCATAACCGTGCTAAACGCATAAATAGGCACTTGTTTATATTTTTGGTGCAGCCCTTCGACTTTGGTCAGGCGCGCCTGCATCGTTTCCATCGTCAGGTTGTGCTTGCGCGAATCGACAAGCCCGCCGTAGACCAGCGAATCGATGGATAAAACCATCGCGTCTGCCTGGCCGGCATGTTCGTCTACCCAGTCCATCAGTTTGTCCGGCTGGCCATGAAAATTAGAACCGGACAAATACCGTTCCGGCGGCGTAATCACAGTATACCCGGCTTCTTCGGCAGTCCGCACGGTATAGGCAAAATCAACGGGACGATTGTCCTGCGGCACATACAAAATAGTCCGTGCCAATGCAGTTGGCCCGATACTGACCAATACACTGACTACAGCAGCCCCTAAGGCTCTCTGTACTATATTCAAATTTACCACTCCTACTTTCACTCATGATAGTATTGATTATACCAAAATTTGATGGAAAATAAAATCAAAACAACCTATTCTTTGCCGAACGCTTGACGCGGGGCAGGTTCCAATGGAAATAGACGGCGACCAGACGCAGTCCTACGGTGAGGACAAAGCCAATAACGGCTGCCAGATTGAGTGACACGTGCTGCTGGACGTACAGTCCCCAAATCGCCAAAGCACCTGCAATGGAAGCCGTAGCATAAATTTCCTGCTTGAGTACGCCGGGAATGCGGCCTGCCAGTACGTCGCGGATGACGCCGCCGCCGACAGCCGTCAATACGCCCAATGTCACGCACAAAATCCAATATTCCGGATAATAAAAACATCCAAGCAATGTCCCCGTTACGGTAAAGGAGCCTAAGCCCACGGCATCACAGCAAAGATACACGGCCAGGCTGTAATGGATAAACCGCCTGTGGGAAGACGCGCGAATGTAGCGCACGCTCATACTGCAGAGCAGTATCGTTGCCAAAATAATCCATAAATACAAACTGGTCTTAAACGCTGCCGGCGGTATACTCCCCAGCAGCACGTCGCGGACAATACCGCCGCCGACAGCCGTCGCCGCAGCTAAGACAAAAATACCAAACACGTCCATCCGTCTGGAAATAGCCGCGAGCGCGCCTGACAACGCAAAGGCTGTCGTACCCAATATATCAAAAATCTGCCACCATATCGACTGCATCTCTCTTTTTCCACCTTTCCCCTTACAGTTGCATTTCATGTTATCATATACTATTATTATAGAATATGCAACTGACAGCAGGACGGCATCTATGATAGGCTGTCCTGCACAGCAGAAGTAAAAACGCGATAGGAAGGACGTTTGACGATGACCAAAGATGAATTTTATATGGGAAAAGCCTTAGAAGAAGCACGCCTGGCCGCTGCCGTAGGAGAAATCCCTATCGGTGCCGTCATTATCTATCAAAAAAAAGTGATTGCCCGCGCATACAATTTGCGCGAAAGCCTCCCCTGCGCGACAGCCCACGCCGAGCTGCTGGCCATTGAAAAAGCCTGCCGCGTCCTGGGCCGCTGGCGTCTGACGGGCTGCACGCTCTATGTGACCGTAGAGCCGTGTCCCATGTGCGCCGGCGCCATTGTCAACAGCCGTCTGGACCGCGTCGTCTACGGCTGCGATGACCCCAAAGCCGGTGCTGTCCAATCGTTGTTCCATATTGTAGATAATCCGGCGTTAAACCACCGTGTCCGCGTCACATCGGGCGTGCGCCAAGACGAATGCGCCGCGTTGATGAAGCAGTTTTTCCGCCGGCGCCGTGCCCAAAAGCGCAATACGGCCCAGACGTAATACTGTTACAGTTTTTTAACACTTCCTTCCGGCTTGTTGAAGCGCCGTCAAGGCAATGCTATAATGACAGTACAACAAAGAAAACGGCTGCACAGCGCAGCAACAGGAGGTATTCTCATGAAACGTTCTTTATGCAAAGCATGTATGGTGGCATCGCTTCTCTTGGGCACGCTGGTCATGTCCGCACCGGCTTCGTTTGCGGCAGAACCGGAACGGGCCGTTATTCAGGTCACAGGCTATGCCCAGCAGGAAGTTGCACCGGATACAGCCTATGTAACTGTCGGCATGGAAAGTATCGATGCAGACGCGCAAAAAGCCCGCACCAAAAACAATCTCGTCATGAATGAAGTGACCAACGCGATGAAAGCCATGGGTATTCCTGCGGAAAACTTAAAAACGACAGGATTCTATGTTGCTCCCAACTATGACGCTAAAAACAGTAAAATCATTTCCTACACGGCTACGAATAACTTGCAAATCAAAATCACGGATTTGGATATGATGTCCCGTGTCATCAGCAAGGCCGGCTCTCTCGGTGCCAACCGCATCCAAAACGTCCGCTTCACGAACGAAAAAACGGAACAAATCAAAGCCAACCTCGTCAAACAGGCGGTCATCAACGGACGCCGCACGGCAGAAGCCGCAGCCCAAGCAGCAGGCAGCCAAATCACGGGCGTAAAGGAAATCAACATTTCCAGCAGCTCCCCGTCGTACAGCAATGCCTATCTCATGAGCTCAGCCCGCATGCTAAAGGCAGAAGCCGCTGACAACACACCTGTAGAATCGGGAACCAACACATTAAGTCAGACCGTGTCCATGACATTCTATATTCAATAACACCGTACACAAACAACCATACGTAAAAAAGGGATGTGACAAAACAGGAAAAAAATTTCCCGTTGTCACATCCCTTTTACTATACGCTTTTACATTACGTTTGTATTTCTACAAACTCTAAACTAAAAACTAATCACTACCCACTAATACTTAGTCTGTATATCGTAGTGTTTGCCGTCACTACGGATGGTAATCATACCGTGTTGTGCTGTCTGGTAGATAGCTGCGCCTTGTTTTTGCAGCGTTTCCAAGGCATACTGTTTGGATTCCGGCACGGGACGGTAGCGGCTGCAGGAAATCACGGCGCAGTCCGGATGCACGGCTTTGACAAATTCCGGCAGCGTCGAGGTTTTGCTGCCATGATGGCCTACTTTCAGCACGTTGGCTGAAAGGGGAACCTTTTCTTTCAAGGCTTGCCGTTCTTCTGCTTTTTGGGCGTCTCCTGTAAACAGCATGGAAAAGTCACCGTAGGTCACGCGGCAGATAATCGAGTTGTTGTTGGTAATGCCTGTTGACGACGCGTTAGGCAGGTTGTCTTTGGTAAATATCTTACTGGGTGCCAACACGTCAATATGGACATCTGTTCCCAGTGAAATCCGGTCTCCCCGTTTGACTATCTGCCGGGGAATATGACGGGCTTCTACTTGAGATATATAATGGGTATAATAGGCTTGTTTGTTTCCCTGCCCGTTGTCATATACATGATGGATGGGAATTGCCGCAAACAACGCCTGCATCCCGCCCATATGATCTGGATGGGGATAGCTGAGCAGTACCGCATCCAGCGCCGTAACCTGCCTTTCTTGCAGCGCCTGCAGCAGCCGGTCCTGTGTTTCTGCCAAGCCCGTATCAATCAGCATGGCATGGCCTTGGTACTGAAGCAGAATCGCATCGGCTTTTTCTACATTCAGCATCGTAATCTGCAGGGCTTTTTCCGGCTCTGCCACGGTCCCCAAAACAGCCCGCGACTGCCCTTTTGCCGCTTCATCTTGTGCCAGCCCCGTCATCATGCCTACGGCCATACACAGCCCCAGCAGACAGCAGCATACCTTTTGGCATATAGGGTGCCAACGAAATACGTTCATATACAACACGCTCCTCACCTAGTTGTTTAGTTATATATTGCATATCATATCATGCATTTAAATATATGTATACATGACTACGATGGAAGGAAAAAGCCGTCTCATCGATTCCGCATACACGGGCTTGCCGTCTGCTGTTATTGGCAAAACCGTATGCCTATATTATAATAAAAACGATTGGATGTCTGTCAAGGAGGCGTATGTTCTTTGCATTTATTTCGGCGTTTACGCAATACATCGTTACGAAAGCGAATCTTGTTTGCCAACATTCTCATGGTCCTGATTCCCGTTTTTTTCTTATCTGTTATCGGGGCTTTCTTATTTATCGGTCTGCACATGACCGGCACGGCACGAGAAGGCGAGCTGGCTCTGCTCTGGGCCAAAAAAGGGCCTGCCATTCCCGTCACCTATGCGGTCAACGCCCTGCGCAAAGTCGTAGACACAAAGCAGAACGTCCGCGCCAAAGATGTCAGCCGCTTTTGCCGCACGCTGGAAGACAGGCATATCTATGTCACGATTTACCAAAACGACGAGCCCTTATATACCTCTCCCGGCATGGACAGTGAAACCATTAAGCAGACTGCCCAGACTGAAAGCAACTACGCACCTGCCATGATGCGCTGGACCGAAGGGGACGAAGACTCGTTCGTCTTTTCGTATACCAGCCAAACCCATGCGGCTGCTATCTACGCTGTCGGTGCGTCCCCCCTCATTTCTTCGCTGGATGAACGAAATACGCTGCTGCGCAATGTACTGGAAATCCTTTTCTTTGCTATTTTGCTTATCGCTATCGCATTGATTATCTGGCTTGGCATATCGCTGTCCCGTTTTCTTTCCAAGCAGATACTTGAGCCCTTGGCGGCACTGCGTCATGCGTCCGATGAAATCCGCAGAGGCAATCTCGATGCGCCCCTCCTGGTGCCGACACACGACGAATTGGGTCAAACGTGCCGGGATTTTGATATCATGCGACGTGACCTAAAAGCAGCGCAGGAAGCACAAAAACGGTACGAACAGAACCGCAAAGAACTCATTGCCGGTATTTCCCATGACCTGGCAACACCGCTGACAGTCGTCAAAGGGTATGCCAGCGGGCTGCGCGACGGCATTGCCAATACGCCGGAAAAACAGCGCCACTATATAGACGGCATTTACCGCACGGCCTGCTCGATGGATCGTCTCGTCGAAAGTTTATTTCTATTTTCCAAACTCGATTTGGGCCGTATCCCCTTTACAATGGAAAATGTTTTATGTTATCGTTATTTTGAAGATTTTGTCCAAGAAGAAGCCCCGCTGATGGCAGAACAGGGCATGACGCTGCATCTTATCGGCAAACCGACCCAAACCCAAATTGCCATCGACCGCATGCAGTTTCGCCGCGTATTGGAAAATCTGCTGAGCAACAGCCTGAAATACAAAACGGCAGATACTATTGATTTTACGGTAACCGTGACAGAGGAAGCGCACAGCGTGACCATTCACTGCGCCGATACGGGACAGGGCGTGCCGGAAGAAAGCCTTGCCAAATTGTTTGACAGCTTTTACCGTACCGATGCTGCCCGTACCAACGTTGCCGGCGGCAGCGGCCTGGGTCTTGCCATTGCCAAGCAGATTATCTTGTCTATGAACGGTACGATTACTGCCTCCCATACGCCGGGCGGCGGGCTGACCATATCCATAACCCTGCCGATTGTAAAGGAGAATGCATCTCATGAAACGTGTACTCATTATTGAAGACAATCCAGAAATCACAGAATTGGAACGAGATTATTTAGAAGCCAACGGCTTTGCTGTCGTCGTCTGCGGCGACGGTAAGAAAGGACTGGAGCTGGCATTGCAGGACGATTTCAACCTGATTTTGCTGGACATCATGCTCCCCAGCATGGACGGATTCCAAGTCTGCCGCCACGTACGGAAAGTAAAGGAAGTTCCTATTCTCATGGTGTCTGCCAAACGGGAAGACATCGATAAAATCCGCGGGCTTGGCCTGGGTGCCGATGATTACATCAGCAAACCTTTCAGCCCCAGCGAGCTCGTAGCCCGTGTCAAAGCGCATATCAGCCGCTATGAGCGGCTGACGCAGTCCCATGAACAGCCGTCTGCCGATATACTGCGGCATGGTGATTTGGAAATCCAATTAAAAAAACACCGCGTCTATGAACACGGCAAAGAAATTACGCTGACGAATTTAGAGTTCGAGCTGCTTGTCTTTTTGGCCAAAAACCCCGGCATCGTGTTCAGCCGGGAACATCTTTTTGACCGCGTCTGGGGCCAGGAAGCCATCGGCGATACGGCAACCGTCATGGTGCATATCAATCGGCTGCGGGAAAAAATCGAGCCCAATCCGTCTAAACCCATATATATAGAAACCGTTTGGGGCGCAGGCTATCGCTTTGCAGAATAGTCTGTACACCGCAAACGGTTGGTATCATACAATATATGTACTATAACTAGGAATTCGTATACGATAAGATAGAAAAGACTTCACGATTGGGATGGTGTGAATCCTCAAAATGCAGGGTTCGCGCCAATTCTTTTTCCAGGGCTTCCTTCCGTTTTTTATCCTGCAAAATCGCCAGGACATCGGCATGGGCACTAATCAGCAAATCCCCCCGCACATGATGGGTATGCACCATGTGCCGCAGGCGGCGGATAATCTGAATGGCGACGGATTCCGGCGAATACAAATACCCCGATCCACGGCAGACGTTGCACGGCGCGAACTGCACCTGATGCAGACCCTGCCGTGATTTTTTGCGCGTAATTTCGACCAAATTCAAGGCTGTCATGCCCAGTACATGGGTTTTCGTCGAATCCGATGCCATTTCCCGTTCCAAAATCTGCAAAATTTCATCGCGTTTGTCCGGCTGTGCCATGTCGATAAAATCAATGATAATGATGCCGCCAATATCCCGCAGCCGCAGCTGACGGGCAATTTCTACGGCCGCTTCCTTATTGACATGGAATATCGTATCCTGCAGCGTGCTGTTTCCCGTGTATTTGCTGCTGTTGACATCAATGACCGTCAAGGCTTCTGTATGGTCAAAAATCAGATTGCCGCCCGACGGCAGGGATACTTCGCGCGCCAGCAGTTCATGCAGGTCTTCTTCTAAGTGATAGGATTCAAAAATCGGCTGTTCTCCCTGATACAGCTCTATGCGGTCTTTCCATTTTTCCGTCACCAACTGCATAATCCGTTCATAGGCGTCTTTGTCATCGACTACGACTTTTTTTACATCACTCGTCAAATGGTCCCGCACGGTACGCATGACCAAATCGGCTTCCCGGTACAGGAGCGCGTTTTTCCGCGTGACTTTGTACCGCTGGCAGATGCTGTCCCACGTGCGCAGCAAATACTGAATATCTGCCAGCAATTCGTCTTGGCCGATGCCTTTGGCAACGGTACGAATAATCAGTCCCATGCCCTGAGGCTTGATGGCGGCAACAATCTCCCGCAGGCGGTTGCGTTCTTCTTCGTCGCGGATTTTTTTGGACACGCCAATGTAATCGACCGTCGGCATCAGTACGGCATAGCGGCCTGCCAAGCTGATATTACCCGTGACTTTGGCACCTTTGGTGCCCCGTTCTTCTTTGATGACCTGCACCAATAGACTTTGGCCGACGGACAGATGCATCTGCTGGATTTCCTCTTTCGTCGCCGCTCTGGGAAACAAATCTCCCAAATACAAAAAAGCGTTTTTTTTGCGTCCAATATTGACAAAAGCCGCCTGCATCGCCGGCAGTATATTTTGAATCGTTCCTTTATAAATATGATTGACTATATGATTTTCATCATCACGCTCTACGGCAAAATCACGCAGTTTCCCGTCTTCTACGACGGCCATCCGTGTTTCTTCGGGCATGATATTTCCTATAATTGTTTTCATCGGCTACCCTCATTTCTCTGTTGCCATTGTACCATAACAGGCAGGTCATGCCAACAATTCAAACAGTATATCTACATTATCCGTATCGTACTCGATTTGTTCCGACCATTCCCGCAGCGATTCTGCCAATGAGCCCGTTTGGATACAGGAAAGCCATACAAACGTCGTATTCAGATGGGCATAGTCCGCTAGGACACGGCAGGATACGTCTTCGCATCGTTCCAGCTGACGGTACAGGATATGCTGATAGATGCGCTGCCACTGATACGGCAGACCGTCTTGTATTTCCGTTTTCATGGTTTGCAAAGCCGCCGGCAGCTGCGCCTGCAAGTCCTGCAGCTGTTCTGTCCATGCGTCATTGATCGGCTCTGTTTGTTCCATGCATTCCAGTACAAACTGCAGGTACGCCATATCCGTAATAGGCTCGTACTGCTGCTGCGCAGAAGTCATTTCAATGTGCAGATAGATAAGCAGTTCTGCAAACGTCATGGGTTTCGCCGCGCCGTCTGTAAACGTCAACGGGTTCTGGGATGCCAGCAGCAATTCACAGCTTTTTTCGCAGCACAGCCCTACGCCGCCGAGTTCTACAGGCTCTGCCGCCGTATCTATTTCTTCATAAAAGCGGGGATGAAGCGCACAAATATCACACAGCGCGTCTTCGCCCAACGTCAGGACGAGATGACACAGCCCATCGGGCCGCAAAAAAGGACAGGTGCCTTCTGCCAGGTGAAACTGCCAGATGCCTTCTTCATTTTTTACCATCGTCTGCCGCAGCGCCGTGCCCATCGCTCCCGGTACAGCCGCATAAGCAGCAGCCGTTTTGTCATCAATGTCAATTTCCCAGCCCGTACTGCAGCACGTATGACGGCAGTCCCCTGCCTTGCAGGAAAACTGCCTATAAAAATCAGGTACGATTTGCTTCATGCCTAAAAACTCCTTTGCCAAATCAAAAAGCTGCAACAAAAGGCACCGTTGCAGCCCCTTTGTCACAGCCCGTTACAGCCTATATACGATATATTTTCTAAGCTCTAAACTACAAACTACAAACTATCTCTTAGTATGCGTCTCTTTATCCAGCGGTGTGACGTCAATCGTCGTATAACCGTCTTTGCCGTGCTTGCTGCGCATAGCTGCTTCATAGCCGCGGCGGTAGGCGTCGTCTTCACGGCTGCCTTTGCGGCCCCGGAATTTTCGCCACAACCGGCTAATGAGGGAAATAATCACCAACACCAGTATGATGTTAAACAGCACGCCGAGGATATCTGCCATCCAGCCCATGCTGCCCCAGCCAAAGAGACTGCTCAGCATACTGCCCAAAAACATGCCGCCTGCCAACAGGCCAATATTGCGCATGGCACTGCCCCAGCGGGATGAGGACTGCGCCGTATTCGCGCGGGACTGCGTTTGGGCTGTCGTATTCGTATTGGGACGTGCCTGCTGCTGCGTTTTGGCGTTTTGATTGAGTGTGTTTTGCGAATTGGTGCCGGAACCATTCGGTGTCGTTTTAGCCGGCGCCATTGGTGCTGATTTCGGTGCGGCCATACGGACAGCGCCGCCTTTAGCAGCCCATACCGGCATGGATGCAGCCGGTACTGCCGTGGCAAATAAAAGAGCGGCCCCGGCGATCAGGCTCAAGGTCTTTCTTTTCATATTGTCATGTTCCTCCTCTATTATCCGTGTAATTTTCTATCCAATGCTTCCAAGCGCGCAATCCGGTCTTCTGTCGGCGGATGCGTGCTGAACAAATTCATCAGGTTGCCGCTGATACCGGCAAAGGGGTTGATAATGCACATATGCGCCGTCGATTTCGTAGCGCCCGGCATGACTTGGTAGTGGGCATAGTTGTCAATTTTAGCCAGTGCTCTAGCCAGTGCCAGCGGGTCATCAATCATACGGCCCCCTTCTTCGTCAGCCATGTATTCCCGTGTCCGGGAAATGGCAAACTGAATGAGTGCTGCCGCAATCGGCGCAATAATAATCGTCGCAATCAAGGCAATCGGATTGGAGCTTTCTCCGTCTTCATCGCGGCCGCCGCCAAAAATAGCTGCCCACTGCGCGATATTGGCAATCATCGAAATGACACTGGCAAAGCAGGCAACAATCGTGCTGATCAATATATCCCGATGCAGGACATGGGACATTTCATGGGCCAGTACGCCGCGGATTTCTTCTCCATCGAGCATTTCCATGATGCCTTCCGTAGCCGCTACGGCTGCATGGGACGGGCTGCGTCCTGTCGCAAACGCATTGGGCACGTTAGTCGGAATGACGTACACTTTCGGCATAGGAAGTTCTGCCCGCTGTGCCAAATCGGCGACAATGCGGTACAAATAACTGTTTTCATCGACTTCCTGGGCATGGTACATCTTCAGGACGATGGAATCACTGAACCAGTACGAAAAGAAATTCATCCCCAACGAAATAATCAGCATAATCATCACGCCGTGACGGCCGCCAAAGGCACCGCCAATAGCCATCATAATACATGCCAGCAATGTCATTAAACATACGGTCTTGATACTATTCATCTACAAAACACCTCACTATTAGGAGAACCATATTAAAAGTCAAAAAGTTAAATTTTGGATGTATCTCATTATATACTAAGAATATACAGCATGTCAACGGCGTCTATTCGCTTTGGCTTATTCCTGCAATACTCGGTTGTTATACCGGTGAATCGTTACCGTGTAATATCCCTGCTCATCTTTTTGCGGCGTCCAGGATACGACAATCGTCACGTCGTTTTCTACCCATACCATGCCTGTCTTTTGCTGGCTCTGGGGGAAATTTTCCATGTTGGCATAAATCGTGGCAACCAGCCGCGTATAGATAGACTGGGCAATTTTTTTATCTTTCGTCTTAAAATAATTATCAAAGGCAAGTACTTTTCCCGTCGGCGACGCATTGGCCGTAATGACGCGGATACCTTCGGTCACAGCTTGGCTGCCGCTTCCCGTAGACCGTTCTGCTATTTCTTCACAGTCATGGGTGCTGTCTAAAAATTTCCAATCAGGCAAAATGCTAAAATTTGCGTCAAAATCAGCGCGGGGCATACCCAAATACACCGTTTGATAGGCTGTCAACGGCTGAGCCGCGATTTGGTCTACAGACAGGGTATAATCAAAAGCCCGGCAGGATACGGCAGGCAGGCCCAGTATCGCCGCAATCAGGAACCCTGCGGCATATCGCATTCGTTTCATGCTGTTCTCCCCTTTCTTCTCTTACAGCAAAGGCATCAGCAAATATGTAAAGAGCGTAAAAATCAATCGCTGCAATGGAATCAGAATATACGAAAACACCGGCGTAATCATCAGCAAAATCAAAATCAAGAAACTGTACCGTTCTACACTAGCTAATTTGTAATTCCAGGACGTCGGCAGAAAACACATCAACACGCGGGACCCATCCAGCGGCGGCAGGGGAATCATGTTGAAAATCGCAAAGTTGATATTATACAGGACAATCAGATTCAACACCGGTCGCAGAGCTGTCCCTGTAAAAAGCCCCAGTTTGATGACCAAAACCTGCACCAGCAGAGCCAGAAACGCAGCGATGAGATTCGATGCCGGGCCGGCCAGGGCCACACAGATTTCCCCTTTTTTCCAGCTGCGGAAATTATTGGGATTAATCATGACCGGTTTAGCCCAGCCAAACTGCGCCACCAAAAGCATCAAGGCCCCTACGGGGTCGATATGTGCCAGCGGATTGAGCGTCAGCCGTCCTGTAAACCGCGGCGTGTCGTCCCCCATGCGCACGGCCATGGCAGCGTGAGCATATTCATGAACGACGAGGGCAATCAACAATCCCGGCACGCCGGCAACCATATTCAATATATTCAAACCAAACATATGCATCCTCCAATATATAGATATATTCACTTATCATTATATTCGGAGGTTCTCATAAAAGCAATGACTTTCCCGGCAGTTGTGCAAAAACTGACACAAAAGGACAGCAAATACAAAAAGAGGCCGCAGCAGCATGAGCATTCTCCCTTCATGTGCCGCAGCTCTCTTAGCATGCTGTTATATATCATAGCCAGCATGACAACCTATTTGCTAAAAACTAAAAACTGCAAACTATAAACTGCAAACTATAAACTACAAACTATAAACTACAAACTACAAACTAAACACTCTCACTCACGAATCTTCATATACGCGGACGCGCAGATGCAGTCCTTTTTCCTGACAGATAGCACGGCACTTTCTAATTTCTTCGCTGTCTTCTACGTGGTCTACGACAGTCAGCACGACGTTGGGCACATAGTGTTTGCAGTGCTGGGCAAACTGCAGCATGGCATCGTAGGACTGTATGCCAAACTGGCTTCGCGTCAATGCCAGATACCGTTCTTTGTTGGAAGCATTCATGCTGATAGAAATGGTATCGAGGATGCCGCCGCCAAAATCAGGTGCCGTATCCCGCTGATATGCCAAATCGGACAAGCCGTTGGTATTGAGCCGGGTCAATACATCCGGGTGGGTTTCTTTGACATACTTCAGCAGCGCCGTCAAATCAGCCAAGCGTTCTGTCGGTTCTCCAAAGCCGCAGAAGACGATTTCCTTGACATAGTCCCATGGCAGGCTGTCGAGCTGTATTTTTACTTCATCTACTGTTGGTTCTTCTTTGAGCCACAAGGTCTGCGTTTCCGCCATTTTTTTCATGCTGCGCAGACAAAACGTACACGAACAGGTACAGCGGTTGGTCAAATTCACATACACAGACCGTTTTCCTTCCGGCCGTTCTTTCACGCTTTCTGCTACAGAAATATAGCGTCCTCCTGCTTCACACGTATATACAATCATCGTTACATCCTCCCTTATCGTAAATCCGTTAAAAATTCTTCAAACGCCAGGCCGCAGTTATGCGGAAGCTGCAGTTCTTCGGTATACACCATGGCTTTGCTGACAAAATCAGCAGCCGAATGAACCGCTTCGGACAAGGTCTTGCCCTGGACAATCCGCCCGGCGACAATAGCTGCAAATACATCGCCCGTACCGGAACGGTCACTGCCGATTTTCTTTACGCGCTGTATTTCCGGTGCTTTGCCCTTTTCATAAACATAATTCAGCAGGTACTCTCCTTCATGCAGCCCTGTCAGCACCAACTGAGACGGGCCTTTATCGGTCAGGGCTGCCGCCATGTGTTCCAGCCGATCCGGCGAAACCTGCCCCTGGTCGGGATAGGGAATATCCAGCAGACGGCACGCTTCTGTCAGATTGGGCGTAATCACATCGGCTACCGTCAGCAGCTGGCGCATCTTGCGGCACATGTCTTCTGTATACGAAGGATACAGCCTGCCATAGTCGCCCATGACGGGATCGACGATGACTTTCGTTGCCGCCTGTTTAAAATCACGGATAAATGCCAGTACGGTATCACTTTGCCGTGCCGAGCCCAAAAAACCCGTTAAAATGCCGTCAAAGGCAAGTTTGTTTTGTTTCCAGCTTTCTATATACGCAGGCATACGCTCGGTATAATCATCCATATAATAGGCTGGAAAGCCGGTATGCACGGACAGCACCGCTGTCGGCAGTACGCAGCCCTGTATTTTCAGCGCCGAAATCAGCGGCAGTTCTACGGCAATAGAACAGCGGCCGTATCCTGTCACATCGTTGACCAGCGCAATTTTCTTTTGATGTTTCATGTATGTATTCCTTCTTTGCTGCTTTTTAAAATGTACGGCTGTTGGGTAGATGACGCAGCGCCATGCCGGCTGCCAGAGCGACTGCCATATTGACGACGCCTTCGCCAATCAGTCCCGGAATCATGGGAATGGCAGAGGCAATGCTGCTGTACAATACGGCACCGGCAGCCGTATACGATACGACCATCCAAGCCGAAGAGACAAAAAATGCCAAAACCATGCGGGCTGACAACAATTTGCACGGTGCTTTATCGGGCCGGACAATCCAAAACACGGCTTCTACCATGACCCACTTGATAATGAGCGTCGGAATAATCCAAATGGGAAAACCGCCGATTAAATCCGCCAGCGCCGAGCCAATCGAAGCGGCAAAGCACGCTTCCTTGCGGCCGATAAACAAAACAAGCAAATAAATAACGGCATCGCCCAAATGGGCATAGCCCAGGGGAATTGGGATTTTCGGCAAAAAGGTCATGATAAAGACAAAGGCAGCCAATACGGCTGTCAGACAAAGCATTTTCGGTGAAACAGCTGTTTCTTTCGTATTCATACAAACTCCTCCTATGCATACCCTGTATCGTCATACAATCAGCTTTGTGCAGTCTATCCCATGTAAAAGGCTGTTTGTACGGGTACGCGTTAATCTGTACCCTATTTTATTATATATATACGTCATCGTAAATGGGACAGATTTCGTTTTTTCTGTCCTTTTTTTAGGA
>DJEN01000064.1:23858-31183 GCA_002431345.1 Megasphaera sp. UBA5897 | reverse complement strand
CTGAATATTACAACGATTCCGGAAATGCTGGAACGCTACTATGATAAAAAAGGTGCCGTGGCTGGTATTTTCTGTCAGGTACTGGTACAGCTCGTCGTTATGAGCCTGCAGTTTGTTGCTGGTGGTGCTATTTTGTCGGCTTTGATGCCTACTATTTTTACTCCTCTTACAGGCATGCTGGTAAGTGCCGTTGTATTTATAGGTATTACTGTTATTGGCGGCATGTGGTCTGCCAGCCAGTCGAATGTATTAAATGTTACACTGCAGTATATTGGCATTACCGTAGCTGCATTCCTTATTTTGGCAGCAGCCGGAGGCATTGATGTCGTAGCGATTCAGGCTCCGACGATTCATTCACTTGATTTTGTCAGCGGCGTAGGCCCGATGACTATTATTACTTGGATTGTTGTTTTGATTACGGTAAATCTTTCGTTACAGGCGATTATTCAGATTTCTTTGGGAGCTAAAGATGTGCAAACCGCACGAAAAGGCTTTATTATTGGAGGCTTGGTAATGCTTCCTGTTGGATTTATTGCCGCTTTTCTCGGTGTCATTGCCGCGGAAATGTATCCCAATATTTCTGCAACGACAGCACTTCCTAAATTGATTATGTCGCTGAATCCGTGGATTGCCGGTGTGACGCTGGCTTCCCTTTGGGCAGCAGATGTCAGCACGGCCTGCAATTTACTTTTATCAGCAGCTACGTTGTATTCCCATGATATTCACAAACGGTTTATTGAACCGGATATGTCAGATGCCAAATATATGCGCGTTACGCGGATTTCAGTGGTTTTGTTGGGACTGCTGACATTATGCGGCGCCTTGACTATTAGCGGCATTATTGCGACGCTGATGGCAGGTCTTTCCTTAATGGCTGCGTTTGGCGTTATCGTATTGATGACGATGTATGCTCCCAAATACTGTTCTAGAGAAGCTGCATTCTATACGATTATAGCCTCTATTGTCGTTTTGGTAGCGTGGATGTTTATACCGGCTGTTCGCATTCTGCCCCATGTCATTTATGCAGAATGGATTGTCTGCAGCGGCATGTTCTTGGGAATCAGTGCCTTGTCCCATAATTCGATTCAGGTAGAAGATATGGAAATGGAAAAAGAAAAAGCCGTTACGGCACCGGCACAGCACTAACCAACCATCTGGCGTACGGCAGATAACCTCGTATAACTTGCATACAAAGCGCGGCAGCATAATACAGCTGCTGCGCTTTTTTGTGCAGCAAAACAAAACAGACTCCCTATATATCCGTTTGGAAATAGGGAGCCTGTTTATACTATTATTGTTCTTTGTTGTTGCGTGATGCCTGTGACGGCGTTTTCTTTATGTCCGATGTTTTTTTATCCTGGTTGGATTTATTTTGAGCGGCAGATTTTTTCTTTGCCGTGTCCTCTTTGACGTCGGACTTCTTTTCTTCTTTTGGCTGTTCTGTAAAGCGTTCCATACCTGAAGGAACAGAGAATTCAGAAGACTTAGCATCTTCTGTAGCAGAAGACATATAGTCACGCCAAATTTCTGCCGGGATAGTGCCGCCGTATACTTCACCCAAGCTGTGCGCACCCGTGTCATCACCAATCCAAACAGCGGTTACGATATCCGGTGTATATCCTACGAACCAAGCATCGACGTTGTTGTCTGTCGTCCCGGTTTTGCCGGCTGCCGGACGGCTGATGGCAGCTGCCGTGCCGGTACCGTGTGTGATGACGCCTTCCAGCATGTAGGTCATTTCGTATGCTTCTTTTTCTGTCATGACCTGTGTTTTTGTTTCGTTGTGGCTGTGTGACGTTTCATCTTCAATGACATTGCCGTTTCTGTCGAGGATTTTTATAATGGCAGTCGGTTTGACATGCACCCCTTTATTGGCAAACGTTCCATACGCGCTGGCCATTTCAAGAGGTGTAACACCGCGTGTCAGCCCGCCTAAAGCCATGGCTAAGTTATCATCTTTTTTGTCCAATGTGGTAATGCCCATTTTTTTTGCGTTGGCGATGATGCGGCTTGTGCCGACTTTGTCTGCCAACTGAACGGCAACGGTGTTGACCGAATTAGCTAAGGCATCGCTCAAGGTCATCGTGCCGCTGAAGCTCTTGCCGGCATTTTGCGGACTCCAGCCGCCGTAGGTAACCGGTTTATCTTCAATGGTAGTAGCCGGGGTCATGTCATGCTGCAGCGCCGTCATGTAAACAAACGGCTTGAAAGCAGAACCAGGCTGACGAACGGCCATGCTGGCACGGTTAAAGCTGTCTTGGCCGCGACCGCCGACCATAGCCAGAATATGACCTGTTTTGGGATCGATGGAAACAATGGCTGCCTGCGGCTGCAGCAGACCGTTTTTATCCCGGTAGTTATCCGGCAAATGGCGCAGTGCCCGTACAGCGGCATGCTGTTTTTCAGCATCCATGGTTGTATAAATTTTTAAGCCTTCCTTATACAGGGCGTCATCACCGTATTTAGCAGCGACTTGCTGTGACACATAATCAATGAAGGACGCTGTTTCTGCATTTTCCGATGTTTGTTTCTTCTTAGTTAATTCCAAATCATCTGCTTTGGCAGCTTCACCGTCGGCCTGAGAAATATAGCCATATTTGACCATTTGGTCGATTACCGTATTGGTACGGTTTTTGGCTTCGTTTAAATTGTTGAATGGTGAATAGTAATTCGGGCTTTTGGGAAGACCGGCCAGCATAGCGCATTGTTTGAGCGTTAAGTCACTGACGTCTTTGTCAAAATAGGTTTTGGCAGCCGTTTGAATACCATAAGCTCCTTGCCCGAAATAAATCTGATTCATATACATTTCCAAAATTTCTTTTTTACTGTATTTACGTTCGATTTCCAAAGCGAGCATAGCTTCTTGTATTTTACGCTTCAGTGTTTGTTCCTGTGAAAGAAATGCGTTTTTAGCAAGCTGCTGTGTAATGGTACTGCCCCCTTGAGCAATGCCGCGGTTGGTGAAGTTCGTAATGACTGCGCGGACGATGCCGATAGGGTCGATGCCGATATGGTCATAAAAGCGATTGTCTTCGGCAGCAATAAAGGCGTTTTGTAAATTTGGCGGTACTTTATTGATGTCGATTGGCAGTCTGTTTTGGTCAGAATGAAGGGTCGTAATCAGCCGTCCGTGAATATCAAAAACTTGCGATGATACAGCTGGCCTCATGTTATTATTGACGGCCGGCAGGCTTTGGTATGCTGCAAAGATATAGCCAAAAGCAAGACCGGCAGCTACAACAAAACAGAAGGCAATCAAGAGACGGATGCGGCGAAACGGCCCTGATTTTTTAGCGTGTTTTGCTCTGCGTCTGGGTGTGTACATATATCCTCCTACTATCAAGCGGGTGTGACAAAGGGCGCCGATAAATGGGCGCAGGCGATGCCAAACTCGTTTTCATCATGGTTTGACATAAATAAACTTTACTAATTCCTTATTATAGCATATTCATGTTTATAAGCCTATATGTGTACAGATACTTTTGCATCATGGCAGTACGGCATACACTGGATAAGGTGTTAAAAGTATAGTTATTGATATATAAAAAGTAATACACAAAATAGTGTAGTATATTTAGAAAATAATATACCATAAATACGAAAAACATCTTGACAAGGCTAAGCTAATAGAGTACTATAATGGTGAAAACACTTTAATTAGTATACACACTATCGCGGGAGGTAAAGGGATATGGCAATGGATAGAGAGAAAGCTTTTGTATTATGGTTCGATGAACTGCGCCGGGGCGACGTAGCATTAGTTGGCGGCAAATCATCTTCCTTGGGAGAATTGACATCACAGACCAGCGTGCCTGTACCGTATGGATTTGCAACGACTGCAGAAGGATATCGCTATTTCATGCATGCTACCGGACTCGATGTGAAGATAAAAGAATTGCTGCAGGGACTGACGGATGTAGAAGATCCCGTTCAGCTCCGTGAGGTTACGGCCAATATTCGCAAAGCGATCTGCGCGGCAGATATGCCGGATGATTTGGCAGATGCTATTCGGAAAAGCTACGAAGAATTAGGCAAAAAAGTAGGGGAAGCCAATCCCTTTGTGGCTGTGCGTTCCAGCGCAACGGCAGAAGACCTGCCGGATGCCAGCTTTGCCGGGCAGCAGGATACGTATTTAAATGTACAGGGTGCAGATATGGTCATTCAAAAGGTAAAAGAATGCTATGCTTCCACCTTTACGGACCGTGCAACATACTACCGCACGAAAAAAGGTTTTGATCATTTATCCGTTGCCTTAAGCGCAGCCGTGCAGATGATGGTATTTTCCAAAGCTGCCGGCGTTATGTTTACGGTAGATTTGGTAACAGGCGATGATTCGACTATTACGATTGAAGGGGCTTGGGGCCTTGGCGAATATGTCGTACAGGGCACGGTTACGCCGGATAATTTCAAGGTCAAAAAAGATGACTTAACCATTCTGTCTAAGATGGTCAATACAAAACCGATTAAATTAGTACGCAAACCGGGAGGCGACTGCGAAGAACAGCTCGTTCCTGAAGATGAACAGAAAAAACAGGTTATTTCCGATGAACAAGTAAAAGAACTGGCAACGTATGCCAAAGCTATTGAAGCTCATTATGGCTGCTACATGGACATGGAATGGGGCGTTGATGAACGAGATAATAAAGTATGGCTGCTGCAGGCTCGTCCTGAAACGGTTTGGTCTAAGAAAAATAAAGAAAAACAAGAGAAAAAAGCAGCTGTGACGACAGAACGCAGCGTAGTTGTCAAAGGGCTGCCGGCAAGTCCGGGCAGTGCTGCCGGCAAAGCGCATGTTATTTTGGATCCGGCTCAGATTGCTGAATTCAAAGATGGCGAAATTCTTGTCACGACAATGACGGCGCCGGACTGGGTACCGGCTATGAAAAAAGCGAAAGCTATTGTAACGGATGCCGGCGGCATGACCTGCCATGCATCTATCGTCAGCCGTGAATTGGGAATTCCGTGCATTGTCGGCACCAAGAGCCGCAGCGTAGAAGCTACGACGACGATTGAAGACGGCATGGAAATTACTGTCGATGCAACGAACGGCATCGTATACGCCGGCGTCGTTTCCGACATCGTCAAACCGAAAGAAGAAGCTCCGGCAGGAACGACGACTGTCGTGGCTGCAGAACCGGCACCAATTACAGGTACTAAGATTTATATGAATCTCGGCAATCCGGATTTGGCTGAAAAATACGGCAAACTTCCGTGCGACGGCATTGGCCTGATGCGTGAAGAATTTATTTGGACGACCTTTATTCATGAACATCCGCTGTATCTGATTGAAATCGGCCAGGCAGACCGTGTAGTCAATCAGCTGGCTGACGGCATGCGCAAAGTTTGCCAGGCATTGGCTCCGCGCCCGGTAACGCTCCGTCTCAGCGATTTTAAATCCAGCGAATACCGCAACCTGAAAGGCGGCGACAAATATGAACCGCAGGAAAGCAGTGCCCTTTTAGGATGGCGCGGTGCTTCACGGTATTACGATCCCAAATATATTGAAGCCTTTAAGCTGGAACTGCAGGCTGTCCGCAAAGTGCGGGAAGAATACGGCTTCAAGAACTTGAATATTATGGTTCCGTTCTGCCGCCGTGTTGATGAAATGGAACGGATTGTCCAGATTATGGCAGGCGAAGGGCTGCACCGCGGTCCGGACTTTAAAGTATGGCTCATGGCAGAAATTCCATCCAATATCATTATGGCCGATCAGTTCAATAAATTTGTCGATGGTTATTCGATTGGCTCCAATGATTTGACTATGCTTATTATGGGATGCGACCGTGACAACGAAACCGTTGCGCCTCTCTTTGACGAACGCAACTTGGCTGTCAAGAGAGCGATTCGCCACTTAATTACCGTAGCGCATAAAGACGGCAAAACCGTATCGATTTGCGGCCAGGCTCCGAGCGTATATCCTGATTTTGCCGAATTCCTCGTTAAGAGCGGGATTGATTCGATTTCCGTCAACCCGGATGCTGTTGTTGCAACACGCAAACATGTTGCACAAATTGAACAGCGTATCCTAATGGATTCTCTGACCGGAAAAGGCCGTGCAGAAACAGAAGATTATACTTGGTAATTTGATGTAATAGATATAAAAGGCGGTGTCTGAAGGAACTATATATTCCTTTAGACCCGTCTTTTTAGTATATCTGTCTAAATAGTATACATAAATGTATAAATGTGATATGATAATGGTGAAAATAGTCATATTATTGTACTCTGGGAGGTGAAACCGCGATATGCTATCGGAACGGCAAGAAACGATTTTGCGTATTGTAAAAGAAAGCAGTCCGATTACTGGGCAGAAAATAGCCAATCAGCTCCATGTTACACGGGCAGCGCTGCGGTCTGACCTGGCAATTTTAACGATGTTGGGACTGATTGATGCACGACCCAAGCTGGGATACTTTTTTGTAGGTGACCAAGAAAAAGATTTATTATCTCAAGCTATTATGGATATTAATATTGAAACGTGTCTCTCGCAGCCGGTTATTGTAGGAGAACATACTAGTGCGTATGATGCGATTATTGCGATGTTTACAGAAGATGTCGGCACTGTATTCGTGGGGACAGACAATATACTGGCTGGCGTAGTGTCCCGTAAGGATTTGCTGAAAACAGCTATGGGCAATAATGATTTGCGGGCGCTGCCGGTACGAATGGTCATGACGCCGGTTAGCAAACTGATTTATGTACAGCCTCATGAAAAAGCATTAGTCGCTGCGCAGCGGATGATTGAGTATGAAGTAGATTGTCTGCCTGTTGTCCGTGTTATGGATACGGATGATGAAGAACGCAAAGAACTGCAGATTGTAGGACGAATATCTAAGACGAATATTACTCGCTTATTTGTGGAATGCGGCTTAGGAAGGAGAACGTAACGTGAGCAAACCCATTATTTATGCCTGCTCAGACTCATTGGGGGATACGGCCGAACGAGTTGCCAGAGCAGCAGCCAGTCAATACGACAAGCAGGAATTTGATATTATGCGTATGCCGTACATACGGACGGAACAGCAAGTCGAGGATTTGGTGCAGAAAGCCGTAGAAAATCAGGCCATGATTTGTTATACCATTATTTCACCGGTACTGCGCAACAAATTGAAAAATCTGACAAATGCCGCCCATATCACGGCGATTGATATTATCGGACCGATGCTGGCCGGTGTAGGCACGTTGACTCAGACGGAACCGACAACGAAACCTGGGATGATTCATCAGCTCGATGAAGAATATTTTAAGCGGGTAGAAGCCATTGAATTTGCTGTTAAGTTTGATGACGGCAAAAATCCAATGGGATTTTTGAAGGCAGATATTGT
>DJEN01000064.1:1508-23720 GCA_002431345.1 Megasphaera sp. UBA5897 | reverse complement strand
CCGGAATTATTTGAAGTACCGGCCCGAAAAATTGTCGGCTTGATTATAGATCCATTTAAATTAAATTTTATTCGTTCAGAACGGCTGCGCAGCATGGGCTTGGATTCCAATGCCAACTACGCGAATATTGAACGCATCAATGAAGAATTGACCTATGCACGGGGCGTAATGCGCCGGCTGCATTGCCCGATTATTGATGTATCTTCAAAAGCAATTGAAGAAACAGCCAATCTTGTTATGGAAATTGTGAAACGTAATAAAGAGCTGTATCACGAATAAAATGGCATAAGAAAAAGACGCCATTTGGCGTCTTTTTTTTATACATATGCGAGGTTCTTGTATTTTACAGGAGAATGAGGCAATGACACAGGAAACGAATGCTATCTATGAGACGATATGCCGGGCACTGCAGGAACCTGAGTTTTTGCAGGCTGCCGGACTGGACAGACAGGATATGCAGCAATGGATACAGACGTTGCAGCTTCCTCAAAAAGCAGAAGCACTGCTGACATGCCGCAGCGAAGACGGCTGGTTTTATTCTCCCGCTGTCCTTCAGGTACTGCAGACCGCTTCCGTATGGCAGCAAGTCCCTGAAGGAGGCTGGCTGTCATATTGCTACTGCCATGTGCTGGAACGCTTGTTTCCCAGTACGGGCGCGCAGTGGACCTGCTGGGATGGGACGCCTGTCATGCATGGTGATGCGGCACCGTATCGGCTGGGCCGCTTGCTTTTTATGCAGATTTTACGCGGATTATATAGATATGAAGAAAGATATAATGTATTTAATCCTACGAAGCAGTTTCATTTTTTGTCATATGAAGAAGTAATCTGGCAGGGATATACGCAGGAGTATCCGATGATGAAGCGGCTTTTTGCAGATGAATATATCTATGAGTTTATGCGTATTGGCGCAGATATTTCTCCATTTAATACATTGGGGCATATTGCCGGCGTCCATTATACTGCTGTGTATGCGGCGCAGCAGCTGGCTAAAGTCGGCGTCCCTGTGGATACGGCATTGATTTCCGGGGCAGCTGCATGCCATGATTTGGGGAAATACGGCTGCAAAAAAAATGAAGAAAAACGGGTTCCTTATTTACATTATTATTATACAGGCATATGGTGTCAAAATAACGGCTTGTCCGGCATCGGCCATATTGCAGCCAATCATTCCGTCTGGGATTTAGAGCTGGAAAACTTGTCTGTTGAATCGCTGCTTTTGATATACGCTGATTTTCGGGTAAAGAGTACCCGCAATACGCAGGGAGAAGAAATTATTCATTTTTATACTTTGGCAGAAGCATTTGACGTTATTTTGAGTAAGCTGGACCATGTAGATGATGCAAAAAGACAGCGGTATCAAAAAGTATATGCTAAATTGGCAGACTTTGAACAGTTTATGAAAGAACAGGGCGTGTGTGTAGAGCTGCCTGCAGATTTTTCAAACCGCCCGGCAGAACCTAAGCAGCAGGCTGCCAAAGAAAAAGTGCTGTTGGACGGGCAGGATGTAGTAGACCAATTAAAATATGCAGCGATTGATCACAATATCCGCCTGATGAGCTTGTTTCGGGATGAAAGCGATTTTGGCAAATTAATAGAAGCTGCGCGCAGTGAACGGCTATGGAAAAATATCCGCACATATACGGGAATCTTTGAAGAATATTCTACATATATGACAGAACACCAAAAAGTAATGATATTGAAGTTTTTGTATGAATTGTTATCGCACAAAGAAGGCGATATCCGCATGCAGGCGGCGGCTCTTATGGGGCGCATCATTGCTGATTTCAATGATACATACACGAAAGAGCTGCCTCAAGGCGTATCGCTGCCTCATAAAAAGGTGACGAATGCGTCGCTGTTTGCGCAGTATGTGAAGATGATTCTGTATCCGGAACTTCGTTTTACAGAGCAGCATAAACAATGGATTGGATACTGCTTCAGTACCTTTGTCAATTCTGTGCTGGCACATTGTTCTGCCGCGGATAAGGCGGGCTATATAAACAGCCTGAAGTCGTATTACCGTACTGATGCGTATACAGATGAACAGTATATTATATTGCTGAAAGCTTTGGCTGATATGGATAGGACAACAGGCGTCAGCGATTTTGCGGAAACGGCGCAGCGTTTTATTTTAAAGGCCATGGAAGACGGCTCGTATAATTTACGCATTGCCGCCTTGATTACGGCACGGCATGTGCTGCCGGCATATACTCGTGAGCGATATTATCAAGAACTGCTGCAGTATATGGATTTGCCGTCAGAACGCTGTCAATTTGAGGAAAAAGAAGGCAGCCTGTTTTTAATCGATTTAAAAATGGGAACGCATTGGGTTGTCAAAGTAGCCAATATAGAACTCATGCTGCGGTATGCCGATGACCAATGCAGTAAAGGCGACATTATGCATTTGGGCATGCATCTGACAAATCTGCTGAAAGTCAGCGAAACTATTTTTGTCCGGCAGGCAGCCGGGGAAAGCTTACTGCGCATTGCAGACAAAATGACGTATTCGCAGCGCAATGAATTGGCAGTGGAATTGTTTAACGGATTGGAAATTGGCGATCCTCAGATTGCCAAATACATGCCGGATTTTCTAGGACGCATGATTATAAAACTGCCGCCGCAGGAATTTGATGAATTTATCAGCACGATTGCTTCGCAGATCGTGGCAGCGAATATTCAGCTGGCATCGGCAATGGTTCATACTGTAGGCGTTATTTTGGAGCACTTTACTGCTTTTGCTGCCGCATTTCCGGAAGATAGGGCCAGCCATGAAAAAAGGCAGCGGCGGCTGCTGTACATCATGATGAAAGCATATGCGCATTATAATAAAGAATTGAGTCGTGATGCGTTTCGTGATATAGGCAAGTTTATTTTTGGCAGCGAACAGATGGCATTGCCGCAGAAAGACGTTCTCTTTGCCCATTGTTATAAAAAAATACTGGTACTTTTAGACGAAAATCCGGAAGAAACATTGGATTTTTACAGCAATGCCTCTGTGCTCAATCATATGTATCGCTATATTGGACAGCATCAGTTTGAAGAAGGCGCTTTTTCTTTTACGGTTCCTCACAAAGCCTGCTTTTATCCGGGGACATTTGATCCTTTCAGCTTGGGACATAAAGCCGTTGCCTGCAAGATTAGGGATTTGGGATTTGACGTATATTTAGCTTTAGATGAATTTTCCTGGTCCAAGCATACGCAGCCGCGTCTGATGCGGCGTAAGATTATGAATATGTCTGTAGCTGATGAAGAAAATATATATCCGTTCCCGGATGATATTCCGGTCAATATTGCCAATCCGCAGGATATTCATCGCTTGAAGGAGATTTTTGCCGGGAAAGAACTGTATATTGCCGTAGGAACGGATGTGATTCAACATGCCTCTGCGTATAAAGCGGCACCGACAGCCGATTCTATCCACACAGTAAATCATATTGCCTTTGCCAGAGAAACACGGCAAAATGAAGCCGAAGCCACGGAAATAACGGAATGCGGCATAACCGGGAAGGTCATTCAGCTGACGTTGGATAAGTTTTATGAAGATATCAGCTCAACAAAGATCCGTGAAAACATTGATTTAAATAGGGATATTTCCAATCTTATCGATGCGGCAGCCCAGCAGTTTATCTACGACAACAATATGTACCTTCGCGAACCGGCGTATAAACATGTGCTGGAAGCTCGTGAAATTGGCATTGGCGCATTTAAGCCGCGGGGGGCAGAAAGCCTGTGGCCTATTTGCGGCGAGCTGTGGAAAAAAGGATATACGACAGATATTTTGGACCGGTATATAGAAAAAGAAAAAGTATGGACGCTCTATATTGATGATGCCGGGCCGCAGAAAACGATGATAGCGTATGGAGCTGTGCATCGTGTGGGTACACGGGATTTGCTGAAAGAATTTGGTAGTACGGAAGCGGCAGCGCACATACGCTGTGCTGCAGGCGGTAGTATTGCCTGTATCGGCTTTTTGTATGCCAATGACGCAGCAAGTATTGACAACGTCAGCCAGATTATGATTACGGAACTTTTGACGGAATTGATTGCGCGCGATTTTACCTATGCAGTATATCATCCGGTAGATGAAGAAGCCGGATATAATGATGAAATTATTACGGCACTCAAACGGCAGGGGTTTGTGAATATTGCGCCTGACGGAGAGTATCCGCTGTATGCTGTGGATATGAAAGCACCTGTTGTCATTTTCCGAGATGTAGAAACGACAATTAAAAATCCCTTTAATAAAAATCCCCGCGTGCGGCAGGCTGTTAGCCGGGCACACCAGCAGCTGCTAGCTGTCCTGAACCGGCTGTATCCGGGAAAATTGCTGTTGTCTTTTACGATGAGCGCTGTTCATCATAAAATTATTCACAAAGTAGCAGAAATCAACGGCGTTTCCATTGTAGAAGATAAAAAGAAGCGGCGCGGCCCGTATATGTCCGTGCCGTTTGGCAAAGCCTTAAGTGATGTCCTGGTGCCGAATACGGTGACGAAAAACCTGCATATTGACAAATATTTTGACCGCTGGGTCAAAGGATTTACGATTGCCGAATCACACCATTATTCTCCTGTTGAAAATCAGGTAAAAACTATAAAATCCTTTAACAGGCCAGTGATTCTTATTGATGACTTACTGCATAAAGGACACCGTATGCGTATGCTGACGCCGTATTTGCAGGAAAACGGCGTTGTCATAAAAAAAGTATTAGTAGGTGTAATGACAGGACAAGCAATGGATATGATGGCTGAAAAGCATATTCAGGCAGAAGGAGTCTATTTTCTGCCAACATTGGAGCTTTGGCTGAATGAAAGAGACTGCTATCCTTTTATTGGCGGCGACAGCATTGATAATGCGCACAACTACAGCGGCTATGACAGCAATCCGTCTGTTAATCTGGTGCTGCCGTATGTCAATCCGCAGTTTATTTGCCACGGCGACGTACAGGCCAATTATTTGTATTCTTTGACGTGCCTGCAGAACGCGGCGCAGATTATGCATACGCTGCAGGAAGTATATCAGGAAACGTATGAAAAACGGCTGACATTGAAACGCCTTGGTGAAGTAATTACGTATCCCCGTATACCGGATATTGATATAGGCGTCAAATTTGATGAAAATATGGATCCGACTCGCTTTATTGAAAATGATATAGAAAGGCTGGTGCGGCTGCAGTGGGGAGACAGTGCATTTCCGCATGCAGAAAGAGGAACAATGTTATGATTCAATATTTTATTCATGATTTACCGGAGGCAGCCGGTGTGACAGCCCCATTGCCATTGACGGCGTATAATCCATTAGGAAAAAAAGCATACCGGGTTCATATTTTAGCATTAGGTGATGTGGGAACGACGATGCTTATTGGCATGCGGCTGTTGGGAGCCGATGTAATCAGCCAAATCGGCATTTGTGATTTGAATGGCAAAAATACACAGCGGCTGGAAATGGAAATCAACCAGGTGCGGTATCCGTTTGCCGGTTTTGTCGGCAGTGATATGCCGATACTTCCGCCTGTAAAAATCGTGGAAGAGCCGCAGCTGTTTGACTGCGATGTGTTTGTTTTTTGTGCCAGCAAAGGCGTGCCGCCGTTGGGGGCTGCCGGTGATGTGCGGATGGCGCAGCTGGAGGCAAATCGCGGTTTGGTTCAGCATTTTGCAGCCTTGGCTAAAACGGCAGCATTCAAAGGCTTAGTCTGCATCGTATCAGATCCGGTAGATCCATTGTGCAAAGCGTTTTGGCAGGCGTCCGGACTGGCGCCTTCGCAGATTCAAGGATACGGGCTGGGCGTGATGAATGCCCGCGCGGCATATTACGCAGAACGAGATCCTGCATTTTCTTTATATTTGTCAGAAGGCAGAGCCTTTGGCCCGCACGGCGATGATTTAGTATTGGCAGACAGCATTATTGCCTATCATGATGATATATCCAAAGCCTTGACGGAAAAGGTAATCCATGCCAATATGGCTGTACGCGAACTGGGATATAAGCCCTATATTGCACCGGCCCTGTCTTCTGCGGCAATCTCTATTTTATTGACGCTGCGGCATCAATGGCATTATGGGTCGCTGTATTTTGGCGATGCAGAAAAAGGAGCGTTTTTTGGAATCAAAAATAGAATCCACGAACAAGGCGTGCTGTACGAGGATGTTGCTGTCTGCGCACCTTTGTATGAACGGCTGAAGCGGTCTTATCTCCATCTGTGCCGCCTGCCGTAAGAAGAAAGGAGAGGGGGCTATGCTTCATGTAGTAAAGATTGGCTGGACTGATTCTTCTGTTGCGCGCATACAGCCGGTTCTTGCGTATGCGCTGGAGGGACAGGCGTATACGCTGTATGAAAATGAAAGAGAATTTATTTCATCTTGTCGGCCCTGTCCGGCAGGTCTGCCGTGGCAAGCCGTATTTTTTGCCGTTGCACTGCCGCCGGGAGGCTGGAGCTGCTCCTATGTGCGGCTGGTTTCCTGGCTGACAGCCCATCCGCTGTGCCTGCAAGGCTGGTGCGGTGCTGTACTCATCGATGGACCTGGCGAGTGGTTTACCAAAAAAATAGGACGCGAACTGATTTTTTTAGCCAATCAGGCAGGCTGCGCTTTTCCCGGCAAGCCGTTGGTAGAGGCGACAGGGTCTTTGTACAATTTCAATACGCAGGCAAAAATCCAAGGCTTGACGAATTTGCAGGCATACAAAGAAAGTGCGGCAAGACTGGTGCAAAAAGTCTGCTCGTTTGCAAAGACGGCACAGACAGCGGCAGTCAAGCCAATACGGCGTATTTTGGTGCTGCATGCAAGCAGCCGCAGGACGTCCAACACGCTGCTCTTGTGGGAAATGATTCGCCGTCATTTGCGTGGCGCTGTGGATGTAGAAGAAATATCGCTGCGCAACGGGGCTGTCATCGACTGCCGCGGCTGCAGCTATGAGGCCTGCCGTCATTTTGGCGAACAGGGGGAATGCTTTTACGGTGGCGTCATTGTGGAAAAAGTATATCCTGCTATTCGGGCAGCTGATGCGGTAATGCTTATTTGTCCTAATTATAATGATGCCGTAAGTGCTAATTTGACAGCATTTTTTAATCGTCTGACAGCGTTGTTTAGACTGGAGTTTGATTCTTTTGCGCAAAAATACGTCTATGCCCTTATCGTTTCGGGATATAGCGGTGGCGATATAGTGGCGGAACAAGTCATAGATGCCATGAACTGCAATAAAAACTTTAGCCTGCCGGGGCAGTTTGCTATGTTGGAAACAGCCAATGATCCGCAAAGTATTTTGCAGTGTGAAGACATTGAAAAAAGAGCCGCTCAGATGGCTGAACGGCTCTTGGACAAGACAATATATACATGAAGGCAAATAAAAAAAGATGATTCGGTAAAGAATCATCTTTTTTTATATAGGATTAAACATCACGCTGTACTTTGCCAGAACGAAGGCAGCGAGTGCATACGTTAACACGTTTTACTTCGCCGTCTACGATAGCGCGTACTCTCTGGATATTCGGTTTCCAGGTTTTTTTCGTTTTTAAATGGGAATGGCTGACATTCATGCCGCTCATTGTTCCCTTACCGCAAATTTCGCAATAGTTTGCCATTGGTTACACCTCCCTGCACCATCTACAGTACAACATACAAATCTTATCATAAAAGATAGGGTAAATCAAGTTATATTTATAAAAAAGTCTACAAAATATGATACAATAAAAAAGAGAAAAATACAAGGAGTTTTTTTATGGATTGTTCAATTCGTCAATTAAAGGGCATCGGCGCGCGCAAAGAAGCGTTGTTTGCTCGTTTAGGGATTCATACGATTACCGATTTGCTGCAGTATTTCCCAAAAGAATATGAAGACCGCAGCCATATACAGCGAATTGCCGACGTTACGCTGCCGTCGCCGGTGCCGGTTTTGGTTTGCGGTACTGTGCGCAGCGTGCAGGAAATACGGCCGCGCCGCGGTATGACGCTGCTGAAAGTACTCGTGACCGATGACAGCGGTGCCGTAGAAATGACATGGTTTAATCAGCCGTTTAAGAAAAAAATGTTTCAGCAGGGCATGACTGTTACGGCATTCGGCAAGATGGAATGGGCTTATGGCCGGCGGCAGATGAATGCCCCGGAAACAGAAGAAGGCGCTGCCGAAGGAAAAGGACTGGTGCCTATTTATGGCCTGACGGACGGCCTGCGGCAGAAGGACCTGCGCAAAGCAGTACAGGCGGCCCTGCAGGCGGCAGCGGCTAATCCTTCGCTTCTGCCCGGCTGGGGCGGCGGACGAAAAGCCTGCCGTTCACGGCTGCAGACCGAGCAGGCCTATGCCTGGATGCATTTTCCCCCGTCGAGAACTTGCCAGCAACAGGCGAGAAAACAGCTGGCTTTTGAAGAACTGTTTGACATGCAGCTGGGACTGTTGCTGCGCCGCCGCAGAGAAGGAAAACGGCAGGGCATCAAATGCGGGCCCAATGGAAAACTGCTGAAGCAGTTTGTTTCTCATCTTCCCTTTACACTGACGAAAGGCCAGGTACAGGCTTTTTTGGATATACAAAATGACATGGAAAGCGAAGTGCCCATGCAGCGGCTCGTACAAGGAGATGTCGGTTCGGGGAAAACAGTTGTAGCTGCGATGGCCTTGGCTAAGATAGTCGAAAATGGCTATCAAGGTGCCTTGATGGCACCAACGGAAATTTTGGCAGTGCAGCATTATGAAGAATTTGGCCGTTTATTTCGTGATATGCCCGTCCGTATTGCCCTGCTGACCGGCAGGACCAGTGTCAAAGAACGGGGGATACTGCTGGATGAATTGAAAAACGGTGCCATTCAAATCCTCATTGGGACACATGCCCTGATTCAGGACGATGTGGTATTTCAGGAACTGGGACTGGTGATTACGGACGAACAGCACCGTTTTGGCGTCAAACAGCGCGCTGCTCTGCAGCACAAAGGAAAGGCGCCGCATACGCTGTTTATGACAGCGACGCCAATCCCGCGGACGCTGGCTCTTTCTGTGTACGGCGATTTGGATGTGTCGTCGATTCGGGACATGCCGCCGGGACGCAAAATTGTCAAAACTTATGCCGTAGGCGAGGCAATGCGGCAGCGGATTTACGTGTTTATGGAAAAACTGATGAAAGCAGGCCAGCAATGCTATGTTGTCTGCCCATTGGTAGAAGAATCGGAAACTGTAGATTTGCAGGCTGCGACAGCGTTGTATGATAAACTGCGGCTTAGCGTGTTCAAAAAGCGGCGCTGCGGCCTTGTACACGGCAAGATGGCAGGCAAAGAGAAAGAAAAGGTGATGGAAGCGTTCCAAAACGGTGAAATCGATCTTCTCGTAGCGACCAGCGTCATTGAAGTCGGCGTCAATGTGCCCAATGCGACGCTCATGCTCATTGACGGCGCCGAACGGTTCGGCCTGGCCCAGCTGCACCAGCTGCGGGGACGCGTAGGCCGCGGCAGTCAGCAGGCGTATTGTATTTTGCTGGCCAAAGGCGGCAGTGAAGAGACGCGGCAGCGTCTGCAGTGGATGGAACAAATCCACGACGGTTTTGTATTGTCAGAAAAAGATTTGCTGCTTCGCGGCGCCGGCAGGTTGTTTGGCTGCGCCCAGCATGGGCTGCCGGATTTAAAAGCGGCAGACATTGTACAGGATATTGATTTGCTGGTTGCGGCTCGAGACCGTGCAGCACAATATTTAAACACGATGGTAGATGAAACACAAATTGCCAATGTGCTGCAGCAGCGGTTTGGAGAAAATTTTCAAGGTTTATGGAATAATTGACAGAAAATCTTAGAAAAGTGCGGCTGAAAATATGTACAGATTGCGATATATCCGTTATAATAGTTGGTAAGCTATTTAGGGCTCTTTCCCTATTTCTTATATTTTATAAACAGAGGTGCAAATATGAGATCTGATAAATTTGGTATGAGAGGTTTAACATTTGATGACGTATTGCTGGTACCGGCAAAATCTGACGTTTTGCCTGTAGACGTAGATGTATCAACCAATCTGACGAAAGATATCAAACTGAATATTCCTATTATGAGCTCCGGCATGGATACCGTTACGGAAGCTCCGATGGCCATTGCAATTGCCCGTGAAGGCGGCATTGGCGTCATTCATAAGAATATGTCTATTGCGGCACAGGCTCGTGAAGTAGACAAGGTAAAGCGCTCTGAACATGGTATTATTATCGATCCAATTTTCCTGCATCCGGACAACTTGCTGGCAGATGCCAACGAATTAATGGGCAAATACCGTATTTCCGGCGTGCCTATTGTCGTAGATGGAAAACTCGTAGGCATTATTACTAACCGTGATATGCGTTTTGAAGAAGATATGAGCCGTCGTATCGGCGATATCATGACAAAAGAAAATTTGGTTACGGCGCCTGTAGGCACCTCATTAGCAGACGCAAAAGCCATTTTGCGCCAGCATCGCATTGAAAAACTGCCCCTCGTAGACAACGAAGGCAATTTGAAGGGCCTTATTACAATTAAGGATATTGAAAAAGCTACTAAATATCCAAATTCTGCTAAAGATTCCAACGGCCGCCTGCTCGTAGCTGCTGCTGTCGGCGTTACACACAACATGACAGATCGTTTGGATGCTCTTGTAGCAGCGAAAGTCGATGTTGTCGTTATTGATACGGCACATGGTCATTCCCAGGGCGTATTGAACACCTTGAAAGAAATCAAAAAAGCATATCCGCATCTGCCGGTTATTGCCGGCAACGTCGCAACGGGCGAAGCAACGGAAGCTTTAATTGAATGCGGCGTAGATGCTGTCAAAGTTGGTATTGGACCTGGCTCTATCTGCACGACCCGTATCATTGCCGGCATTGGCGTACCGCAGATTACAGCTGTATACGAATGCGCCAAAGTGGCACAGCGGTACGGCATTCCTATCATTGCTGACGGCGGCATCAAATATTCCGGCGATATGGCCAAAGCTATTGCAGCCGGCGGCAACGTAGTCATGATGGGCAACTTGTTGGCAGGTACGGAAGAAAGCCCGGGACAGACGGTTATTTATCAGGGCAGAAGCTACAAAGAATACCGCGGTATGGGTTCTTTGGCTGCTATGGAACAGGGCAGTAAAGACCGTTATTTCCAGGAAGATGCTAAGAAACTGGTTCCGGAAGGTATCGAAGGCCGTGTACCGTACAAAGGCCCGGCAGCTGATACGATTTTCCAGATGGTCGGCGGCTTGCGTGCATCCATGGGTTACTGCGGCTGCCACAATATTAAAGAAATGATTGAAAATACGCGGTTCATTCAAATTACGACAGCAGGTCTTCGTGAAAGCCATCCGCATGATGTCAACATCACGAAGGAAGCTCCGAACTACAGCGTAAACTAATCATACGCGGAGGATAATGGTGACTAATACAATAGATATCTTATCCATCCCGATTTGGAATGTCACGATGGAAGAAGCCGTTGCCGTCGCTTTCAAATGCATTGATGAAGGACGGGCGGCATCCATTGCGACAGCCAATGCTGAAATGGTAATGCGTTCCCAATCTGATAAAGAGCTGGCAGGCATTCTGCAGCATGCCGATTTAGTCGTACCGGACGGTGCCGGCGTGCTGTGGGCTGCAGAACAGCAGGGAAAACGATTTAAACAGCGTGTAACAGGTGTTGATTTGGCGTGCAGTCTGCTTCGTGAAGCGGCGGCACGCCAAACGGCTGTTTATTTCTTTGGCGGCGCAGAAGGCGTAGCTCAAAAAGCTGCCGAAAATATCCAGCAGCAGGTAGGAAAGTTGAATGTGACAGGTACGCATTCAGGCTTTTTTACACCGGAAGAGGAAGGTAAGATTATTGAAGAAATCCGCTCCGGCGGTACGCAGATTTTATTGGTAGCCTTAGGCGTGCCAAAACAGGAAAAATGGATACATGACCATCTCTATGAATTGGGACCGTGTGTCTGCATGGGCGTAGGCGGTACGCTGGACGTGCTGTCCGGCAAAGCTTGCCGGGCACCGAAATGGATGCAGGAACATCGGCTGGAATGGCTGTATCGTTTGTTAAAAGAACCGACCCGCTTTAAACGGATGCTGGCTCTGCCTCAGTTTGTCGCAGCCGTCAAATGGGGAAAAGGTGTCAAGTGATTTGAGGTGAGGTCTTGAATAAACCCTTTATAATCGAAGATGGCTATATATTTATTGCCGTACCGGCACTGGCTGCTGCTGCGCTGGGATACTTTGTCAATGCCTATGCAGCGGTAATCCCGGCACTGCTGGCATTGTATTTTGCTTACTTTTTTAGAAATCCTCGTCGAACTATTCCTCAGGATGATACTGTGCTGGTCTCTCCGGCCGACGGTAAAGTCATGGCTATTGAAGACGTAGATGAAGATACATATATGAACGGCAGATGCAGAAAAATAGTTATCTTTTTATCTGTATTTGACGTGCATGTCAATCGGGCACCGCTGGCAGGCACGATTAATTTTCAACAGTATACGTGCGGCCGTTTCCGCCCGGCATATAAAGATGGTGTAGGGTATGAAAATGAACGCTATTCCATAGGAATTGAAAATGATAAAACGCATATTTTGGTTACGGTCATTGCCGGCATTCTGGCGCGGCGTATTGTGTCCTGGGTCACGTTGGGGGATACCCTTTCCCATGGGCAGCTCTATGGCATGATCAAATTTGGTTCTTGTGCAGAAGTATATGTCCATGATGATGTAGAAATTACCGTCGAAAAAGGACAATATGTACGGGGCGGCGAAACTATCATTGGGAGGATTGTCAAATGAAAAATATAATACCCTGCTTATTTACGGCAGGCAATTTGGGCTTTGGCGTATTGAGCATGATTATGACGCTTCACGGCATGTTTGCCTGGGCCGGTATCTGCATTTTGCTGGCTATGGCTTGTGATGCTTGTGATGGTCGTACAGCCCGTGCATTGGGGGTTGCCGGCGAATTTGGCAAAGAACTGGATTCTTTGTCAGATGTCGTATCCTTTGGCGCGGCTTCAGCCTTTTTGATTTACACATATGTTTTGCAAGATTTGGGCTGGATTGGTGCCGTTCCGGCTGTTGTTTACGCAGCGCTCGGCGGTGTCCGCTTGGCCCGTTTCAACTTAAATACGACGGTGATTCATGGTTATTTTCAGGGCATGCCGATTCCAAACGGCGGCTGTCTGATTGCTACGTATGTCATTGCCAGTGAAATTGCAGGTACGCATGCGCTGCTGCCGGCATGGCTTATCGGTATTATCGTTATTGCTTTAGGGTATCACTTGGTCAGCAAAGTTCATAATCCTGATTTTAAAGGAGCCAGCCCGGATGTTCTCCATAAAGCAGCATTAGCAGTTGCTGTTGTGTTTGGGCTTTTGGTACTGTATTTTATCGATTGGCATTTGATTATTACGATGCCTTTCCTGCTGTACATCGTATTTGGCTTGGTCAATACGGCAATGAACGCTGCTCACTAGACATATAGGGAGATTCATGTATGGAACATGTATTGGATATCATCATGATACCCGTTCAAGTAATCATTGTTTTTTATACATTGTATTACTTCATCTTGGCTATGTTTGGCCTTATTAAGCGAAGAGAAAAAATAACCGCTGCGCCTAAAAACACCTTTGCAGCTGTCATATGCGCGCATAATGAAGAAGCAGTCGTCGGACAGCTGATTGATAATCTCAAAGAACTGCACTATCCCAAGGATATGTATGATGTGTATGTCGTAGCCGACAACTGTACTGACCATACGGCTGAAATCTGCCGGCAGCACGGTGCGATTGTCAAAGTGCGGACCAATACGAAAGAAGTTGGTAAAGGCTATGCGCTGGATTGGATGTTTTCGCAGATGCTGGCACAGGAAAAACAATACGATGCTTTTGTCGTTTTCGATGCCGATAATTTGGTGCATCCTGAATTTTTGCGTGAAATGAATAATCATCTTTGCAAAGGCGAAAAGGTGATTCAAGGCTACATGGATGCCAAAAATCCGACGGATACTTGGATTGCTGGCACTTTTGCCATTGCGTTTTGGCTGATTAACCATATGTGGCATTTGGCTAAATACAATATTGGCTTATCGACGGCTTTGGGCGGTACGGGCATGTGCATTGCCACGGAGATTGTCCGCAAATACGGCTGGGGCTGTGACTGCTTGACAGAAGATATGGAGTTTTCCATGAAAGTCTTATTGGAAGGCGTGCGCACCTGCTGGGCTCATGATGCGATTATTTATGATGAAAAGGCACTGGGATTCATGCAGTCATGCCGTCAGCGAAAACGCTGGGCCCAAGGGCAGTGTGACTGTGGTGAACGATTTATTCCCAAATTGTTTGCCCGCGGCATCAAAACAGGAAACATCCGTATGCTCGACGGGATTATTACGCTGTCACAGCCGTTTTTTATGATGATGTCCACACTTTATGCTGTCATGGCGTATATCAATTCGTATATTCCGTTATACACGAATATTTTATATCAGATTGTACCGGTACAAATGTGGACCGTTATCGGTGTCGGACAGTACCTGATTCCGATTATTGTTTTGCTGCAAATCAAGGTCCCCCTTAAATCCTGGGCGTATCTGATTGTCTATCCTTTGTTTATGTACAGTTGGATTCCTGTCAATTTTTTGGGATTTAAAGACCGTCATAAAATGAAATGGAGCCATACCGTGCATACGCGGGCAGTTTCTTATGACAATGCGGCTTTGCTTCGTAAGGAGAATAAAAAATAGATGCATATTTTACTAACCAATGATGACGGTGTACGGGCACAGGGACTGCAGATACTCAAACGTGAACTGGCTGCCTGCGGTCATCGGCTGACAATTGCAGCCCCCAATGGACAGCGCAGTGCTGCATCTCATTCCATGTCGATTAATAAGCCGTTATATTGCCGGGAAATAGCACAGGACGATACACAGATTCGTGAAATCGCCATATCCGGCACGCCTGTGGACTGTGTTAAAATGGCCATGGAATATTTTTTGCGCGGCGATCGGCCGCAGCTGCTTATTTCCGGCATCAACAACGGCTATAATCTGGGCAGTGACGTTTTATACTCCGGTACCGTTTCTGCCGCGATGGAAGGACCGTATTACCAAATACCGGCTATCGCTGCGTCGATGTATCCCATGGATGCAGAACGCTGCGCCCAGACTGCGCGGCTGATACAGCAGTTGATAGAAAAAGTAATCATCAAGGGAAAATTCCCTGGCATACTCAATGTCAACGTACCGCCGGAAGGAGAAATTTCGCTGGGCAATATTCGTGTAGTGCCGCAGACAGTTCAGATTTATCACAATGTCATTGAACCGCGGCAAGACAAAGACGGCAGTATTTGCTATCATATTGTCGGTGATATTGATATGGATGGTGCGCCGGACAACAGCGATGTGGCAGCTGTTCGGCAAGGCCACATTGCCGTTACGCCGCTGAAATGGCAGCAGACTGCGATGGCGGCGATTGATGATATAAAAATTTGTTTATAGCGTAGAGAAGTGATTCATGCTGCAGCTGTGCTGTGCGTGAGTCACTTTTTTTGCAGCATTAAAATTTTTTAAATTTTTATGTATATATTACTTTTTCGTATAATTTGTTGAAAAAGCAATAAAATTTAAAATAATTTTACAAATACTATCGTAACATCTTTATAAATTTTTGCGCTCGCTACATGCAAATGTCCATTCATAATACATTTTTGTAAGAAAGGGGGTTGCAAAATAGAAAAAGATAGCGTATAATTCCAATCAAATCACATAGCAAGTGGACGAAGTACATGGGAGAAGGTCAGATGACCTACCGAAGGAGTCAAACTCTCAGGTGCCCAGTGGGCAGGACCGTGTACAGACACGACTCTGGAGAGTCCCTAATCGGGCGCCGAAGGTGCAAGGATGAGAAATTTCTTTCCCAATCTCTCAGGCAAAAGGACAGAGGATAGCATCGATATAATTCTTTATTTGGTATGCTGTTTTTGATGACCTATCTTCAGAGGATATGCTGATGATAGGTTTTTTTGTATTTATTTATACGTATACAGTGTAAAGGGGTAGGGAATTATGTTGGAAACGTTGAATGCAATTGACAGTTTTGTATGGGGACCGCCGTTATTGGTATTGTTGATTGGGACTGGTTTAATGCTGACAGTTCGTTTGCATTTGCTGCAGGTATTTAGACTGCCGCGGGCATTAAAACTTATTTTTACAGCGAAAAACCAGGGTGACGGTGATGTAGACAGCTTCAAAGCACTCTGCACCGCATTGGCTGCTACCGTAGGTACCGGTAACATTGTTGGTGTTGCGACAGCGATTCACGCTGGAGGTCCCGGTGCCATCTTTTGGATGTGGATGGCAGCTTTCGTCGGCATGGCTACTAAATATGCCGAAGGTTGCTTGGCAGTCAAATACCGCACGGTAGATAAGAACGGCGATATTTCCGGCGGGCCGATGTATTATATTGAAAATGGCTTGGGCAAAAAATTCAAGCCACTGGCATTCTTGTTTGCTTTCTTCGGCGTTCTCGTTGCTTTCTTTGGTATTGGTACGTTTGCACAGGTCAATTCCATTGTAGAAATTATGAATCTGGCAACTAATGTGCCTGTTGAATATACGGCTGTTGTCCTGACGATTGTCGTCGCAGCTGTTACGATTGGCGGTTTGCAGTCTATTTCCAAAGTAGCTTCCAAAATCGTTCCGGCAATGGCGATTGTCTATGTGATTTCTACAGTAGGCTTTTTGATTGCGTTTTATGATAGAGTACCAGCAGCTATTGAACAAATTATTGTTTGTGCATTTACACCGACGGCTGCTGCTGGCGGCTTCTTGGGAGCTACGGTTCTCATGGCAATGCGTAATGGTGTTGCGCGCGGCGTATTCTCCAACGAATCCGGTTTGGGCAGTGCTCCGATTGTAGCAGCTGCTGCCAAAACCAAATGGCCGGCTGAACAAGGCTTGATTTCTATGACCGGTACGTTTATTGATACGATTATTATCTGCACATTGACAGGCTTGGTTATTGTAGTCAGCGGTGCCTGGACGGGGGATTTAAACGGCGCAGCTTTGACAAACTCGGCATTCCTGCAGGCATATCCGGCTTGGGGCAGCATGATTCTCTGCATTGGCTTGACATTATTTGCTTTTACGACTATTCTTGGCTGGAACTATTACGGCGAACGCTGCGTAGAATATCTCGTCGGCGTCAAAGGCATTATGCCGTACCGTGTCATTTTTATCGTTCTCGTTGCCTGCGGCGCATTTATTAAATTGGATGTCATTTGGGTATTGGCTGATATTGTCAATGGCTTGATGGCGATTCCAAACTTGATTGCCCTCATTGGCTTGAGCGGTGTCGTCGTAGCAGAAACGAAAAAATATTATGCACATTTGCAGGAAAAAGAAGTATCTGAAACCGTAGAAGAAAAAGTGACAGCAGGTCATTAATACAGATAGGGAACTATAGGGGATAACATACTAAAAAAGAGAGCTTGTGAAATGGTAAAATATTTTCACAAGCTCTCTTTTCGTTACGTTGTTGTATTTATTACGTGTAGGTTATGCTGAGCTCCTTTCTGTATTTATGTAAAAGATAACTTTTTTCTTATTTCCTGCCGGATGGTTGGCAATGAAGTATAGTAGTGTTGTCCTGGACAGTCAGTATTATTTAAATCGCGATGACCAACAATAGTAGATGCATTTGGCTGAATATGGTACTGTTGGCATAAGTATGCCAATAAATGAACGGCACTGGTAATTTGTTGTTTTGTAGGCCAAGCAGTTTGAAAATTGCCAATAGAAACAATCCCGATAGAGGTTTGATTATATCCATAACAATGAGCGCCAATCATGGCTTCTGGGCGGCCTTTTTCAATACGGCCGTCTTTGTGAATGACATAGTGATAGCCAATACCAGCCCAGCCATTTTGCAAATGCCATTGATGAATTTCTGAAGCAGAAACTTCGCGATTAGTACCTCCGACATGATGTAAAATTAATAAATTAGTTATCTTCCTTGGAATGAGAGTTTCAGAAAAAGTAAGATGGGTTTCTTGAATCGGCGGCTGCGGTATAATTCTTTTGGTATTTTCGCTTGCAAGTACCGGTAATTCCGGCACCATAGAGAACGATGTCAATGCAGCAATTGACAATTTAAAAAATTCACGACGAGTCAAGATAATCCCCCTTTTACTGCAGGCTGGTATAAATTTCGTTTAAATCTTCTTTCATACGATCCATATAGGTTGCAGAGCCTTCGCTGCTTTCCATCGTATGAATTGTTTTGACGGCAGCGCCTACTTCATTGGCTAAAGTTTGTGATGTTTTCGGGCTTACCATATCTTCGGTAAAGATTGTTTTTACATGATGCGTTTTACAATATTCAACCAGATTAGCTAATTGCTGCGTTGTCGGTTCGCCATCAGCAAATACAGATTCGACACTGGTTTGCGTCAAGCCAAAGTCACGGCATAAGTAGCCAAATGCAGCATGTCCGGTAACAAATTGTTTGTTTGGAACGGCTTGGAATTTTTGCTTATATTCCGCATAGAGCTGCTGCAACTGTGCATTGTAATCTGCGGCATTTTTTTGATAAAAATCAGCATTTTTAGGATCGGCTTTTGCTAATGCATCGGCAATGTTTTTGACTTCGATTTGCGCATTTACTAAACTAAGGAAACAATGCGGATCGTAATTGCCGTGTTCTTTTCGTTCTTTTTCATCTTTTAGAACAATGGGGTCGATACCTTGTGAAGCATTGACTGCGACTAAGTCTTTTTTATCTATGGATTTTAATGTTTTTTCAGCCCACGGTTCCATTCCAAATCCATTGTAGATAAAGACGTTTGCTTGCTGCAGGTCTTTCATGTTTTTCGTTGTAGGTTGAAAATCATGCGGTTCTGTTCCATCAGGAATCATCGTAATGATGTTGATTTTATCTTTGCCTACAGCTTGGGTGAACTCTTTCATCGCATCGAAAGAAACAGCGACATTTAATTTGTCATTGTCTTTGGCAGCAGGTGCTGCAGGGCTGCAGCCAACTAACAAAATCGCTGCCAACATCAAGCAGCATAAAAAAGAAAACCATTTTTTCATTTGAATACCTCCTATCATAGATTGACTCTAAATGCAAATGCTTTGCATTTGAAGCACAGGTGATATAATAGCACCAACGTGGGTATTTGTCAATAAATGCAAATGCCTTGCATTTACTTTTGGAAATACGTATAATAGAGTTGTTGTCAATTTATAACTATACTAAGGAGAAATCGATATGATACAGCTAGACCATGTTTCTTTTGCCTATGAACATGGACCTTATTTACTGCAAGACATTCATATGCATATTGCAGACGGAGATTATATATCTGTTGTTGGTGAAAATGGCAGCGGTAAAAGTACGCTGATTAAATTAATTTTAGGATTACTGTCACCGAGTACTGGGACGATTACCAGTACATTTCGGCATACGGCATATGTGCCGCAGCGGTTTGAGACGTTAAATCAATTTCCGATTACGGTATATGAAGTGTTGAACTGCCAGCGGCATATTTTAGGGTTTAAAGATAAACAGTGTATTCGCAAGGCGTTGGAACAAATGAATGTATATCACTTAAAAGATGCCCTTATTGGTAATTTATCTGGTGGACAATGCCAAAAAGTATTGATTGCACGGGCTTTAATGGGACATCCGGATTTACTTATCTTCGATGAGCCATCTACTGGCATTGATGTAAAAAGCCAAATGGAATTATATCCGTTTATCAAGATATTGAATCAACAGCATGGCGTTACCGTTATTACGGTAGAACATAATTTAAAATTTGCCGTGCATAATTCGACTAAGATGTTTCATGTTGTTCAAGGCAAAGGACATTTTTGCTCACCTCAAGAATATATTCGTGAATACGTATCGGACAACATGGGAGGGAAAGATTGATGTTTGCCTATGCATTTATACAAAACGCATTTATTGTAGCTATATTAATTTCACTGGTTTGCCCATTGATTGGCATGTTTCTTGTCTTACGAAGATATTCCATGATTGGTGATGTCTTAGCTCACGCGTCACTCGCCGGTGTAGCTGTGGGACTGTTGCTGGATGTTAACCCAATTCTCAGTGCCTTTGGTTTGACTTCTGTCTTTGGCGTCCTGATTGAAGTCCTGCGGCAGCGGTTCCGCCGTTATGCCGAACTTATTTTGGTCATTATTTTGGCATTATCTGTTGGGATTGCGATTACGATTATGAGTGCTGGACTGGTTCATGCCAATGTCGAATCGTTTCTGTTTGGCAGTATGCTGACCGTTACCAAAGAAGACGTCTGGTCTGTCGTCGCGCTGAGCATTATTTCTCTGCTGACGATTATCAAACTGTATCCGCAGCTGGTCATGCTGACTTTTGATGAAGATGGTGCCAAAATTGCCGGCGTGAAGACCAAGCTCATCAATTATATTTTTGCCGTTCTCGTAGCGGCAACCATTTCGGTAGCTATCCGCATTGTGGGCATTTTAGTTATCAGTTCTCTGATTGCCCTGCCTGTGGCGACGGCATTACAGCTGCAAAAGGGATTTCGCCGAACCTTAGAATTGTCCGTGCTGTTTGGCTTTTTGGACATCATCATCAGTTTGTTTATTTCGTTTTGGGTTGATGCTGCTCCTGGTGGGATAACAGCAATTATATCAGTAATTATGCTTTTGTTGGTTATTGCGTATAAAGAAGTAACTGCTGGCGGAGGTCGATAAATAATGGACGCAATACAAGATTTAGGAGAACATTTACACCGTTATGGATTAAAAAATACGAAGGCTCGCAATGCAGTTCTTCAATTATTACTTGCCAAATCAGGTGTCTTGACGCCTGATAGTATTTATCAGACGCTGCAGCAGCGAGGAAAAACAATAAATGTTTCGACAATTTATCGGATGTTGGAAATGTTTACAGAAAAAGGGCTTACAGAAAAATCATATTTGCCTGATATTCGCAAATATGGATTTTCCTTACGTTCTGTAGGACATCAGCATCGCTTAATTTGCCTGAGCTGCCATAAAATTGTAGAGCTGCCTCATTGCCCGCTGACTGCGTTTGAACAGGAAGTTACCAAAGAAACACAGTTTGAAGTCGTAGGACATCAGCTGGAACTGTACGGCTACTGCCCAGACTGTCAAAAAAAACGACAGAATGCCCGGCATGTATAAAGGAGTGTTACTGATGAATCTGCATACAGATTGGCTGCAGCGGGTGAAAGAAAAACGCTTGCAGCAGCCTCTTAATCTTTCTATATTTTGTCAATCCTTGGGGGATACTGAAGCCTTTATGGACAACGATCGCTGCATGCCGTCGGCAAGCCTGATTAAAATACCGATTATGATTCAGGCCTTTCGCCAAGTCGGCAGCGGCAGACTCTCTTTTGATACCATACTGCCGCTGCAGCATCCTGTAGACGGCGGCTCCTTTGGCGAAAAGCCGGAAGGAACGCCGGTTGCTGTGCGGGAATTGGTACAGCACATGATCGTAGAAAGCGATAATACCTGCACCAATATGCTCATTGATTTGCTGGGGATGGAGGCAATCAATGAAGAAATTTCCCGGCAGGGCATGACGCAAACGATACTGCAGCGAAAAATGATGGATTTTGATGCGGCGAAAGCCGGGCGGGAAAATAAAACGACACCCAGCGACATGGGACATATCCTCCTGCGGCTGGCTCAGGGCCGTTGTTTGGGACAACAGGAAGATGCTGCCATGCGGCAGATTCTTTCCCAGCAGGAAGATAACTGCATCCTGCCGGCACAAATTCCGCATACGGTCCGCGTAGACCACAAAACAGGCGAACTGGACGGTTTGTACCACGATTGCGGTATTGTTTGGAAAGAAAAGGCACCGTATGTCTGCTGCCTGATGGCGGACGGCATTGCCGATGAAGCCCAGGCTCTTTCCGATTTGTCCTATTTGGCAAGGGATATATACGATAGGATGTAATATATGTATATAAGGATACATATAAAAAAATGAAAGAAAAGGACTGTAATACCATGAGAATTTTTGAACTCATGTATTACAGTCCCTTTATTATACTGTGCTGCATGCCTAGTTTGCCGCATTACCAATCCTGTTCTTCAAACTTCAAACAAAAAACTTTTGGAAGAAGGACAGAGAACACGATGGCAAAAACAGTATGTCACGGTTTCTGGCTAGCTTCTATGCAAATGGTTAGCGAACGTATTTCACAAAGTCTGCTTTGCGCGGTTTGGGCGCAGCAGC
>DJEN01000064.1:0-1316 GCA_002431345.1 Megasphaera sp. UBA5897 | reverse complement strand
GCAGCAGCATTCATCAGATTGCCCATGACCAGGCAGCCGTCAGACCAGTAATTGGCTGGAGAAATGTGCGGGTCAGACAAGACGACGATAATCGTTGGCGCTCCGTACATCGGGTCACCGTCAGTCCCCAAAATCTTAGCATTCATCGCCGACAGCTGGGCGATGGTCGCTTTATCCTGCACGACAACCATCGTTACAGGCTGCAGGCTGTGGCCACTGGCAGCATATTCCCCGGCTTTCAAAATCAGCTGCAAATCTTCTTCTGAAATCTGCTGGCTCGTATAGCTGCGGATGCTGCGGCGAGTTAGTAATGTTTGTATTGTTTCATTCATTGCACGTCACTCCTTTGCGGTTTGACAGAAGATATAATATAAAAAATCATTATATTACGTATTATAGCATATTGGCGGTTATACTGAAAAAATAAAAATGCGGATGTGTGAAAATGACGGCGGAACGTGTATTTTTTCTTGCCAATTTGATGATAAAATGCTATTATCTTACTTGTAGAAAACTCAAAACGTGTTTTAAGTTTTCTTACAGTTTTTTAACAATTACAGACGCTCATTTTACTTTACGATAGAGTGTGGTATAGTAAAATAGAGGAAAAAAGGAGCTTGGGAGGAGTGGTGGTCTGTGCAGCATGTATTGGAAAAAATAGGCGGCTTTACACTTCATATATTTGAAGAAATAGGCGTCCTTTCCATTTTGTTCATGCAGACACTGCGGCAGCTTCCCAAGATTCAGCGTCGCTTGACAGTGAATCAGATGGCACATCTCGGTGTCAATTCTCTGCCGATTGTCAGCCTGACCCTGCTCTTTGCCGGCATGGTCATGACGCTGCAGATTGTCGATATTCTGCTTCGCTACGGCGCCCAGTCTACCTTGGGCGGTATCATGTCTATCGCTATGGGACGGGAATTAGGCCCGATTTTGACTGGCGTAGTCGTGGCAGGACGAGTGGGTGCGGCTATGACGGCTGAACTGGGAACAATGAAAGTTACCGAGCAGATTGATGCCTTGCGCTGCATGGCAGTCAATCCCGTCGCGTATTTGGTAGTGCCCCGCTTTGCAGCCTGTGTCATCATGGTGCCCATCCTGGCATTTTATGGCTACCTGATTGGGACGGCCGGCGGCTATGCTGTCGCCATTTTTGGTGCCGGATTGACACATTTTGCGTATATCAACTCCATTGAGCTGTTTACGGCTGTCAGTGATGTCGTCTACGGCTTAATCAAAGCCATGTTTTTTGGCGGCATTATTGCCTTGATTGCCTGCTACGAAGGCATGCACGCTAAAAGCGGCGCAGAAGGCGT
>DJEN01000104.1 GCA_002431345.1 Megasphaera sp. UBA5897 | reverse complement strand
GCGCAAAAAGAAAAAAGTACAGAAAGTGCAGAGATACTTCTTTGCCCGTTCGGCGGCACGAAAATTTCTTTCTAAATAAATGTTTCCGGTTCAGCTCGCCGAGCAAATTGTTCTTCTAATTGCTTTTTATGGAACAAGTACGTTTCATCATCGTAATACCGTGCGTGGGCAGGACATGCTTTGACGCAGGCGCAGCATTTGATGCAGAAATGCGTATAACTGTGGCAGTCCGGCGCAATGGCACCCATAGGACAGACTTGGACGCAGATGCCGCAGTTCGTGCAGGCATCATTGATTTTGGGAAATACCTTGGTAATCGTTTTGTGGCCGCCGTCTTTCTTTTGAGGAATCATATAGGGCCGATAAGGCACATTGCCTTTGACGGCAATCGGCGTGCGCCAACGGTTGTTTTCTATAGCACTGGCCACAGCTTGAGCGAAGTGGCGTGCTTTACCCAAGTCTTGATTGTCCGGACGGCCTTTTGCCAAGATGCGTGAAAACGAATGCTCGCCAATAAACGCGGCGGCAGCGATGGTGTGCAAATGGCAAGTTTCCAGCATATCGCGCAGCTCGATCAGCGCATCGTCATAAGCGCGGTTTCCATAGACGACAACAGGAATTGCCATGGCGTTATTTCCGATTGTCTGCTGGATGTATTTTCCCAAAAAATTAGGAACGCGGCCGGCATATACAGGTACGCCGAAAATGATGAGGGAGGCCGGATCAAACTGCAGCGGTGCAGTCCGTTCGGCAGGAAGCGTGAAGCTGCGGCTTTTCCAGGGAATACCCAAGGTCAGGGACAACTCCTTGGCGATGGTTTCACAAACTGTTTTGGTAGTGTGGGTAGGGCTGAAATAAACAGCCGTAATATGGGTGCATGACGTCATAAAAAAAACCCCTTTCGTCGAATACAGAATATATCTATTATTAGTGTAACATATCCGGTTTCAGATGACACTACGTATATGGCTGGATTTATGAAAAATCCTCATCTATGCGGTACTTTTGGCATGATGAAGGCATGTATGCATAAGAAGAAAAGGCAATCCGATAAAATTGTCTGCCTTTCTTGCCAAAATATGATATAATAAAATGTAATGGTAACTATATCGTAATAGTTACCATATGTTACAATATATAGAGCAGACTAGCGTACAGATAACAATATAAGTGGAGGAATACATTACGTATGGCAAGAGTAAAAATTACGGAAACCGTACTGCGTGACGGACACCAATCCATAGCGGCAACGAGAATGCGTCTAAATCAAATGCTTCCGGTGCTGGAAGCTATGGATGAAATTGGTTATAATGCATTGGAATGCTGGGGCGGTGCGACGTTTGATACATGCATGCGGTTTTTGGATGAAGACCCGTGGGAACGGCTGCGGACTATCAAAAAACATGTCAAAAAAACACCGCTGCAAATGCTGTTTCGCGGGCAGAATATTTTGGGATACCGGCATTATGCTGATGATGTAGTGTATGAATTTGTCAATCGTGCCGTAGACAACGGTATAGATATTATCCGCGTGTTTGATGCCCTCAATGACCCGCGGAATATGGAAGCAGCCATCAAAGCGGCGAAAGATACGAAATCAGTTCATGTACAAGGTGCTATTGTATATACTATCAGTCCGATTCATACGATGGAATCGTTTACCAAAGTTGCCATGGAACTGCAGAGCATGGGTGTCGATTCTTTGTGCATCAAAGATATGTCCGGGCTGTTGGCCCCGTACGATGCGTATAATTTGGTGCGCATGCTGAAAAAGCATTTATCCATTCCCATTGAACTGCATACCCACTGCACCTGCGGTTTTGGGGAAATGACATACATGAAAGCCATTGAAGCAGGCGTCGATATTATTGATACGGCGTTGTCTCCTTTTGGCGAAGTAACGAGCCAGCCGGCAACAGAAACGATGGTCATGTCACTACAAAACAGCATTTATGATACGGACATTGACGTAGAACGCCTTTGGCCGCTGACAGAACATTTTAAAAAAGTACGGAAAGAATTGGCTGATGAATTTAACCTTACCATGCCAAGTCAGATTAATCCGGCAGTCCGCAAATATCAGATTCCCGGCGGCATGCTGACCAATCTGTATAATCAGCTGAAAGGGCAAGGCGCCGAAGACCGGTTTGATGAAGTGTTGGCAGAAATGCCGAATGTCCGCCGTGATTTAGGATACCCGCCGCTGGTTACGCCGACAAGCCAGATTACAGGCTCGGCTGCGGCACTGAACGTATTGTACGGCCGGTATAAAATTGTTACCAACGAAGTACGGGACATCGTCCGCGGCAAATATGGGCGTGTGCCCGGCAAAATCGACGAAGCATTCCGTAAGATGTGCATTGGCGATGAACCGGTTATCAATCACCGTCCGGCAGATGACTTGACACCGGAATTAGGCAAAGCCAAACAGGCATTAGCTGATGAAGGATTCCCCGATGCCAGTCCCGAAGACGTATTGGGCTATGCCATTTTCCCGGAAGTAGCCCTGCCGTTTTTTAAAAAACGAAAAGCTGCCCAGCAGGAAATAAAAGTAGATAAAGAATAATATAGAAATAGCTCTGCGTGCGTATGTGTGCAGAGCTATTTTTTTTATCACTATCTCAGATAGACAGAAACTATTTGCTGTATTTTTGGAAATTCTATCATAGTTCTATTGGCAAAATCTCGAGGAAAATACCCATTCTTTCCTTCCCCCAATACGTTGTGTAACGCGTTACCTTATATAGATAAGAAGAAAGAAGATAAAAAAAGAAAAGAAAAATATATATTTTTTTC
>DJEN01000021.1 GCA_002431345.1 Megasphaera sp. UBA5897 | reverse complement strand
TCGGCGGTACGAAAAAGAATGAACATGCGAGGGTGCTGGAAACCGTCCCGGCACTCTGTTCACACAGAAAGAAAAAGTATATACGCTAATGTAAACGGCAAGTTTACAGAACTATAAGAAGGTATCCGGGAACCTTCCCGGCACTCTGTTCACACAGAAAAAAAGTATATACGCCGATGTAAACGGCAAGTTCACAGAACTATAAGAGGGTGCTGGGAACCTTCCCGGCATTCTGTTCACACAGAAAAAAAAGCATATACGCCAATGTATACGGCAAGTTCACCGAACTATAAGAGGGGCAAAGGGATTCGTCCCTAACCTACAAAAAATACCTTGGCCGGATAGTCATTCCTTCCAAGGTATCTTTTTTACTGTCTACGCGTCAATGGATTCGACTTGACGAGTGACAATCTGGCTGGTTTTCAGCGATTTCAAATCACCGTTGTCCGTTGCAAATACGTTTTTTTCGAGGATGACCTGCACGGCGGCATCTACGGTTCCCTTGTCCAAATCGTCTTTGGGATCTTTGATAGAATAGCTGACACTTTTATTGCCGGCATCCAAAAACGTAAGCTGCAGCGTTTTGCTTTTGCTGGTAATCATAGCGTTTTTCTCCTTTCGTTAGATGGTGCGGTTCGATTCGTTTCTAGCCGCTGATTCTGCTTTCAATGATTTCGTGTACTTCTTTTACGGCGTCTTCCTGCAGTGTGCCAAAAGCTGCGGCAACAGCAGAAAGGTCGGTCGGTTCCATATTGGCTTTCAAGTTTGCCAAATTGACCTGACGTTCTTTCCATGTTCCGGCATCGTCCTGATAGGACATGATGAGTTTCATTTTACCGGCAACGGCTTCTCGTTCTGCCATGGGTCATTCCTCCTTTCTTGTCATGTAGTTTTGCATAAAATTATCTTCTATACGTCATGCGGCGTCCCGTTCCTGCTGGGCGCAGATGCCGGGATACTGCATAATGCCTGTAGCGATGGCCCTGGCTGTGTCGTCCTCGTGGAGCTGATACCGTTTGATGTCATAATCGTTGTCGATAAAGCAGACTTCGACGATGACTGCAGGCATAGCCGTGTTGCGCAGGACAAACAATCCCGGCCTTTCTTTCAGCCCCCTGTCCGGCAGGCACAGTACGGCTTTGATGTTGGACTGGATGCTGTGGCCCAGTAAAATACTGGACGGCGTGCCGCTGACCAAGGTTTCCGTGCCGGATGCCTTTTTGTTGAAGGCATTGAAATGAATGGATACAAACACGTCTGCGTCGGCGGCGTTGGCTTCGTCACAAATGGCATACAAATCATCATTTTGTCCAAACACGACGGTAATGCCGTTGCGTTCCAAATACGTTTTAATCTGCATGGTCAGCTCATACGCCAGTTCACATTCTGTCAAAGACAGATGGGTGTTGATGGCGCCGGAGTCCAGTTCCCGGTCATGCCCGGCGTTTAGATATACTTTCATTTTTTCACTTCTCCTTTCATATTTTTTCTTCTTACTACCTTACCTGCACGCATGCTTTATTGGCTCCAATGGCTACCCCTGTAACGTGGGCGGGATGCGCCAGCGGACAGGGACAGCGGGCGGCACTGCGGCATGCCGCATAAGGCTTCATGGGTATCCACAGCGACAGAATCCGCCTGAGGATATAGACGAGCCTTCGTTTATCCAAATTCCGCAAAAATGCCATGATTGGATTCATACGATTCCTCCTTTCCATAATGGTATCTTCTCCCCTGCTTACAAGCGCATGGGGGACATATAGAGCGTAATCAATCCTTGTTCATCCAGCCGCATATTGGTCATGTACTGCCGGTTCAGGATACGGTCTTGTTCCCTATCGGTTTTGCAATTGGATATTTCCATGCGGTTGGCTTCGATTCGTTCCAAACTGATATGCGGAAAAAATGTCCGGGCAAAGGCAATTAACTCGGGCGTCACGGCGACGCCTTCGGCAGAATTTCCTGCTCTCAGCGATTCTTTGACCTGTTTCAAGCGGCTGATTTGCCTGGGGGAAACCGGTTTAGGCGTATACGATGGCAATATGTCCTTTCGCGTTGCTCGCTGCATGACCCGCCATTCTTCCAAAATTTGGGCAATCGACGGTTCATATGTATACTGTTTGAGAATACGGACAGCCAGGTCATGCGCCTGCCGGGCTGTCATTTCCGGCAGAATTTCTGCCATCATCATCATTTTCTGCGTTTTCCCAGAATCGCAGCTCCTTGGATTTCCGTAGCATTTCATCAAAGTATTCATCAAATTCTCTTTCCCGTTTTGCATAGGGGTTCTCCTTCCGCTGGGGCTGGCCGTTGCTGTTGACGAGGACAGCCTGTATGTAGTTGATATTGTTTGCCCCGTTGTCACGGGCGATGTCGATGGCTTTGCAGACAGGCTCTATGCCCCAATCATCGGCAAGTTCCAGCAAGCGTTGGCCCATAAGGGAATTGACCTGTCCAAACCGCTGGATGTAATAACTGATTACGGTCGTATCGGTTGGCTCCGGTTTTGCCTGCGGCGAATCAGAAACGCTGTGTGCCGATACGTTTTCTGCCGGTACGTTTTTTTCCTGCGGCGGGACGGGCATTACCGGTTTGGTTGCTGACGCCGTTTCGCTAGCAGGTTCCTGCTGTTTTTCCTGCCGTTCTTTTTGCTTGGCACGACAGCGGGCTACACGCTGACGCGTTTGCTGGCGGCGGTGTTCGTCTTTTTGGTAATCCTGAATGTCATCCCAAACGAGGAGCTGTATCATGCCCATTTCATCGCGCTGAATAAGATCCAGTTGTTCCAGTACATCCAGTGCTTTTTCTATAAATGCTTTACGGCGGTGCATCGCTTTGGCAATCAGCGACGTTGTCATGGGTTCCTGCGCCGATACATACACAAGCCCATTGTCGTTGATGGCACCTGCCAAATCCTTGAGGAAAAACCAAAGGACAACATACGTATCGCCATTGGGCTGGCTGAGCATATACATAATCCGCGGGTCTTGGAATAACCCGACTTTTGTTTTAAGCCAAGAAAGCCGTTTCATCGTCTTAGCTCCTCTCCTGTGAAAAATCATTCAGGGGAATTACCCTTCTACATATATAAGAGAAAAAGTTTGCCAAAAACGCACCTATTTTGGCAAACTTTTTGGAATTGTTGCACAAACGGCATATGAAATAGGGATGTATCCCTGCACCTTCGTATATTCATTCTTTTTCGTACCACACGTAATGTAAGGGAGTATCCCTTTGA
>DJEN01000006.1 GCA_002431345.1 Megasphaera sp. UBA5897 | reverse complement strand
GCTGCTTCTAAATTTTGAGCTGATAAAAAGCGGCCAGCTTCCCATCGACATTAAATTCACGGACCGCCGCAAATATTACGACTGCTTCGATGCGTACCACTCCAACAATAAAAATCCGGAAAAGATGATTTCACTCATTGCCGAATACGAAAAAGCTGAATTAAAACGCTATATCGACATCATTAAACAATAAAAAAACAGCACCGTCCACATCCAAAGAATGTGACAACGGTGCTGTTTTGCTTAAATTATTCTTCGTCTTCCGGCAAGTCTGCGTTATGATAAACGTCCTGTACGTCGTCGATTTCATCGAGAGCGTCTACGAAGCGTTCCATTTTTTCTGCGTCTTCGCCTGTCAATTTGATGGTATTTTCCGGTACCATCGTAATCGAAGCGTGTTCCGTTTCGATACCTGCGTCTGCCAATGCTTTTTCTACATCGTCAAAGGCTTCCGGCGTCGTAATGATTTCAAATTCTTCGCCTTCGTCTTTTACGTCATCAGCACCGGCATCCAAAGCTACTTCCATCAGTTTGTCTTCGTCAGCTTGTTCTTTGGATACGACAAAAATGCCTGTGCTGTGGAACATCCAGCCTACGCAGCCTGTTGCGCCGAGGTTGCCGCCGCATTTGGAAAATTCGTGGCGTACTGCAGCTGCGGCACGGTTGCGATTGTCTGTAAGGACATTGACCGTAACGGCAACGCCTGCCGGGCCATAACCTTCATATACGATTTCTTCATAGTTCTGGCCTTCTGTTGCGCCGGCGCCTTTTTGGATAGCACGTTTGATATTATCTTTAGGAATATTGTTTTCTTTCGCTTTCTGCAAAGCCAATTTTAAACGCATGTTGCCGACGGGATCCGGACCGCCCATACGAACGGCAATCGTGATTTCACGACCGATTTTTGTTGTAATTTTACCGCGGATAGCGTCGTTTTTTCCTTTTTTACGTTTAATATTTGCCCATTTCGAATGTCCTGACATTCTAATGCCTCCCTTGTTATTTCCACCATTCTTCGCCAGCGAGACGATCTAAGATAATCGCCGCAGCTGAGCGGACGGAAAGGTGATTATAATCCCCTGCACCATAAATCGGTTCCAGGATAAAATCGAATTGTTCCATCGTTTCCTTCGTCATACCATATCCCGTACCAAGGAGCAGCAGGATGGGCGTATCGTCTTCTTCCCTCTTGCGGCGCAGGTCCTTGTAGGAAATCGTATTGGCATACACCCTGGCATCTGTCGTGACGACATAGGGACGCTTGCCTTCTGCTTTGGCAACCGCTTCGACAGCCGCTTCGATGGAAGGGCGGATGTCTACGATGTCAAAGGCTTGCGTGCGGTACGAATTGTATTTCCTGCCGGCAGGGCTTTCCCAAAAGTCGATAATTTTGTGTACCATGTCCAGTTGTCCCTGTACATGGTGGATAATAAAGTATTTTTTTACGCCATAGGTTTTGGACGAACGGGAAATGTCGTGAAGATCATAGTTTGTAATCGCCGTTGCTATGACATTAAAATTTTTATCATAAATAGGGTAATGTACCAACCCGACATACAAAGCGGATTTCATTATTTCTTCTCCTCTTTCCAGTGTGCCAACAGTTCTCTGTCTTTGGGTGACAAAGAGGCTGTCTGCAGCAAATCAGGTCTTTTTTTCAGCGTTCGTTCCAGTGCTTTTTCATGCCGCCATGCGTCAATTTTGGCATGGTCGCCATTTCGCAGCACGTCCGGAACAGCTTGTCCGCGAAATACGGCAGGCTTGGTATACTGCGGATATTCCAACAGCGATGCATAAAACGAGTCATCTACCGCACTGCCTGTCGACCCGAGCACGCCCGGTATCATGCGGGCTACGGCATCGGTAATGGTCATGGCCGGCAGTTCGCCGCCGGTTAGGACATAATCACCGACAGAAATCGTTTCATCTGCCAAATCCGTTTCTACGCGGTAATCGACGCCTTCATAATGTCCGCATAGCAAAATAAGCTGGTCATAGCCAGCGAGCTCACGGGCTTTGGCTTGGTCAAAAGTCTGGCCAGCCGGCCCCATCAGGATAATGCGTCGTTTGGGCACATTGCGGCGTACGGCTTCGACAGCGGCATACAGCGGACCTGCTTTCATGAGCATGCCGCAGCCGCCGCCATAAATCGTATCGTCTACCATGTGATGACGGTCATATGTAAAATGCCTCGGATTGGTCACATCCAGCTCCAGCAGACCGGCTTTTCTTGCTCTGCCGATGATGCTGTGGCTAAAAAAGGCTTCGATAAATTCCGGAAAGAGTGAAATAATGTCAATCCTCATTTGTCATCCACCCATTCCGGCGGATCGATAACCATGCGGTCAGCCTTTTCGTCAATGGATTTGACAACGTCGGGAATGGCGGCATACAGCCATTCTTTTCCCTGTGCGTCCGTCACAACGTATACATCGTTGCTGCCGGTTTTCAGGACGTCTGTGACGTTACCCAATTTATGATCCTGTGTATCGTATACGGACATACCGATAATATCGAAGACATAATGCTGTCCTTTTTTTAGGGGCACCAAATCTTCGCGCGGCACTTCCAAGGCTTTGCCAACGAGAAGTTCTGCCGCATTGCGGTCTTCTACGCCGACGAATTTCATGAGTACGACTCGTTTGTGAAGACGGGCCGAGCGTACTTCATATTTTTTGCCGCCGATATAGCCGTATTTCATATGCAGAAATCGTTTTGGAAAATCTGTATCGGGATAAATACGAACATCACCCCGCACGCCGTGCGGGGCAACTATTTGACCGATTGTAAAAAGTTCCAACCCAGTCATCGTATTTTATTGGCGGATGGCAACAATTTTGCCGTCTTCAAGCAAAATTTCTGTTCCCATCATTTTTTCTAAATCATCGCCGACTTTGACAACGACAGTCTGTTCGAGCGTGCCTTGTCTGATTTCGGAACCGATTGTTAACTGTTCAGCTTCGCTTCTGTCATGCTGTGCCTTGGCTTTGGCAGCCTGCAGACGCTGTTTCTGTTCTTCTACTTTTGCCCGCAAAGAAATCAACCCTTGGGCATCAATTTTGGCCTGTTCGGTCATCATGCGTTTTGCCTGGAATTCCAGGTTCTGCATTTCCCGGTCAATATCACTCAAAGCCTGGTCGGTATTCTTGAGAATCTTGTCCTTGAGCTCCTGAGTAACCTTTGCTTTGACAGCGACAGGAACGCGTAATGTAATCTGATCCATGGTTCCTCCTATACGATATCAACTGATACTTTCTTATTTGCCTTCACAGCCGCAGCCTTGACAACAAGGCGCAGTGCTTTCGCAATCTTCCCTTGTTTGCCAATGACTTTGCCCATATCTTCGGGTGCGACATGAAGTTCGTAGACTTCGAGGCCTTTTTTCTGAATTTTAGTAACTGTAACTGCTTCAGGGCTTTTAACAAGCGCTCTGGCAATACATGCAATTAACTCTTCCATAGGTATCAGCCTCACTTACTTTTTGGATGCTTCAAACTGAGCCATGATGCCGGCTTTTTTGAAAAGGGAGCGAATCGTATCAGTAGGCTGTGCGCCTTTGCCGAGCCATGCTACTGCTGCTTCAGCATCAACTGTCAAACGGTCAGCTGCTTCTTTAGCCGGATCGTACATACCCAATGTAGCAACCGGACGGCCGTTATTGCGAGCGTCACGGGAATCAGCAACAACTACACGATAAATCGGTTTCTTTTTAGCACCTAAACGAGCCAAACGAATTTTAATCATGAAAATCACCTCCTCTATTTGATATCCGCCCTGACGGGCCGATTAAAAGGGAAAACGTGGCAAAAAGCCGCGTCGTTTACTTTTTTGTGCTTTCTTTGCCTGCTTCATCATTTTCTGCATTTCTGTAAACTGCTTGATGAGGCGGTTGACATCTTGGACGCGTGTGCCGCTGCCTTTGGCAATACGGCGTTTGCGGCTGTCCTTAATCAGCATTTTGGGGTTGGCGCTAGATCGTTCCTGTGCCGTCATGGACGTAATAATGGCTTCAATCTGCTTGAACTGCTTGCCGTCCATATCGACTTTATCCAGTTCTTTTTTATACTTGCCAATCCCTGGAATCAGGCTCATGAGACTTCCCATATTGCCCATTTTTTTAATCATGTTGAGCTGTTTGAGGAAATCATCAAAGGTGAACGTGCCGCTTTTCATGGTCTTTTTCATGTCTTCCATGGATTCTTCATCAAAAGCAGCCTGCGCCTTTTCGATAATCGTTTCTACGTCCCCCAAATCCAGGATTCGGGATGCGTAGCGGTTGGGATGAAATTCTTCCAACCCGTCTAATTTTTCACTGACACCAATAAACTTGATGGGTTTGCCAGTAACCGCCTTGATAGACAATGCTGCGCCGCCGCGGGCATCGCCGTCCAATTTGGTCATAATCATGCCGTCAATGCCAAGTGCTTTGTCAAAAGCCGATGCCGCTGTTACAGCATCCTGGCCTGTCATGGCATCTACGACCAAGAGAATTTCATGGGGATGAACTTCTCCTTTTATATGAATCAACTCATCCATGAGTGTTTCATTGATATGAAGACGACCGGCTGTATCAATAATGACAACATCCCGCAAATGGCTGACCGCATAAGGAACAGCGTTTTTGGCAATTTGGACGGGGTCTTTGCTGCCTTCTTCCGTATATACCGGTATGTCCAGTTCCTGCCCCAAAACTTGGAGCTGTGTAATTGCCGCAGGACGATATACGTCACCGGCAACCATCAGCGGACTTTTGCCTTGGCTTTTCAGCTTTTTGGCAAGTTTTGCCGCTGTCGTCGTTTTACCTGCGCCCTGCAGCCCGACCAGCATAATAATGGTTGGCGGTTTGGGGGCAATCGTAATACGGCTTTGCGTACCGCCCAGCAGTTCGGTCAATTCATCGCGAACGATTTTGATGACCGTCTGGGATGCGTTCAAGCTGCCGAATACTTCTTCGCCAACAGCTTTTTCCCGTACGCGTTTGATAAAATCTTTGGTTACGGCAAAATTGACATCTGCTTCGAGCAGTGCACGCCGCATCTCTTTGAGGGCTTCACTTACATCTTCTTCTGAAAGCTTGCCCTTACCGCGAAGCTTTTTAAAGGCTGCTTGGAACCGTTCAGACAAACTTTCGAATGGCATAATAAGCCTCCTCTTACAACTCGATAGTACGTAGCATGTGTTTTACTGTTTCAATCGCTGCCGGGCTGCCCGTTTCCAGGAGCTGTCCGGCCTCGTCCAGCTTACGCCGCACAGCATCGCTGCGTGCAAGAAGCTGAAGACGCTGTTCGTAGTTTTCTAAGGCATGGGATGCTCTGCGCAGCATATCATACGCGCCCTGCCGGGAAATCTGCAGTTCTTCACCGATTTCTGTCAACGACAAATCCATATCAAAATACATTTCCATGCATCGCCGCTGTCTGTCCGTCAAGAGAGGACCGTATATGTCCAGAAGTCTTCCCTTCCGTACCATATCCTCTAGCATCTCATCACCGCCTTTGTCATCAGCGTACTGTGACAGTATACATAAAAAAGAGCAGGCTGTCAAGTATTTTTACTTGTCA
>DJEN01000090.1 GCA_002431345.1 Megasphaera sp. UBA5897 | reverse complement strand
GAGGAGATGATATCATGATTTGCCCCACTTGCGGCACGGAACTGCGGGACGGTGTACTCGTTTGTCCCATCTGCGGCACCAAACAAATCATACCGCCGCCGACACCGCCCAAAAATATACAAAACGACCCCAAAATCTTTTCCAAAACCCGTGTGATTAGTTTCTGCATTATCGTACTCTTTTTGATTATCGGGCTTTGGCGGGTATTTCAGTAATTTCCCTGTTGGTATGACATAAGAAAATCCCGACTGCAGTGTCCAATTGCAGCCGGGATTTTCTTTGAGCAACATGTTTAACTTGTAACTACAAATATATATTTACCTTTTAAGGAGGTAACAAAGTTATTATCTGAGGATGGAGCCGGAGATAATCATCTGCTGTACCTGGTTGGTACCTTCGTAAATCTGTGTAATCTTCGCATCGCGCATGTAGCGTTCTACCGGATATTCACGAGTGAAGCCGTAGCCGCCGAATACTTGTACAGCATCGGTTGTAACTTCCATTGCAATATCAGAAGCATATTTTTTAGCGATAGATGCATCCATGGAATAGGATTTAACATCAGGCTGGCCCATTTTCCAAGCAGCTTTGTATACAGCCAAACGAGCTGTTTCGATTTTGAGTTTCATGTCAGCGAGCATGAAAGCGATTGCCTGTTTCGTTGCGATCGGTTTGCCGAACTGTACACGTTCTTTTGCGTATTTAACAGCTTCGTTGTAAGCGCCTTCAGCAATGCCGAGAGCCTGTGCGCCAACGCCGACACGGCCGCCGTCCAACGTCATCATAGCGATTTTGAAGCCTTCGCCTTCTTTACCGAGGAGGTTTGCAGCCGGAACTTTTACGTTCTGGAATACGAGTTCACGCTGTACGGAAGCGCGGATACCCATTTTGATTTCTTCTTTGCCGTATGTAAAGCCTTCCATGCCTTTTTCAAGAATAAAAGCGCTCATACCTTTGGCACCTTTGGATTTATCTGTAGCTGCAAAGACAACCGTTACGTCTGCTTCGCCGCCATTGGTGTTAAATACTTTGGAGCCGTTGAGGATGTAGTAGTCGCCTTCTTTAACAGCTGTTGTAGAGCCGTTCAAAGCGTCTGTGCCGGCGTTTGGTTCAGTAAGGCCGAATGCGCCGAGTTTTGTGCCTTCTGCCAAGGGTTTTAAGAATTTCTGTTTCTGTTCTGCTGTACCGAATTTCCAGATAGGCCAGGAGCAGAGCATCGTATGTACTTCAAAGCTCAAAGCGATGGAAGGGTCAACTTTGGCAACTTCTTCGCAGGCTACAGCCAAGCTGAGGAAGTCAGCGCCAACGCCGCCGTTTTCTTCTTCCCAAGGAATGCCGAGAAGACCAAGGCTGCCCATTTCGTCAAGAATAGAGCGGTCAAAAACTTCTTTTTCGTCGCGTTCTTTAACAGTCGGAGCTAATTTTTTAGTTGCAAAATCTTTTGCCAAATTAGCAATGTCTTGCTGCATTTCAGTTAATTTAAAATCCATGAGAGTATTCCTCCTAAAAATATTTCTTAATACATAGTATTTTTTATTAAGAAAGGCGCCATGCAAATGACGCCTTTACTCATTTCGTCAGGCAAACGAGCCGGGCTAAAAAACTTATTTATCTGTGAAGTTAGCTTTGCGTTTTTCAACGAATGCAGCCATGCCTTCTTTTTGGTCTTCTGTAGCAAAGCAGAGGCCGAATACTTCGTCTTCGTATGCAATACCTGTAATAACGTCGCAGTTAATGCCGCGGTTGATAGCGGATTTTGCGAGCTGTACAGCGATTTTAGCATTGGAAGCGATTTTCTTAGCTGTCTTTTTAGCTGTTTCCATAAGCTGATCCTGAGGAACAACTTTATTAACGAGGCCAATACGATAAGCTTCTTGTGCATCAATCATGCTGGCTGTGTAAATCAATTCTTTGCCATAGCCGCGGCCAACGACACGGGGGAGACGCTGTGTACCGCCAAAGCCCGGTGTAATACCGAGACCAACTTCCGGCTGGCCAAATTTAGCATTTTCAGATGCATAACGGAAATCGCAGGCGCAGGCGAGTTCGCAGCCGCCGCCGAGAGCGTAGCCGTTTACTGCAGCGATAACCGGCTGCGGAAGGTTTTCAATGCGTGTAAATGTATCCTGTGCAATTTTACCGAAATGACGGCCTTCTACAGCATTTTTCGTGGACATTTCAACAATATCAGCACCAGCTACGAAGGATTTAGCACCGCCGCCTGTTACGATAAGAACTTTTACTTCAGCATCATTTTCGATTTTGCCAACGCAGTCGTTCAATTCTACAACTGTTTCCGTATTCAAAGCGTTGAGTGCTTTCGGACGATTAATCGTCAAAATACCAATGCCGTCTTCTTTTGTAAATTCAATGTTATTGTAAGCCATGTTACATAACCCTCCTTAAAAATAATGAAGCAATGATTTCGTCAACTCCCTGTATTAGGGCTGCTTGACTTTGTGACTTAAGTATACAAAGTCTCACGATGGAACAAAACAGGACTGTTTTGCATTTTTTAGCACAAGAATTAGTCCATGGAATTTTTGTCCTTAAATTATGAATTCCTTTTTGCCTGTCTATACGGCCTATGGTATAATTATGATGATATTTTTTATTTATAACTTGTTTGTCTATTCCGAATACTCCCATACCCGGAGTATTTCGTTATATAAATCACTTATAGGAGGCTTGCACCATGATTTCAGACGGTTACGCTTCAACATTGAAACGGCTGATTACCTTTACCCAGGCTAAGTTTATTTCATTGGCAGATATTGTCGGCTACGATGTATCCTACGTAAACAAATGGAGCAACGGCACAAAGCTGCCTTCATCACGCTATGTAGAACGCATCAATGAAGAAATGGGCCAGTACTTTGCGGAACTGATTATTAAACAGCGGAAAAAAGAAAAGTTTTTTAAGACTTTTCCTATTACCAGCGATACAGAAGATTTAGGATTTGAAATCAGTCAATATCTTTGTTCTGCTTATCGTTCTACACTCAATCAAAGCCATGCTCCCAAAACGAAAGACAGCCGTCCGGCTATTAAAGTCATTACAGGCCATCATGACACGGCAGCTTTTTTGGCAGATGTACTGCAAAAAAGCATCCAAAATCTCGAAGGTGACGGTGAACTGTTGGTTTTGGGAGAATTTACTACCTTATACCAGGCAGGGTTTTGGAAATATCTGGAAAACATCGACCTCGGTTCCAATACGCTGACCATTCGTGTGGGCTTAGATTTGGACAAACTGGAAAAAGATATATCGATGGTGCATAATTTATATCAAATCATCAATCACTTTTTAGATTTTGACTTCATTTTCTACGACATCCACGATATTGACAACGCCAACCTCATCATCCTGAAAGGGTCTTTTGCTGTCCAGTATGCCCTTTCCAATCCGCCGCGCTTCAATATGTGCACGTATATTTTTGATGAATCTACAGTTTGGGATATTTACGAACGATTTAGTTTTACCGGTACTTCCAAAAAAGCGCTGACATCTCTTGCCAGCTCGCTCGGCATGGATGATATGGGCTACCGTACCGCTTTTTATGCTACCAACAGTTTCTTCTTCTTTTTGGCCAACGGCTTTGAATTTCTGCTGCCGCATGAAGTGTTTGAAAGCATTATCGCAAGCACGTCACCGGAAAAAGCCTTTTCCATTCAGCGTCTCTGCCTGACTTGGGAAGAAGTATTGGATGTATCCGAAATTGAGTTTTTAATGCCTACTACCTCCTTGCTGCGGTACGTCGAAACTGGCTACATCTACTTGGCCGATGTGCAGTACGCCTTGACGCCGCAGGAACGCAAAGCGCACATTCAAAGCGTTCTGGAAGGCATGCAGAAAAACCCGCATATGGTCATGGGTATTCTGCCGTTTTCCTGCGGCGACTCCGACTATAAAGGAGAAAACGTATCTTTTTATTCCAACTACAAAACAGGCTTCTTAAAAAAGAACAAACGCTATATCAAAAACAATGCCCAGCCGTTTTATCTGATTATTAACCAGCAGCTGCACAACATTATCCTCAACTATTTTAAAAGCTTGAAAGAACTGCCAACGTATCATCAATACACGCTGGAACAAGTAACACAAAAATACAAACAATACAAAACACTGATCGATCGGACATTATCATTGCAGGAATAAGTTATATATATACGAAAACGCAGCCTGATACACAGGCTGCGTTTTCGTATATATAGCTTTTTTATTGATATACCTGTTCCATCTGTAACGCCAAATTGGCTACGCGACGAATACGTGGTTTACCGCCAGGCATACCTGCTGAAATTACACCGGCTTTCGTTGCCTCATCAGCTGCTTCCTCTACGCCACAACGATGTAACAAAACAGCAACGGCTGAAGGAATTACAATATTCATCATATGGCTGCCTCCAAATAAGGGATCGGAGCAAACAGGAATGACCATGTCTAACGCCCAATCTAAATCCGTGATTTCACCGCGGGCGATTTTCGGAATAATATCATTTAAAAGGCCTTTCAGAAGAACATTTTTTTTCCCGCACGTAATTTCTACATCAATATACGCATCAAAAGCAATATATTTCATGGCCATCTTGCTCGTACGACGTGACCCACCATGAAGTTGTAAAATATGAATCGAAACGGGTTCTCCTTTCATCGCACTGAAAATACGAGCCGCATTCGTTTCTACCGTCGTCATTTTTTCCTTTTCTAACTCAGCTACGACTTCACCTAAAGAAGCCCCCGTCTGAAGTCGTTCATATGCATATGTACTAATATGATGCAACAAGTGGTGTACATACGGATCGGTTCCTTTTACTAATAAATCGGTTACCTTACCACGATGCATGGCATGGGCTTTACGAGCTGTCAAATTAATGCTGGTTAATGCATATTCGGGATTGAAAGAAGATTGAATACGGTCATCCAACGTCACTTGTACAGCTTTTTCTGTATCCCCTTGAAAATACATCAACGCTTTCATTAAGACAACAGCATATCCACACATATGTCCTAATGGAACGTTATGGCGCGCGCCACTGCCACCGGCGATTCCTTCCTTAAATACAGAAACAATTTCATTCAGTGCCATCATACCAATAACAGACGGTCCACCAATATCTTTTAATATGAGTGCCAAATCACCAATGACCATGCCTGTATTATATTCTTCATTCGTGCCACGGATATGCAATGTATCTGGAAGTCCTGCCGTTTTAGCTGCAGACTGACCCGCTACAAAAGCCGACGTAATCTTGCCATAAGGCCCTATTTCTTCACTCACACTAGCATCGGGATGAATAATTTCCAAAATGGCTGCTGCGCCAAATAAGGCACACGTAAACGGATCGTAATGCATGCCAGCGCCACGATAGGCTTTCATCATACCTATCGTACCATAATACGCACCGTTTTTAGCTAACTGTGGAAATACGATATCTTCTCCCAGTGCATTATGTCCAAACATAACACTTCCCAACAATACACCCGGTACAACATCGCCATCAATTTCTGTCAATTTACCTTCGGCCATAGCTTGGTATACAGCTGCAACTGCCGGAAATCCCGATAATTTATTATTGCTCTTAGCCGTCGGAATATTGGCTACACCGCAACGATCATTGCCGGCAATCATCCGCGCCAGAGCACCTAATTTTCGATTTCCTGCCGGCACGCCTACCTGCGCTTTTGTACCCGCAATATACATCATCACAGCAGAAATTAACGCCGCATTGGCAGCATCGCACCCGCCTTCTTTACAAACACGGACACATTTTTCCAATATCGTTTCCATAGGAAGTTTTTTGGTATTAGCATTTTGTACATCTAAATGGCCGCCTTGTTCCAATTCTTCAATAATAACATTGGCAACCGTATATACAGACAAGTTAAGCATGCCATGACCACCAGCTAATGCTTCAATACGATCTCCTGTCAATTCATCCGGATCTGACATGGCTGCGTATTCTACAATCGAAAGCAGTTCTTCTCTCGGTAATACATTATTTTTCATTATCTATTCCCCCATGTTTCTATATCCCAAATAACGGGATTTTCTGTTGTTTGAAACGCTTCAATTATTTTTTGTCGTAACTGCGACAAGGCCACTTGTATTTGAAATTTCTCCCGTAATACATGTATTATTTTTTCTATGCTATCTGTTTCCGGCCGATATGGCTGCGGAACATTAGGTGCATATTTACAGCCACACATGAGAGAAATTGTCTTATCGCCTTGTTTAAAAATGATATTACGCTGTAAATACTTAACTTCAATATACCGATGAGTCGTAGGAAAATAATGCCACCCAGTCGTACCCACTTCCTGAATCAAGCAAGTTTCTACAGCTTCTTGGTGCGCTTTATCGCAATCAATCATATACGTATATCCAGGACGGCCTTTTTTAGTTAATGTACTAAAAACTTGTACATTCATAGCCCCAGCTCGATATAAACAATCAATCGATAACGCTGCATCTTCACCACTAATATTGTCACACATAGCAATAATCAAATATCGAGTTTTTTCCCCCCGAAACATGATGCTCCTCCTGCGTTGATAAGATATTATGCATACATACCTATGAAATTCATCAATTATTTCATTTTGCGTATATACAACTATGTTGATAGTTTAATGATACTATACCGTATTTTATAATAAAAATAAAGTTCTTTCCATCACTTCTCTATTACTATTGAATTTCTGAGTAACTATTATTATATATATTTTTTTATAATATAAAAGCTGCCGCAAATACGGCAGCTTTTATATTATGCTTGTACATATATTATTTTTGTAAATTAGCTTTCATTGCTTTCAAGCCCATCGGTTCATCTTTGAAGAGATATGCCGGCATAATTTTGACATCTTCAATAATCGGTTTGAATCCCATCTGATCGAGAATATCTTTCTGCAGGTCGATGCCCGGAGCGATTTCTGTCAAATGTACACCGTCTTCTTTCATTTCAAATACGGCACGTTCTGTAATGTACAGGACATGTTGTTTATGTTTGCGGGCATAGTTGCCGCTAAACGTAATATGGTCTACTGTCGGAACGAATTTCTGTACTTTGCCTTCCTGGATGATGTGCAGTTCGCCGTCTTTGATTTCTTCTTTCAGCTTGCCTGTCGTGAAGGTACCGCAGAAGACAACGCTCTTCGTGTTCTGCGTAATATTGACAAAACCGCCGCATCCGGCAATGCGCGTACCAAATTTGGAAACGTTGATATTGCCGTCTTTATCGCATTCGGCTAATCCCAGGCAGGTCAAATCCAAACCGCCGCCGTCATAGAAGTCAAACTGCGTAGCCTGGTCCATATACGCTTCGGCATTGACCGATGCGCCAAAACGAACGCCGCCAAGAGGTACACCGCCAATAGCACCGGCTTCGACAGTCATCGTCAGGCTGTCGCCAATCCCTTCTTCGTTGGCAACGGAAGAAACGAGTTCCGGAATGCCGATACCGAGGTTGATAACGGCTTCATTGCTCATATTGAGAAGTAAGAGAGCTGCTCGGCGGGCAATAACTTTTTTCGCGTTGAGCGGTGCCGGATCCAAAGCTTTGACAGGAACCGTAACTTCACCAGTCAACGACGGGTCGTATTCACAATCAAAAGACTGCTGCCGTTTGGTTTCGTCATCGACTTGGACGATATAGTCTACATAAATGCCCGGTACTTTGACGAGTTTGGGATCTAATGTGCCGCCTTTGACGATTTTTTCTACCTGTACGACAACAGTGCCGCCGCTGTTATGGACAGCCTGTGCCAGCGGTGTCGCATCAAAAGGAGATACTTCCTTGGAAAGGACAACATTGCCCCATTCGTCGGCATATGTACCGCGGATAAAGCCAATATTCATATCCATGCGCGGATAGAAAAGCTGTTCATGTCCGTCAATTTCAATGACTTTTACAAAATCTTCTTTTGTAACGTCGTTCAATCTGCCGCCTGTAACGCGCGGGTCGGCAAATGTTTCCAAGCCGACATGTGTAATCGTGCCCAAACGATGCGCAGCTACATCACGGAAATACTGGGACAATGTACCCTGCGGCAGGTTGTATGCCTGAATTTTGTTTTCGTTAACTAATTTCTGCAGGGCTGTAACGGCATTCCAATGGCCTAAAATCGCTTTTTTGAGCATGCCTTCATGGGCAAAATGGTCACCGCCGCGGCCGTCTGTATTGCCCTGAGATGCCGCATAAATCAATGTCAAATCTTTCGGTGCGCCCGTTTCCAAAAAACGTGCTTCCAACGCACTGGTCAAGGCTTCCGGCTGGCCGGAACCAACAAACCCATTGGTCGTAACGACGTCGCCGTCTTTAACGAGAAGAGCCGCTTCTTCTGCTGTAATAATCTTTACTTGTTTCATTCGTTCCATCTCCTATTTTACGTAGTAGTAATGAAGTTCTCTGTTTTATGATTTCATTATACAAATCTACAGTTTGGAATAACAGATGAAAGAAGAGAATGAAATGGTGGAAAAAAATTCCATAAATTCCAAAAGTCAACAGATTGCAGCTGCGCGGCAAAAACGTGTAGCTGCCTGTATGCTTTCTCATCCCATTTTGGATAAAATGCCTGCCTATCGTATATCACAAGCAGAATAGACCGTGTGTTTAAATATGTACAGTGTGACGAAGAAACAGAAGAGCCACAACACCTAAAAAGGCACCCAGCCCCAGACTGGTAAATGCCCATCCCCAAGACTGCGTGGTATCCAATACCAATCCAAAAACAGCCGGTGATATGATAGTGATTCCATAGCCAACAACCGATTGAATTCCCAGCGTAAATCCCATGATCTCCGGTTCTGCCAAATCAGCAACTGTAGCTGTTAAAATAGGACTGTCGCCAACGACTAAAAAACCATATACAATAACCATGACGGTAAGTAACGATACGGGAACATACACCATCCAACCAATGCATAAGGAGCAAATCGTACTGCCTGCCAAAAACACCAGTATCATAACAGTTCGTCCGTATACATCAGATAATTTCCCGCCTATCCATGTTGCCAGCGCCCCGATTATAATACTAATCCCGCCTAATGTATTGCCGTACACAGCTGCTTTTTGCACGTCATATCCCTGCGCTGCCAAAACAAAAACCATGAAAGGACCGATCCAAGGCCACATGGTATACAGCTCCCACATATGGCCCATATAGCTGGCATTAATCAGCAGGACCGGTTTATGAAGCAGCCGTTTAAACAAGGCTGTCGATACGGCAATGTTGGATGTGGGAATTTGTAATTTTCCTAATGAATAGACTGCCCAAGCACCTAGCCCTGCCCCCAATGCCGTACAGACCATCAAAGCCTGCCAAGAAAACCAAGCAATAAACAGGCCGGAATAAAAAATAGACAGCCCAGAACCCAATGACATGGCACTAACTGTAAGCCCTACTACACTGCCCCGCTGAGCCGGCGGAAACACAGTCGAAACAATCTTAACGCCAGGCACAAATACGCCGCCCATGCCCAGCCCAACGATAAACCGCAATAGGATCGCACTATAAAATCCATGCGCTAGTACTGCAAAAGCCAAACTGGACAGGCTGGATACCAGACCTCCCAGTACCAAAATTTTCTGCGGGCTATGCGTATCACTAAACAAACTGCAAATCAATACAGATAATACATACCCAAACTGAAAAGACGCTACAATGAGTCCTGTCTGCGTTGCCGTTAAGTTCCATAAGGGCTGCAAAACAGGCAATACAGCCGAAAAGCTGTACCAATTCTGTGTAATTAAAGTAACGGCTGCAAAAACAGACCATAAAATACGCGGTAAACTTACTGGTTGTATCATAGCATGCTGCATAGTACTGTCTCCTCGTATCGTTGTGTTTTATCAGAATATACATTTAGTATAAATACACCTAAGTAGAAAAAGAAGATACTCAGAAATTTATGAGTATTGTTCATATGCAAAACCCCGCTGCTTACTGCGACAGCGGGGTTTTGCTACAATACCAGTATATTTTTTAGGGGATTATCGTGATGTACTGTTTATTATTGTTTTTCCAAAGCATCCCATGCTTCGTTGGCGCGTTCTACAAACATGTTGCGAACTGCTTCGTTTTCACCGAGGCCATGAATATACGGTGTAACCTTGAAGCCTTCTTTTTCCAGAATGCTCTTATGGGAATCTGCGTCAGCACCAGCCATATCGTTGTTGGCATGGTCGCCGGCAACCATCATCATCGGCATAAGCGTCACGTTTTTGATGCCTTTCGCTTTCAGCTGCGGAATAACGGTATCCAGATGAGGCCATCCTTCTACAGAATATACAAATACATTGCCTACATTCGCTGCGTCTAAACGGTCCTGTAAAACAGCATAGTATGCGTTAGCAGGATGCGGTGTGCCGTGAGCCATGACGAGGACAGCATCCTTTTTGCCGATTTTCGGGAACTGTGTAGAAAGAGCCTGAACAAATTCAGCTAAATCGTCGCGCTGATCTTCCTGACCCATCCAATATAAAATCGGCGTGCCCATAGTCATGCGTTTAAAATCATTTTTATATAAATCAAAAATAGCTGTATCATAGGCGTATTCCATTCCCGGAATAACATCTAATGTCGTAATGGCTACACGTGTATACCCATCTTTTTTGAGCTGTGCCATCGCCTGTTCCGGCGTCGGAATCGTCAGGCCTTCTTTGGCTTTGATGCGGTCTACAATAATATGTGAAGTAAAGGCTGTAACTACTTTTTGATTGGGATGGGCTGCCTGAATTGCGGCTACAGTCTTATCAATGGTCTTCGCGCGGCTGTCTTTATACGTCGTGCCAAAGCTGAGAACGAGGATTGCGTCTTTATTGGCTGCGTTCTGCATAGCCGGATTGTTGTACGTACGTACGCCAATTTCAGCAGCCTGCTTCAATGCCGGCGTTGCATCTTTTACTTCCGGGTTGAGCGTGTAGCCGGCTGCCTGTACCGGCAAACCACTGCCAACAACACCCAATGCCGTTACAGCTAATGACAAAAACAACATTTTTTTCAATTTCTTTCCAAACATGATACCACTCCTTTTTTGATGTAGAGGACAGCATACATATCGTCATCACAGCCAGTAAGCCTTATTGCAAGTATTAAAAAAAGCCGCACGAACTCCGTGCGGCTTGAATAGCTAATACTAATCAATCTCCATCCCCATCGCTCGCAGGTCTATCGGTGATTATCCATCAGGCAGTTCTTCTGGCTCGGAGTCATCATCACAGCTGTGCCTTCCCATACATGCGTACAGTGACATATATACAGCCTGACTCTTCCTTACAGCGGCGGGACCGCGCCGGTCTTTCACCGGTCTTCTCTATTAAGTCTGCTACACCTGATGTACAATATGTAATTGCATACATTATACCATGGTTCATTATCTCTGTAAATTTTTATAGAACTGCTTTTCCTGCAAATAACAGAACCGTGTATATCCATAGATATACCTACCGCAGTGCCGAACGGGTTCCTCCTGCATCCAAATATATCGTCCCCATCTGGATCTCGCCATTGACAATACGAAAGGCATCAGTCGTCACATCACCCATGGCCATGGAAATCACAACGTGTTCAAACAACAACGTGCTCCCTATTTTCTTAAATCGGCCGGAAATTCGCTTGAACGGCACAAAATGGTACTCTCCGGGACTGGAAGAAAAGGTACCGTGAATATCTCTGGTATGGGCAGTCTTATTTTCACTCATATGCAAATCCAAGCGTACTTTACATCGCAGTAAGTTGTCGTGAGCCGCTTTGCTGCCGCGCAGGTTTTCGCCGGAAATATCTGCGTAGTATGATTTTTCATTTAAATTAAAACTGCCGGCGGCTTTGACTGTTCCGCCAAATACATTCGCCGTTACCTGGGTTACTGTAACATGGCCGTCTTCATAATGAAATAATCCTTTTACGTCTGTAAACCGCAGAGCAGTAATATTCATTTGGTCCATCGCTATGTTGCCGTCAATGACAGGATGCGGCAAATCACCTGTAATGTTGGCATAGGCAGACGCTGTATCATCGACATCAAAACCTACGCCCAAAGACTGGGGCTTGCAGTCTTTAATTTTCAAATACATATCATACTGCGGTACATCTTTGGCAAAATCCAGCGTGCCGCCCAGCTGCATTCTGTCGGCTTCCATCACGCCGGAAAACGGTCCGGCTGACAGTTCTATTTTTGTCATGCCCCGGGTATGCAAGTCTAAGCGCAGCGTTACGTTGTCAATCGTAAAGTGCCGCTGCGGCGAGTCGGCTTCTATCGTACTGTTGCTGACATGGATTTGGCAGTCAAAAGGACGGCTGCTGTGCAATCCGGTCAGCGTTATCCCCTTTTTTTCTTTTTGGGTTTCATCTTCATCAGACAATCCTTTCACATGCCGCAGTTCCATGTTGTCATTAAAAAACAAATGTACATACGCTTTATTGATTGACAGGTCTGTAACGGTCTGCGTGCCAATATGCCGCGACACAACATCCCAAATTTTGACATGAAAGGAGCCTTCCGGAATTTTTGCCAGCAGTGTGCCATCTTCATCCAGCCAAACTAAGTTTTTAAACGAAACGGTTCCCCAAGGAGAAGCACTGAGCTGTTCTACAGTAACCGTACCGTGGAACACGTCTCTTTCTGCGGCAACATGGTTAAAAATATCAGCTGCTTTATAGCTCAAAGCCACGCAGCATCCCCAAAACACTATACCCAAAATAAGCATACCGCAAAGTCCCCGTTTGATTTCTTTTGGATGCATTTGAATCCACGCTCTGCATGTTTGCATCATTTGTATTCATCCCTTATATGTTCCCATCGTATATGCTTATCGTAGGGTATGTACCGGCATCCGTCAACGTATTTTTTCATAAAAAATATGCCCTTCCATCTGTTGTCAGATAGAAAGGCATAGGGTCTTACGCTTAATACCATTCGTTGATGTAGCATTTTTCTGTTGGGAAGAATGCTTCCAGTTTTTTTAGGGCTTCGTCGGTTCCCTGCAGTTTTTCACAGAAAACCAAGTCATTGACGTCCATTGCACCGAACACCAACAGTGCCAGCGTGCCAATCGGCATGGATGCGTCCGCTTGGGCATGAGGAGCCGCTGTGACCGTTCCTTTGCCGTCTGACACGGTCAACGCAAACGTCCCCGTATTCCAATCTGCCAAAGGATCTTCTGTATGGAACACCAAACTGCCGCTGACATCTTTGGGATACGGGATTTGTTCCAACGCGCCTTTGACATCGACAATACGGCATGTCATAAACGGCATCGTTTCGTGGCCCTGCTTGCCGTCAGGATAAAACCGATAGGACTGGTCATGGATTCCTTCATTCCACTGCAGTGTTTTTCCTTGGGAACGATGATTATACGCATATTCCAACAGTCCCCGCTTGCCCTGCATCGTAGCATACACAAATTCGCCGCTGACAATTGTCGGCTCACCCAGATTGTAATACATATACGCAATCGGCTGGTCATCCTGGAAGACAACGGCAATATTTCCTTCTGCCAGCTGGGCTTCAATATGGCTGCGCCAAGAAGCTTCGTCCCGCACCGCATAGCCGGAAAGCGATTTTGTATACGCATCATACACGGCAGCCAAATACTGCCACTGGTCAGGACTATTGACAAAGGCAAAGCGAACGGTCCTGTCCGTCAGCGGCCGCAGGTCTTCCAGCGGCATCGTTTCTTTCCATTGATGACAGTAGAGTTCATAGCCATACGGTTGGTAAAACCCGGCTTTGGACGGCATGAGAATATTGACGAAATGACCGCGCCGCTTCATTTCTTTCAGCGCCGCTTTCAGCAGCTGGCCACCAATGCCGCCCCGTCTTGCCGCCGGATGAGTTGCCAAGCCGACGATATACGACGTGGGAATACATTTGCCGCGCAGCTTCAGCGTATACGGATTTAAATGGGTTAAACAAGCCATTTCCCCTTTTTTAAATCCCATTAACACATTTTCCGGCGTATAAAATTTAGAAAAGTACCATTGAAAAAACGGATTTTCCCGCGGTTCAAAGCAGTATGCCCATAAGCTTTCTACTTCGTTTCTGTCCTGCGGGCCAGCCAGACGAAATTCCATATCCATGTCGTTTCCCTTCTATTGTTTCAATGTAACATCGTATTTTTCAATAAACCGCACGGGGTTATATGATTCTTTGGAATGGCGCAGTCCCGGAATCCCCATGTCTTCTTCCCGGTTGATGTAGGTCGTATGACTCCAGGCATGGACAACAAATTCATGATTGATTACCTGATACAGCCCGCGAATAGTCGGGTCACTCTTTTCAAAATGAATAATCGCCGTATCATTATTGAGCATTTCGCCAATAGAAAAAGCTACAATTTTATTGTACATGCGAATGGCGCCGCCTGTCGGCTGCAGTACATTCCAGTTGTTAAACACCGTTTCAATCGCTTGGCGTTCACCGGCTAATTCTTCATCATCATCTTGTTCTTCATGTTGTTCGTACCATGTTTTTTCCGCTTCCAGACATTCATCAAAAATATCTTCCGTAATGGGGATATATTCCCAATTGCCAAAATATTGGTTGCGGAAATGATTCAGATTATTTTTCTTCTGCCGATATTTTTTACCAGACAAATTAATCAAATTCTGCGTCAAATACACATATTCATAGTTGTTGCGGTCCGGCGTGAACTCATAGCAGTCCGGACAGAGCGCGCGAATACGTTCTACCGTTTCCGGCGTTACCCCTTTCATCAAAAAAGGATAGCCATGCGCGTCAAACCATTCATGCATTCGTTCTACCCCTTTGGCAAAGCTGCCGTCTTTGCGCGCAAACGGCGGAATCCAAAACTGTGTCTTGCCGCGCCCGGCGCGAACATACAGCACATTGTCTTCTTCTGCCCATTGAATTTCATACGGATACTGCCAAGCAAACAACGTCATAAATGTAGCATCCGCTTGTTCATATCGTTTTTGACTGAAATAGTCATCAATAATTGGTTTGTCTTCCAGTCTGAATTCTCTAAACTCTATAATAGTAATTCCCCCTCATAAGCGAAAACACTGTACTTAGATTGAGACATATGGATTGTCTTTTATGTAATAACGCCAAGGGAAATGTTTTCCCTTCACGGCGTAATCAATATGAATGCGCGGCGTACGGACAATGGAAAAACGAGGCATTGTTTCCGGATGTGCAATGCACAAGGAGCCGCCGCACAAATCTTCTTTATTATTAGCCATAGTAATCTTCATGGCACGGCATACTTTTCCCGGCCCATTGCTGACATTCGGCTTCATCCGGGTCATATGCCGGTTTTCCAGCATAGCCTCTATGCCGGCTATCGGTTCAACAGCCCGAATCAACACAGCTTGTCCGCTGCCGGCAGGGGCAGTTACAACATTCATGCAGTGGTACATGCCGTAAATCAGATATACATACGCAATGCCGCCAGCAGCAAACATGGGCTCCGTCCGTTTAGTAATACCACGGAAACTATGGGCGCCGTCATCAGCCTGCCGCCGGTACGTGCCCCCATAGGCTTCCGTTTCTACAATACGGCCTATATACACCGTATCTTCTGTGCGGTGTATCAAATACTGTCCCAGTAATTTAGGAGCTGCCACACAGGACTTTTCTTGAAATTCTTCTTTATTCCATACTGTATAGCGTATCATTTTTTACGATATCCCAATGCATATGAAATTTCATACGCATATTGGCTCAGTGTAAACAACATTTTCTGCCGAATCGAGTCATAAAAACGCATCGTAGGGCCAGCAATCGTCAGCGAAGCTACTACCTGTTCTTCAAAATTAAATATCGGAACAGACAGAGCAAACAGCCCATGTTCGCTTTCATCTTGTGTAACTGCATAACCATTATGACGGATGGAAGCAAATTCACTTTCCGATAAATGACCGTACTGAACAATCATCCGATTCCGTTCTTCTTTCGGTGCCCATGCCAGAAGTATTTTACCGGCAGCGCCTTTATATAAAGGCAGTGATTCCCCCATGGGAATGACACGCCGCAACGCATGGCTGCTTTCTACATGATCCAAACAAATACGGCTGTCTCCTTCAGCTACGTATACGCTGGCTGTTTCATTAAAAATCTGCTGCAAACGCCGTAAGTAAGGTTTGGTCAGCGTAACGACATTTTCCGTCCAATGCGAAGAATATCCTAATGCCAACGCTTTGGGACCCAGCCGATACTGCTTGGACGCATCGTTGCGAGTCAAATACTGACGCCGTTCCAGCGTATTGACAATACGAAATGCCGTCGATGTATTGAGCTGTGTCCGCGCGGCGATTTCTTTCAAAGTCAGCCCTGTATTGCACTCTACAAAAATATCCAGTACATCCAGGCTTTTTTCCAGCGACTTCAGCAAACTCGTATGCCGCTCCGGATGCATGTCTTCTTTCATGGAACGTCACTCACTCTCTCTGTACTCAGGATTTGACTTTCATGCCAATTTCCAACGATTCCGGCGGGTCGACAACTACTTTATCGCCTTCCTGCAAGCCATCCAGAATTACGATGCGGCCTTCTTCTTCATCCCCTGTAAGGACAGACCGGGCATCTGCCAAGCCACTGTCATTGACAATGTATACAAAGTCGCCGCTGTCTTTGGTGCGAATTGCCGTTTTCGGCACGGTAATTTGCGAAACTTCCTGCGGCGTAGATACGCGCACATGATAAAATTCGCCTGGGACAAATAAATTTTTTGTGTTGTTAAATGTAATTTTGGCAGTATACGATCCTGTAGATGCATCTTTTTCCGTTGCCAAATACGTTAGTTCTCCTGTTTCTGATTCTCCAGACGGCGCAATAACAGATACTTGCAACGTGCCGCTTTGTTTGGCTGCCTGCAAAGCCGAAACGTACATTTCCGGCACGGCAAATGTAGCTACCAGCGGCGTCATCTGCTGAATCGTCGCCAATACATTGCCGGCTACGGCAACGGACGGATTATCAGATACTGACGTTACTTTACCGTCAATCGGAGAATAAATAGTCCCATTGCTGAGCATTTCTCTGGCAGATTGTACGGCCTGCTGCAGCTGAGCAATTTTTTCATGATCGACAGGCGCTGTCTGCGGTACCTGCACGGTCTGCGTCTGTGCTGCCGGCGCATTCTTAGACATCAGCTGGTTAAATTCAGCGCGGGAAAAATAGCCATCTTTGTAATACGCATTCAGCTGCGCTCTTTGTCCGCCGTTATCTCCGCCGCCATCCCCGCCGGCAGCGGGTACGGTAACAGTCCGATAGGTCGTGGCTGCTGAAGAAGCGGCTACTAATTCTGCTTCAGCCTGACTGACGCTGGCTTGATACGGCGACGTATCAATCTGTACGACCGTTTCACCGGCCTTGACTTCCTGCCCCTTGGTAAGCGGCGCAGAAACCAGCTTGCCGGAAATCTTTGGGACAATCGTCGTCATATGAAGGGCTGTCATATTGGCATCCAAGGTAAGAGCTACCGGATGATCTGATTTATTTACAGTTTCCACCTTCGTAGAAACGCTGTTGCCGCATCCAGATAAGCATGCCGCTGCAACAACCGTGGTAAGAGCTAACGCAGCCCACTTTTTCAAATTCACGTTATCCCATCTCCATTTAAATCAAAAAAAGGTATAATACATCGTAACAAGCAGTACACCTGGCAATCCGAATATGCCTATAATCAAACCGGTTGCCAGCGTAATCGGTACCGTATGAAATCCTGCTAAATATCCATACGTATTAATCAAATGCAAGACCACAAGACCGCTTAGGACGTTCACAACTAATCTGCGAACAGGTGCCAAAACCAGCTTATTCAGTAAAAACAAGGCAAGGATGCCTGCGCCTATCCACACGTAATCCATAAGCTATACCTCACATTTCCTGTCGATTGGCAACCGCGCCGGCCAACGTTGCTTCGTCAGCATATTCGATGTCGCCGCCCATCGGCAGGCCGCGGGCAATCCGCGTCACGCGTATGCCGGCTGTTTTCAGCAAACGGGCTAAATATAATGCCGTCGCTTCGCCTTCTACATCCGGATCGGTAGCAATAATAATTTCTTTGACCTCTGTATCGCTAAGGCGTTTCAGAAGTTCTTTAATACGCAAATCATCTACGCCAATCCCATCCAAGGGCGACAATGCGCCGTGCAGGACATGATACAAGCCGTGATAGTCACCGCTGCGTTCAATCGCCATGACATCCTGCGGCGTTTCGACGACACAGATAGTAGACCTGTCCCGTTTACTGTCGCTGCAAATCGGGCAGGGGTCCTGCGCTGATAAATTGCAGCAAATAGAACAAAAACGCATCGTTTCTTTGGCATTGCGAATAGCTGCCACAAACGCGTTGACCTGTTCCGGCGGCTGTTGAACAATATAATAGGCCAGCTTGCGGGCTGTTTTAATGCCAATGCCGGGTAAACGACGAAATTGTTCAGTCAGTCTATCTATAGGCGTATCCATTAGAACATACCGGGAAGATGCATGCCGCCTGTAATTTTGCCCATTTCCTGTGCCATCATATCGTCTACTTTTTTACTTGCTTCGTTGACAGCAGCTACTACCAAATCTTCCAGCATTTCTGCATCTTCCGGATCAATGATGCTCGGATCGATATGGACGCTTTCTACATTTTTTTCACCATTCATTACCAACGTCAACGCACCGCCGCCGACAGTGGTTTCGACTGTGCGCTGTTTTAAATCTTCCTGCAGTTTTTTCATTTCTTTCTGCATTTTCTGTACTTTCTTCATCATACCTTGCATATTTCCACCAAACATATATACATCCTCCTGTATTATCTACTATTTTTAGTTTCTATATATATATTACAATCTCCCACTGTTTTGAGCAATGGTTCCAGCAAAGCTCTTTCTTCCTGCGACATATCTTCTACTGTTGCCGGCATCAGTTTGGATTCCTGCTGTGCAGGCGGTGCCGATGCAGCAGGCTGCTGCTGTACAGACAGTGAGCCGGCTTCATTTCCTATTTTTTCCGGAGATGAACCGTTTGCTGCCGGCACGTTTTCTTTTTTTTCAACAGGTTTTGATACATTGGCTTGAGAAACAGCGGTCTGATTGGTTATACCTTGTTTACTGTTTTTTTTTTCGTAAGCAGCCAGTTCTTCATCGCCTTCCAAATAGCCTGTCATATGGACAGTGCCTTCCAGAATGCTGGACAATGCTGCGTCAACAAATTTAAAATAATCTTCGCGATTGGCGCGCTTAACCATAAACGCCGTTTTAAAGGCGACAATGACCCGCCCTTCGCCGATATACACGACGCGGCCGTTGCGGATACAGGATAAGACAGCCTTTTTCTTTTCCTTATCCAAAACAGCGCACATTTGCTGCCATATCGTCTGATACGCCGCTGTGTGTACTGCTTTAGCCGGACCGGAAACTGCCGGTGCGGCAGTTGGCGCTGCAGAATGGGGTTTGACTGCAGGATGCGGAGATACGCTGTCCGGTGCCTTCTTGCCGTTCGCCGTTTGGGGCGAAGATGCATGTTGTACTTCCGGCACGACAGGAGCAGGACTGGCCGTATATTCTTCATCAGGAAACGGAACGGCTTCCTCTGTAAAACCAGCTGGACGTTCCTCTTCTTCCGGTATCGGAATATATTCCTGGGCTTTCGTTTTGACTGGCGTACGGCCGCTTTGGAAAACTGCCTGTTCCAGCCGTGTCAATCTGTCCAGCACATCTTCCGGAACGGCACGCACAACTTGGCTGTCTACGGCAGGCTGTGCCGCATCCTGTGTACGGCTTGCCATGAGCAGCCCCATTTCTACAGCGACTCGCGGCACGGGAGAATTTTTAGCAGACAACAAAGCCTGCTGCAGTACATTCAAAATAGCAAATACCCGCTCCGGCGTCATTTTCTTGGCCTGCGCCGCCAGCTCTTTCATCGAGTCTGCATACGCCGCCAGTGTATCTGTCTGGGAATCAGCTTGATAGAGCATGATGGCCCGCAAATGTTCCAGCACTTCCGTCAGCAGTACCTGCGGCTCTTTTCCCATGCGTACGACATCGTCGACAGCTTTGATAATCACAGCGCCTTTTCCCGCAAAAACGGCATCCGTCAGGGAAAACAACCAATCACGGCCAATGAGTCCCAACAAATCACGGACTAATGATTCATCAATCGTCCCTTCCGTGTTGCTTACGCACTGGTCCAGCATGCTCAGCGCATCCCGCATGCCGCCGTCAGCCTGAACAGCTAAAATGTGCGCAGCTCCCTTGGTCAAATCGATATGTTCCTGCTCAGCTACATAAAGAAGCCGTTTGGCAATATCCCGGCTGGTAATGCGGCGAAATTCATATCGCTGGCATCGTGACAAAATCGTCATGGGAATCCGTTCCGGTTCTGTAGTCGCCAAAATAAAAATGACATGAGCCGGCGGTTCTTCCAAGGTTTTCAGCAGCGCATTAAACGCTTCTGTCGTCAGCATATGCACTTCATCGATAATATATATCTTTTTATGCCCTTCAGC
>DJEN01000073.1:4991-10815 GCA_002431345.1 Megasphaera sp. UBA5897 | reverse complement strand
CCAATGCGTTCTACGCCTAAGGAAACATCATAGACCAAATACGGCCGGCCGCTCAAATCAATGACAATGCGCGTCAGTGCTTCATCCATGGGGCAGTAAAACATACCATAACGCCGGATGCCCTTTTTGTCCCCCAAGGCCTGCGTCAAGGCATCGCCAAAGACGATAGCCAAATCTTCCAGCGTATGATGCGTATCGACATCCAAATCCCCATGTACATGCAGAGTAATATCCATACCGCTGTGGCAGGCAAGCAGATTCATCATGTGGTCAAAAAAGCCAATACCTGTCGTACCGGCAAATGTTCCCGTACCGTCCAAATTCAGCGAAACGGCAATCTGCGTTTCTGCGGTTTCCCGCTCTACTTGCGCACTACGCATGGGCAGCCTCCTTTTGAAATACAGCAATGACTTTTTTGGCGACGTCCATCGTCGTAGCTGTAATACGCAGACAGTTTTTTAAATCTGCCGCTTGATAAAAGCGGACGCAAATATCTGCCTGGCTCAATGCCTTGACCATAGCCGGACCGTCAGCCACATGAAGCAACACAAAATTGGTCACACTCGGATAGGCCGTCACGCCGTCGATTTTGTTAAGTTCTGTATATAAATAATCTCTTGCAGCAATGGTTGGCGGTACATTATGACGCAGTACGTCATCTCGATGAGCCAATGTTGCCAAACCGGCTGCCTGTGTCAATATATTCATATTATATACCAGCTTAGTCAGCGACAAGGCATCAATAACATCCTGCTGTGCCACGGCATAGCCAAGGCGCAGACCTGCCAGGCCAAAAGCTTTGGACATCGTGCGGATAACAATCAGGTTATCGTACTGCCCTAATTTGGTAATGATGCTTTCTTGTCCGGAAAATTCCAAATACGCTTCATCAATGACGACCGGATTGGCCGATGCCTGCAGGACCTCTTCCAAATACGATACAGGCAGTATGCTGCCCGTCGGGTTGTTGGGGTTGCAAATCATCGTCAATTTCGGCTGCAGTTCCTTTACCTTTGCCAAAAATGTTTTTGTATCTCGTTTAAATCCCGGCAAATCCGGTACAGAAACTACGTTGCCACCGACAATTTCCGCGTCGATGCCGTATATATCAAAAGTCGGCGTATGCACGAGAACCGTATCACCTGCATTGACAAACGTATTGATAATCAAGCTGATGATTTCATCACCGCCGTTGCCGACGAGGACTTCTTCCGGCTTACAGGATACGTAATCAGCCAAGGCTGCCCGCAGTTCTTCTGCAAATGGGTCCGGATAATGATAAGACGGCGTTTGTGCCAGCCGTGCCAAAAAATCAGCTTTAACAGCCGGAAAATCAAATATATTATACGGGCTTTCATTGGCATTGATGACAATATTTTCTTTGATTTCCGGAACTTTATAGGGTTCAAATGAACGAATCGTACTGCGAAGCCAAGATTTATTCATCAATTCTTCTCCTTACCGCAAGGCCGTGGGCCTGCAATCCTTCTACATCAGCAAAACGGATGACCTTGTCGGCAACCGCTTCAAAGGCTTCTTTGTTGTACTGCAGCAGGCTGCTCCGTTTGACAAAATCATAGACGCCCAGCGGTGACGAGAATGCCGCCGTTCCCATTGTCGGCAGCGTATGATTAGGCCCGGCAAAATAATCGCCCAAAGGTTCCGTCGTATAGGAGCCGATAAAAATAGCACCGGCATTGATGATTTTATCGACATACGCTTCAGCATCCGAAAATTCGATTTCCAAATGTTCCGGCGCAATGAGATTCATAATGGATACAGCCTGGTCTTTATCTTTGGTAATAAATACTTTGGCGTGGTTTTCTACTGATGCGGCAGCGATTTCTTTGCGCGGCAGTTCTTCCAGCTGGCGCTGCACTTCTGCTTCGACAGCATGCGCCAGCGCTGCACTCGGCGTAACGAGGAAAACAGCTGCCCGGCGGTCATGTTCTGCCTGAGCCAACAAATCTGCAGCAACCCATACCGGATTGGCGTCATGATCTGCCAAAATACCGACTTCACTGGGACCGGCAATCATATCAATGCCAACGGTGCCAAAGACAAGCCGTTTGGCCATGGCTACGTACGCATTGCCCGGACCGACGATTTTAAACACAGGCGGAATGCTTTCCGTGCCAAATGCTGCCGCCGCAATCCCCTGGGCGCCGCCTACTTTGTAGATTTCCGTCGCACCGGCAACATGGGCAGCTGCCAAAATATACGGATTGACAGAGCCGTCTTTAGCCGGCGGCGTAAAGACAGCAATCGAAGGAACACCGGCAACATGAGCCGGAATCGTATCCATCAGTACCGTAGACGGATAGGCTGCCGTACCGCCCGGTACATACACGCCAACACGCTGAATCGGTGTAAATTTAGCCCCCAGGCGCACGCCGGGACGAAACGTATCCATCCAGGTCTGCTGCACTTGACGCTGGTGATACGCGCGGATATTATCAGCAGCCTCTTGCAGTACGGCCATAAATTCCGGTCCTACTTTTTTTGTCGCTTCGTCTATTTCTTCCGGCGCAACTAAAAAGCTGTCCAGCCGGACACCGTCAAATTTTTCTGTCAGTTCACGCACTGCCGCGTCCCCTTGGTCCTGTACGGCCTGCAAAATCGCTTCGACGCTTTCTCGAATCGCAGCGCTTTCAGACTGATCCCGTTTCGTAATCTTGCGGATATCCCGCAGTGTCAACCCATCATCTGGAACCTCTATCCATTCCATGCTCTATTCCCCCTCGCTCAGGCTTCCATTTCCTTTTGCTGAATCACCTGCATTAATTCTTGTATTTCCTTATATTTCATCTTAAACGAAACAGGATTGCAAATCATGCGGGCACTGAAATCCATGAAGTACTGCAACACTTCCAGTCCGTTGGCTTTCAGCGTATTGCCTGTTTCTACAATATCCACAATCACATCGGACAAGCCGACAAGCGGCGCCAGTTCTACTGAGCCGTTCAGCTTGATAATATCGACGCTGTGATGATGCTGCTCAAAATACTGCCGGGCAATACGCGGATATTTAGTGCCAATCGTAATGCGCTTGGTCATATCGACCGGTTTGCCGGCAATCCCGGCAACAGCCATGCGGCAGCGGCCGATACCCAAATCCATTACTTCGTACACGTCCGCACCCGGTGCTTCTTCGATCAGCACGTCTTCACCGACGATGCCTACATCGGCTGCGCCGCGTTCTACATACACGGCCACATCTGGTGATTTGACAAGCGTAACTTTCAACAGATGACGGCTGTCTTCAAAAATCAATTTGCGGCTGTCTTCGGAATATGTCGAAAACACATAGCCGCTTTCCTGCAAATAGTTCATCACTGCTTTATGAATACGGCCCTTTGCCAAGGCGATATGAATTGCCATCTTACAGCCTCCTCATCAGTTCTTCTAATTCTTCCGCCGACAATACCTGCCCGTCCTTATAGTAGGCACCGTTGCGGTACATCGCATGAATGCTGTAGTCCCGGCTGTCAATAAAAGATGCATCCGGATAAGCCGCCACGCGGAACCCTTGAGCACGCCAATGCATCAGATCACGAATCAGCGTCTGGTCGGAAGCCGTATAGGAAACGGCCAGCTGGAACGAAGGCTCTGTATCTTCCAGTAAGCCGGCATCGCTCATAAATTCATACAATAAGTTGATGTTCATGCCAAAGCCGCAGGCCGGGCGGTCTACGCCAAACTGAGCAGACAGCCGGTCATAACGGCCGCCGTCGATGACATCATAAAGCGCGCCGTCTACATAGACTTTGAATACCATATCCGTGTAATACCCCAACTTGCTGGCAAAGCCAAAATCCAGCTGTACCTTGTCTGCAAATCCGGCATACAAAATATAATCATAAATCCGTTCCAGCCGCGAGAGCGCGTTGAGCATGCCGCTGTTGATGCAAAGTTCTTTTGCCTTGCTCAGGGTCTGCGCATACGGACCAAACAAAACAGGCAGTGCTTCCAGTGTCCTGCGGGCATCGCCGGACAGCGGCAGGGACGCAATATACTGGCGGCACGCTACGAGATTTCGATCTGCCAAATACGAACGAAGCGTATCCTTTTGTTCTTCATCCAGCGGCAGTCCGTCAAACAATGCTTGCGTGTACGCCGCCGTGCCGATGTCGATGCGAATCGTTTCCACGCCGACGGCCTTCAAAATTTCTGCGGCCATGACGATGACTTCGCCGTCGCATTCCGGGCTGGAATCACCTAAGATTTCAATGCCGCCTTGGAGAAAATCTTTGCCATAAGTGCTGCGACCAAAATATTCACGAAATACAGTGCTGACGTAGCCAAATTTCAGCAGCTGGTTAGGTCTGGGAAATTCCCGCGCTGCCGTTTCTACCACAGGCAGCGTCACATCCGGCCGCAATACCAATACCCGTCCATCTGTATCAATCGTTTTGACCATCTGCTGCCGCATATGCGGAAAAAAATGCTGGTATACATCGTAGTCTTCAAAGTTTGGTGTTTCAATAATTTTACATCCGTGATTGAGAATCACAGAAATGATTTTTCCCTGGATTCGGTCATAATTTCGCATTTCATCATGATGGAGCATTTTGACTCCATCTAATGTATGATGATTCATTCTATGACCTCCTTTACATGTGATTTTTCTTTATTACTTTACCTTGGTAAATAATAAAAGAATCGTTGATGTAAATTGTATCACAAAGCAGCAAAAATAAAAATACCTTTTTCCAAAAAATTTACAATTTCACTCATATTTTTTACTCTTTTTCTTCAGATGCTGACTGTAAGACCTTTTTGACGGCTTTTTCAAACTTGGGCCGGGGAATCATGACCCGATGGCCGCAGCCGCAGCAGCGAATTACAAAATCGACGCCGATGCGCAGTACTTCCCATTCATTCGAGCCGCAGGGATGAGCCTTCTTCATCTGCACAACATCCCCAATATGATAGCGAACAAAATTTGCCATTCGTAACTCCTCCTCTAAGTACCTAATCATTAATTATTAACATTATATAGCGGAAACAAAATAAAAGAAAGATTCGGCTCTATTATTCCCTTTTCCTACGGCCTGTGGTACTATATTGGATAATGGAGAAGCGTTCGCCTTCTCGGGTGATTTATTTTTTATGGAGGCATTTCACTTGACACCAACACAGCAACGACTTAAACATCTGTATCTCCTCTGCTATGCAATTGGCAGCTTATGCACTTGTATTACAGTGGCATTACTGCTCTGGGTGGCTATTTGTATTGCCTTTGAAATGGAGCCCCTGGCTTCTGTTTCATTTTTACCGCCAATGCCGACATATGTCGTCTTTATACTGATTTTTGCTATTTTAGCTGTCAGCATTGCTTCCTGGCAGGTCGGCGCCAACTATCATCAGCAATATGAAACACTGCTGAAAAAGAATCATTAGAAAGGTGAGTACATGAGAAAGACTGAATTCATGGACCTCTTGAAGTATTATTTCCGTCACAGCGACAAAGCAGACTTAAAAGGCATTCTGGAAGACTGCGAAGAACAATTCCGTCTGGGTGCCAAACAAGGCCAGTCTGAAGAAGAAATATGCTGTAAGCTAGGTCATCCCAAAAACATTTATCGGTACTATATCGGCAAACCGATTGTACCCGAAGATAATCCCCGCATGCCGGATGAAGGCTATGGCTATCCCGCCTATGACCAGCCATCTCCCAACGCAGCCAATGCCCCGTATGATTGGGACAAAGACCCGGATGCCATGAGACGGCGCGCAGCCAGCGAAGCCTATTACCGCCAGCCATCGCCAAACTCGATGCCGCAAGGATACGGCCCGTATGACAGCCGCAGTCAATCAGGAC